>CAZMHC010000093.1:0-11222 GCA_964565955.1 uncultured Occallatibacter sp.
GATGTGGGGCTGAGAGATACCCTCGAACCCGATCCGGACAATACCGGCGTGGGAAGTTTCCGAAGCGGCCCATTTCCTCGAATCGCAGCGTGAACGCTCTTGTTTCATATCGGTTGAAAACAAGGGGAGTCCATGCTCAATCATGCAGCCGCTATCACGCTCCGCACTTTTTCTCAATTCCTCGCGCGAAAATCTCCGCATACGCATACGGATCGCTCCGTGTCTGCAATGCTTAGATTTCTGTGCGCGGCAAGCCTTCTTCCGCTCTGCTTCGTCGTTGTTCCGGCGCTCCTCACAGCACAGACGGATGCCGCGCCCCCCTCCGACGCGAAGAAGGCCCCCTCCGCGAAGCAGCAGTTACCCCACCCGACGACCACGGTTGTGGTGCATGGCGAAGTGAAGGACGACTATCTTCCCGATCTGGTAACTGTCGGCACGCTGGGCGGCTCAACGCTCATGGAGACTCCGCTCTCGGCTACGGTCATCACTCGCGATCTGCTCAACGACCAGATGGCGCGCCTGATCTCAGACGTGGTGAAGAACGATGCCTCGGTCGGCGAGGATTACGCGCCGGTGGGTTACTTCGGCGACTACCAGATTCGCGGTTACGCGCTGGATCAGGAGACCGGTTTCGAGGTCAATGGATTGACCGTGGTCGGCGAGCAGAACGTGCCGCTCGAAAACAAGGAGAGCGTCGAGATACTCAAGGGCATTTCGGCCCTGGAGAGCGGCGTAGCCTCCGGCGGAGGACTGATCGACTATGTTACCAAGCGGCCTACTGACGTCGAGGCCGTGGATATTGCTACAGATCATCGCGGAACAGCCTTCGGAGCCGTTGATCTGGGGCATCTGTTTGGCGCGCAGAAGCAGGTGGGCGCGCGCGTGAACATGGCCGGCGAAAGGACCGCGAGTTATGTGAACAGCGCCAACGGCTGGCGCGGAATGGGCGCGGGGGCGGTGGATTGGAAGATAACTCCCAAGTCTATTTTGAAGGGAGATTTCGAGTATCAGCACACGGTGGGGCGCTCGGTCTGCGGCTATCAGTTGCTGGGCGGAACGGCGGTTCCAGACATTAGCAGTATTTCTCCGGCGACAATGCTGGGCGAACAGTCTTGGGAAAAACCCAATATCTTCGATACGACGAATAGCAATGCGCGTTATGATTATGATCTCTCCGCCGGATGGACGGCCTTTGTCGCTGCCAGTTACAGCCATGCGCTTCGCGACGACAACGTTGTGTATGCGTATGGAGTCCCTATGACCTACGACTCCACTGACGATCTATACGATACTCCAAGCTGCACCAACGCGACCAATGCGCCCGCGTACTTCTTTTGTCCGAATAACACAGACGGCACTCCTGGCGGCAGCTACGGAATCTATGACTGGCGCGAACCCGGTGTGCTTCACATTAACGCGCAGGCCGAGGCGCTTGTAACTGGCAAAATCAAGACCGGACCGATCACGCATGACGTTACCGGAGGAGGTGAACTCTTCCGTCGAAGCGTACAGCTTCCTGGCTTTTACACGTATGCGTATCCATCTACTGCAACGATTTCAGACGGCCCGGTGTATGACTATGTCGGTTCTGAAAATATCTATATGCCCCTCACGCCATTTCCAATGGAATCACCGCATCAATATGCTGGCCCGCGCAGGCTCTATGAAGACAATCACCAAGCATCCTTAGTGGTGCAGGACCGGATTATTCTTCCCGGCCGGCTTCAATTCTTAGCGGGAGGTCGTGAGGATTCCATGCACGATCAGAACTATTCGCCAGCCGCTTCCAACCCCTGCACTCCCACTCTCAACAATGCACCGGGACCGCTGAATGATCCGTGCCCGACAACCTTAAACGCTCAGAATCAGATTGTTTACTCTGCTCCCACATTGCCCATCCCCAACAATAAGCTAATCTGGCTGCCGCAGTACGCGATAACATTCAATCCGGTCTCCAGCCTTACGATCTATGGCAATTACGGAGTCCAGCTCTCGCTGGCGCCGCAGGCATCTTGGTTCACCGACAACGGAAATCAGTATCTGAGTCCTTACTTTATGCGTCAGGCCGAAGTCGGCGCAAAGTACGAGCCGGGGCAGAAGATCATTTTGACCACTGCGCTCTTCCATATGCGCGCCCCGTTCTTTTATCCCAAGACGATTCAAGCGCCGGATAGTTTCTGCCCGCTTAATTACACCACGGGAGGGGCTGTCGTCGCCGGAGATCTATGCTTTGAATCCGACGGCCATGATACTCACGACGGCATCGAGTTGAATGCCGAAGGCAAAGCGACGAGTTGGATGCGCTTGAGTGCCTCGGCAACTGCCATTCGGGCAATCTCCGATGATTCCGGTACACCGTCCTTCAATAACAAGCAAGTGCTCAACGTTCCGCATCTGCGCACTACGTTCTTTGCCGATCTCGCTTTGCCCCATGCCCGTGAATTGCACCTGTTGCCCGGTTGGAGCTATACCGGGCGCAAGGAAGCCACGCGCGACGATGCGGTGAACGTTCCCGGCTACAATCTCTTCAATCTTGGCGCTCGGTACACGCCCGGCGGCGAAGGAAGCCACGTAACGTATCGAGTGTATGCCGATAACATCGGTGACAAGCGCTACTGGAAAGATACAGGATCGAGCGGGGGCGACTCCTTCATTCATCTCGGCGCGCCAACGACCGTGTGGCTCGACGCTCACTACACTTTCTGAGGTTATTGTGCCAAAGCCAGAGAAAGATGCAATCAGCTTGGCTGCGACAGCGCACGGCATGGGCAAGGAGCGGGTCAAGCCGGATTGGCCTCCGCTCACGCTCGATGAGGTGCGCGCGGTCCTGCGCGAATTTCCCGACTGCGGCCAAGCCAACGAGATTGTATTCGCCAGCCCGCGTCCGTTTTCAGCCGCCTGCGTGGTGGCCACAAGCGCTGGGCGAGTCTTTATCAAGCGCCATCATCGTGCCGTGCGCGACCGCGAGGGCCTGCTTGAAGAGCATAGCTTTCTCGCGCATTTGCGCGCGCATGGAGCGCCGGTGGTGCGGGTTCTTGCCGATGCTTCCGGCGATACAGTTATCGAAAAAGATGAGTGGAGTTACGAAATCCATGAGGCCTTCAATGCCGCGGATGCCTATGAAGACTCGCTCTCCTGGACGCCGTTCCGCTCGGTTGCGCACGCATACTCGGCGGGCTGCGCGCTGGGGCGCTTGCATCGCGCCTCGGAGAGTTATGACGCGCCATCGCGCAAACCCCGTCAGCTTGTAGCCAGCTTTACTATCTTTGCCTCCAATCGCGCGGACGCGGCAATGGATCGATATATAGCCGCGCGCCCAGCGCTGGAAAGATACTTATCGAAGCGCACGGATCGCGACGATGCGCTTGAGCTGCTTGTTCCCTTCCATGAGGAGTTGCTTCCGCTTCTCTCCTCGCTCAATCCGCTGTGGACGCAAAACGATCTTCATGGGTCCAACCTTTTATGGAGCGACCTCGGCGCGGATGCGCGAGTTGCGGCAGTCATCGACTTCGGCCTTGCGGATCGCACCAATGCGGTGCACGATCTTGCGATTGCCATCGAACGTAACATTGTGGAGTGGCTTTTTCTGCGAGAAGAACCCGATAACGATGAGTCCGTTCCCGTACACCTCGATCATCTTTACGAAATGCTTGCTGGCTATGAGTCGATTCGTCCATTCTCGGAGGAGGAAGCGGTCGCGCTAGCTCCGATGACGGCGCTTTGTCACGCCGAGTTCGCTCTTTCCGAGGCGGATTACTTTCTTGACGTGCTTCATTCGGAAGAGAAAGCGTACTTGGCCACTCACGACTACCTGGTTGGCCATGCGCGCTGGTTTCGCGGTCGCATGGGAACTATGTTGCTGGACGCTATCGACGCATGGGCTGAGAATCGCCATAAGCCGCCGCGCCTAGATCGATGCAAGGAAGCGGGAGTGCTATGAGCGGTCATTCATTGATCAAGTATCTTGAAGAACCCGATAACGATGAGTCCGTTCCCGTACACCTCGATCATCTTTACGAAATGCTTGCTGGCTATGAGTCGATTCGTCCATTCTCGGAGGAGGAAGCGGTCGCGCTAGCTCCGATGACGGCGCTTTGTCACGCCGAGTTCGCTCTTTCCGAGGCGGATTACTTTCTTGACGTGCTTCATTCGGAAGAGAAAGCGTACTTGGCCACTCACGACTACCTGGTTGGCCATGCGCGCTGGTTTCGCGGTCGCATGGGAACTATGTTGCTGGACGCTATCGACGCATGGGCTGAGAATCGCCATAAGCCGCCGCGCCTAGATCGATGCAAGGAAGCGGGAGTGCTATGAGCGGTCATTCATTGATCAAGTATCTTGTTGAAAACTGGATCGAGGCGCTCGGAGTCGCCACCTGCGTCTGGAGCACCTGGCTGACCACCAAGCGGAAAATTCTCACTTGGCCGATCGGATTGGTCTCCGACTTCGCCTATCTGGCGGTCTTTTACCACGCAAGATTGTATGCCGGCGCTCTGCTGATTCTCGGCGGCCTGCCTATGAACTTTTACGGATGGTGGTACTGGGTCAAAGGCGTACGCGACGAAGGCGAAGTACGCGTGGTCCGGCTCTCCGCGCGTAGCCTGATTGTCGGCCTGATTGCAGGATTTCTGGGAGGAGTCGCGCTGGGGCTATGGATGAATCATGCTCACGCCGCGCTTCCCTGGCTGGATTCCATGCTTACAAGTTACAGCGTCTTGGGCGGTTGGTGGAGCGTACGAAAGCATATCGCCAACTGGTGGTTATGGATTGCCGTCAATCTTGTCTATGTGGGCGAGTTTGTCTCTCAGCACCTTCTGCTTACAGCAATGCTCTATATCGGCCTGATCGCGCTTTCGGTCGTGGGCATTCGCGATTGGCGGCGCTCGGCATTGGCGTGGGAAGCGGCGGAGGCGGAAGAAGCGAGTCAAGTCGCGGCTTGCGGGGCGTAGGGCGATGGATCGCCGAGTGGGCAATCTGTAAGGGTCTGCGCACAAACGACTTGAACATAGAGGAAGTGCATACTCTATTTCCATGCGAAAAGAATTGGCGGTTGCGCGGAAAAAGTATCGAGCGCTCCGTGACCTTCCGGACGAACGTGGGCATCGGGTGTGAGCAGCCGCAGAGGAAGCTCTCTGCCTTGCGGCGGGGTTTCGCTGGCGGCCCAAGCTACCGATATGTCGCGAACCGCGATCCACGCCGGCATCCGCGAATTACAGAAACGCAACGGAAAATCCCTGACGGCGGGTCGAATTCGCGGAGCGGGCGGGGGCCTAAGCCGCCGCCTTGCTCTCTATTTTCTATTGTGCGCCAGCGGGAGGCTATTCACCCGCATCTAAACCGAGTTATTTCCGCTCGGGAGATGGCCCGATTGCAAACTTTTCCAGACAATTTCATCTTCGATGGAACGATGAAAAAGGCGATGTGGCAGATTGGGAACGGGTTCCGCCACGCCTTGCGCACGTAATTGGCTCTTGCTTTAATTCCTTTTCTCAATGAAATTGCGCAGCCTCCGCAGGTTCATTCAGTTCAGAGGTTGGACAGCGACATAACGGCGCGCGCCAGGCATCGCTTTTCGCATAGCCAGTCTGAAGACGATGTGCGAAGGGATTTGGCGAATACATCCGATTCTCTATTCCCTGCTCTCGGACCCGAACTCCCCGCCGCCGGTGACGAAGAGCTTCTCGGCTTGGCCGCGCAGGATGCGGTAGAGGGCGAATTGGCGCTGGGTTGCGCCGCGCAGCTCGAAGAGCAATTCGCCGCGATTGTCGGCCAGGGCATCCACGGCATCCACCAGCCGCATCCGTGGAGCCTCGTCGAGATGCCCGCCGTCGGCGACGCTCTTGAGCAGCACCAGCACGTTGCCGTAGAGGTCGGGCTGGGCAATAAGGGTCACAAACTTCATTTGCGTGCGGGGAGCATCGATATGCGCGGTCAGCACCAGGGTTGCGCCGGAGCCGTAGGCCAGCTCGAAGACGCGGAATTGCTCGTCCACGAGCGGCGCGGAGGCGGGCGGAGGCGGCGCGGGTTTGGCGCCCTTCCCCGCCTGCTTCCGCCTCGCAGCCTGCTTCGGCGCGGGAGGGGGATTCAGGCCGAGTGCGTCGCGGGCAATCTCTTCGAGCTCCGACTTCATCTTCGCCTCGTCGTCTTGATCGGACCAGGAATAGCTCCAGGGGTGCGGAGGGCGGCTCTTGGCGTCGGAGACGGCGACGGCCTGTTCGAGGTCCGGCGGCAAGCCCATTAGACTCGGAACCACGCTGAGGGCATCGCCGGTCGCTTGGCCGCGCCTGAGGCGGGGACGGTCGGGATCGGTGATGTCGGGCAACGAATCCACGTGGGCCACGTCCTCGGGCTGCTTCTTTTTGGTCTTCTTCAACACGGGGCGGTCGGGATCGTCCGCCGGAGCGGGGCTGCTGGCCGCGCTGCCGTTCGAGTCCTTCTTGTGGAGCACCGGACGGTCGGGATCGGGAGCCGGCTCTTCCGAAGACGATCCATTGCCCGAGCCGGCCCCGCCGCTTGAAGTTTTGTCCTTGTCTCCGGTTGGGGCATCGCCGGGGTGCTTCTTGCGATGCAGAACCGGTTGATCGCTCTCCTCGTCGTCGTGACCTACGTTGGCCAGTTGCTCTGTGGAGGGTTTGGGGCGGACGGCGGGCAGCGGCTTCCAGGCACCGTAACCCACCCAGGAACCCTGCTCCTGCCCGGCGTTCTCGATCTCGAAGAGGCCCATCGGCTTGCCGTTGCGCTCCAGTTCGTACTCGACTTCGCCGGTGAGCGCCAGCGGTTCCGGGCGGGCCAGATAAATGCCACCGTCCTGAAGCTGGCCGCCCTCGATCCGCGCGCTATCCAGCACGGCCACGGGAACCAGGCGGCTGGCTTTGGGCTTGCCCTCGGGGCCAGTCCACTCCAGCACGGCGATGGCCCGCAGTTCGGGCGCGTCTTTTGCCTGCTTGGTCAACTGGCCGAGATACTGCGCGCACACCGGCGACGCGGCCAGCAGCGCGAGTGCCGCCAGCGCCATTCGCCTCATCGAGATACCATCCATGCCGCGCAAGATCATCCGCCGCGCCTCTCTGCGATAATCGCACTTGAAGGCCCCTGAGGGCACTCTAACCGAATAGCGAGGTACTTCCCCATGGAACTGAATGAGCAGGTCGCCGATTTCACGCTGCAAACCGACGAAGACAAACCCGCCAGCCTATCCGATTATGCCGGCCAGCCCGTCATCCTCTTCTTTTATCCCCGCGCGGATACGCCCGGCTGCACCATCGAAGCCTGCGGCTTCCGCGACGTTTTCGCCAAACTCCAGGCCGCCGGAGCGGTGGTCCTGGGCATTTCCCGCGACACGCCCAAGAACCAGGCGAAATTCCGCGCCAAATACGATCTGCCCTACACGCTCCTTGCCGATGTAGACGAGAAAGTCTGCAATCAGTTTGGCGTACTCAAGGAAAAGAATATGTACGGCAAGAAAGTCTGGGGCATCGAGCGAACCACCTTCGTCATCGGCCCGGACCGCACTCTGCTGCGCATCTTTCCCAAGGTTAAACCGGAAGGCCATGCGGAAGAAGTGCTGGCCGCGATCCATGAATGGAAGAAAGCCCACAAATAGCTTGAATCCCAGGTCTCGAATTCGAGACCTGAGGCACCCGCCTTAGCGAGAAAAAGCGGATGGTGGGGTGCCCTCGGATGCGTAACATATGTTATTTCATAAACTTATCGCGTAACCGCCCGGCGGGTGCATCCTTACATAAAAGCAACTACACTGTTGGTATGACTGGAATCCGTTTTGAATGATATGAGGCGAAGAACCTCTCCAATCAACGCAAGCACGGAGTCAGCTTCCAGCTAGCCAGTCGGATTTTTCTGGACCCGCTCTTCGTGTCGGTCAAGGATCGCATCCAAGATGGGGAGTAACGCTGGCGAAGTATGGCGAGGCCGAAGGCTCGCTGCTCATGATGGTTGCGCATACGGTGAGAGAACAAGGTCAAACCGGGCGCCTCGTAGAGGTGATCCGCATAGTTTCGGCTCGATATGCATCGAGAAAGGAGAGACAACGCTATGCAGACGAAAATCGTTAGTTATACATTGGAGGCGCTGCCGCCCTTGACCGCACAAGATCGGGCAAGCCTGCGGGCGCTGGCACAGCGGCCCGACAGCGAGATCGACTTCAGCGACATACCGGAGATGAGCGACCGGACGTGGAAGAATGCCGAACGCAGGGCGCTCTATCGTCCGGTGAAGCGCCAGATTACGGCGCGTGTGGATGCCGATGTGTTGGAGTGGCTGAAGTCACAGGGCAAAGGATACCAATCGCGGATCAATGCGATTCTGCGGCGCGAGATGTTGACAGCGGTTCGGTCGGCGCACCTGCGGTAGGGCAGATGCCTTCGGCTCGGTGAACGAGCGGCGTTGCGGAACTAGCCGTCCAGGCAACCTTCGGCTTGGGAGGTTGAGTGGATCCATCGCATATCCCAAAGGCGAGATCTGAGATGCCTTCACCGTGAAATGGGAAACAACGCGCAAACAAAGGTTGACGACGGATCGTCTTCGCGGCTGCCCGGTCATCTGCTCACGCGCGGCTTCTTTGAGGCGCCGCCGGAGCAAGTAGCCCCGCGACTGCTGGGCAAGGTGCTGGCGCACACTTCGGCTTCTGGAGTTTTGGCCGGACGCATCGTGGAAGCAGAGGCCTATCTGGGTCCGCACAACGACCCGCCCGATCCGGCGGCGCACGCCTATCGCGGCCCCACGCCGCGCAACTCCGTCCTCTTCGGTCCCGCCGGTCATGCGTATGTATATGCAATCTATGGCCGCTATTTCTGCATGAATGTGAGCTGCGAGGCCGAGGGGCGAGCGGGCTGCGTTCTGCTGCGCGCGCTGGAGCCGCTGGCTGGAGCGGAGCGCATGGCGTTGAATCGCGGCCTGGTGCCGGGGGCGGAAGCGCGCCTGATCGCCTCCGGCCCCAGCCGCCTCTGCCAGGCGATGGGCCTTGCGCGGCGCAGCCATAACGGCCTCAATCTGCTCGATCCGGCCTCGCCGCTGCAACTGCGCGACGACGGCTATGCCGCAACAGAGCTGCTGGTCACAGCCCGCATCGGCATCCATGAGGCGGTGGACTGGCCGCTGCGTTTTGCCTTGCCGGAGCATAACTGCGTCTCCGGCCCGAAACGCTCGATCGGTGAGCGCGTCTTTCTCAAGTAGAATTCCGTCTATCGGTAGAACCCATCCCACCACGAGGAAATTTCCCGCTTGAAGATAACTTCCCTTTCATTGCCCGCATCCGTAGCCGCATGGTTGGCAGCGGTCGTCCTATCGGTTGCCGCTCAAGAGTCGCCAGCCCCGCAGTCCTCAGCCGGCGCTCCGCAGCGCGAAGTACACGAGCACCCTCATGCCGCGCCCACCAACCTCAAAGTTTTGCCCAAAACCCTGAGCGGCGAACAGGTTCACGAGATCATGGAGCAGTGGGAGGCCGCGCTGGGCACACATTGCGGCACCTGCCATGCGCCGGACCCGAACAACATCGGCCCCAATGGCCGCCCGCGCTTGAAATACGCCGACGACTCGAAGCCGGAGAAGGCAACCGCCCGCCTGATGTTCACCATGACCGAGGATATCAACAGGAACTACGTCAGCAAGATCGACAACTCCGGCGCGGCGGTCACCTGCGGCACCTGCCATCGCGGCCATCTTGGGCCTGAACCCTTCGTAGCCCCGCCGGACGAGCATGAGCATCCGACCGCCGCTACGCTGCAGCCGATAAAGCGGCCATGAATCCGCATTATGTGGTGCACCACATAATGCGGATTATGTTGGCTTCCCGGTTACGTTGTGGCTGGGCAGAGCAGGCGCTTGAATCGCGTGATTATCGAATCTGAAGACAACATGCATCGTCCTCTACTGCATCGAAGACGACGACGTATTGATTCTGCGTGTTCTCAGAGGCAGCAGAGACATCAAAGCTTTGTTGGGCAGTAGTTGATGCAAGGTCCGCGATGCCAGGTTGCTGCTTGACGGTTTGGGCGAAATTGCTCACGGGAGGGGCTGTATTGAGGATAAGGCCAGAGGTGCAGGTACTCTGAGGAAAGGGTGGATATCAGCACGACCTTCGAGCGACCTCTATTCGAAGTTTTTTAGTTTTAGTGAAGACCAGACTGGACTCGTTGTATAATCTTTACCTGTACCAGCCTGAGGTGGGATATTTGGATTGAAGATCGAAAATGAGGTCATGAGGTATCAAAGACAATATGCCAGCATCTTATCAGGTCGCACTTCCAGTTCCGTCCGATTGGCAAGAACTACAGCGAATAACTTGCGCCTTGTATAAGCGCATCTGGAAGAATGAGGATATCGAAGAATTGGGTTCATCAGGACAGAGTCAGCATGGTGTGGATGTCTACGGATTTATTGGCGACACAAAGAAACTTGGAGGCATTCAGTGTAAGTGCGTTTTAAAACTCAGCCCTAAAATGCTAGATATCGAGTACAAGAAGGCGCTACATTTTACTCCAGAATTATCGAAATACATTATCGTGACAACGGCGAAGCGAGACGAATCCCTACAGAGAAAAAGCGTAGAACTTAGTCAGAAAGGACCCCTTGAGTGCACCGTTAAGTTTTGGGATTACATCTGTGAGAAACTATGCGAAGAGAAGGATTTGCTAAAGAAGTATTATTCGGATTTCATTTTGTTCAATTTAGAAGGCGATAGTCCCGGCAAGCTAATAAGTGTTGATATCGACGTAACTCATTTCGATCTTGTCATCTCGGAGTTGAGGACGAAAAATGCCCATTATGCCGGTGCGATTCTCGTTTCTGATCTTCAGAATCGCAAGTGCATTACCTATAGTCTTGGAGATCATTGGTCGCGATTGGAAGGTGTAGTTGGAATAACAAAATGTGATGCCTTTCTTGTATCCAAGTGGTTGAATAGCTTCCAAGACATCGAAAAACTTCTGCAAATTGGGGTCGTTTCGACGACTTATGAACTCACCCCGGAAGACCGAAGCGAAGCTGATAGTTGCGGGTTCATCCTGCTTCGCAAGGGAGGTGGGGAACTCGGCACACTGTCGTTGTTAGATCAAGCATAGACGCCGTGTGCCCTGATGCCCCAGGACTCGATTTTGAAACATGGGATCAATCCCCGAACGGCCCATGGTAGTGCTTAATTGCGTAAGTGTACGATAGTGTTGCGCAGTTGCGATCCTTTGACTTCGCGTTTGCGCCAGACGAAC
>CAZMHC010000094.1:0-11107 GCA_964565955.1 uncultured Occallatibacter sp.
CGATGAACGGGGCACAGATTCTCAAAAATCAGAATCATTCTTCAGGGGCGATGACTGGGCCACCTGCCCAAGGAACTCGATGTGCCGCGGCGATTGCAGAAAATTGCTTCTCGACGGCACACAATGAAAAGCGCGGTCAAGAAACCGCGTCAATGGAGAATCCATGCGCAATATCACGGTCGCCGTTCCTGACGATGTCTATCGTCGAGCGCGCCTTTGGGCAGCCGAGCACGACACTTCCGTCTCCGCCGTGGTGGCGTATCTTCTTGAGACCATGCCCGGAATCAAGCGGTCCAACCTCGCCTTCCCGGTTCGAATCTCCAACCCCATGGACAGTTCCGCACCATCTTCCGGGGCGGCGCCCGACTGATTTTAAGGCGTTTTTTGCCGGCGAGCGCGCGCTTGCGCAACGGTTGGACAAGACGACAATCCTCAAAGCGTCTTCGCCGCAACGGGCGTTATGGCACCGCTCCCATCCATTCGCCGGGAACGCGAACGAAAGGGAGCGGCGCTTCATGCGGTTTGCAGAGTCGCTTGTCGCGGGAGCGCACAGCGGCGCTTGGAGGCGATCGTCAATGCACCATGCTCTGAAAGAGCGGGGACTGGAGCAGACTGTTGAACTCGGCGTCGGTGGTGGCGAAGTGGATGGAGAGCTTTCCGGCATCGGAGCCGACGGAGGTGTCGGTGAGCGCCTTCTTCTCGGCATCGGAGCCGCTCACCTTGCGCAAAGCTACGGCGGCGGTGAGCAGGGAAGCGATGGTGGCCGCGGAAAAGGAGTCGCCGGTGGAGATGGTGAGGTCGAACTTGACGCCATGCTGGAAGTCCATGGCGTACCAGGAGGCCTGCAAGCGTTTTTGGACGGTGGCGAAGTCGGTGATCGAGCCTGCTCCGGCCTGGCCCAGCACCTGCTTCATCATGGTCTTGGTACCCTTCTCGTCGAGGATACTCCAGAGAGGCTCTGTATCGACGGTCTTCATGGCATCCATCATGGTAGCGTTGGTCAGCAGCCCGGGGGTAACGCCGTCACGGGCATCGAGAGCCTTCTCGACGGCATCCTCGCTGCCGAAGACCATGGTGGAGGGATCGACGAAGCAGAGAACCATGCCGGTCTTGGCCATGGGATAGACCTTGTTGGCGCGCACCAGTTTGGGCTTGACCTTTTGCTTTTTGAAGTTGGCCATCACGTCCTGCACGGAGAACTGTCCTTGCGCGATGCCGACGGTGACCAGCGAGTCGGCGGTTCCGGCGGGCCGGAAGAGGGCAAAGGCCAGTTCGGAGACGTCGTGGTTGTCGTTTAGGCCGGACTTTCGCAGGGCCTCGTCGAACTGCTTGAGTTCGGGAGGCATCACGCGCTCTTTCAGGTCCATGGCGGCGGTGGAGTTCTGCATGGCTTGATAGTCGACGACCACCAACTGCTGAACTTCATGCGGGACGGCGGTGCGGGCATCGGTGGACAACTGCGCCGCTTGTAGCGACATAGTCGCGGCCGCAAAGGCCGCCGCGACTGAAACCGTGACAATCTTGTTCGACAATTTTCATCCTCCGAGATGCAAGCTCTTTGACGATCCGGGGACAGGGACTTCGGCAAACTCCGTCGCCCACGCGGATGCCAAGAACGGAAAGACGCTCTCGCTTGCTGCGCTTCCATTGTACTATCCGCGGGTTTCGCCGATGGGAAGATATTCCCCGATCCTCTGCTCATCTTTCTTCGGGCCAGGTGAGAGGATCGGCCAGCCGACGCTCAAGAATCCCGGTCCGCGGATCGAACTCAATCAATTGACGCATCCACTCGCTCTCCCGCTCACAGGCGGCCTCTGGAAGCAGGCCGATCACCTCTCCCTGGGCCGGGGAGACCTTGTGGCGGAGAGCCAGCGTCGCAACGGTGTGAAAGACTTGCGAGACCGGTGTGGCGACAAAGTCGGTGATGTTCATGGAGAGCTGCGCCCGTCCATGGGCCAGTACGCCCATGGCCTTGACGCCGGCGAGTCCGCCGGACGAGGCGCGAATCTCGCGTGCTAGGGCGCGCACGATCGAGACGTCGGAGGAATCGAAGTAGATATTGTAGGCAATGAGGAACTTGCGCGCTCCCACGGCGCAGGCACCGGCGGTGGGATGGAGTCCGGGGCCTCCCAGGTCGGGGCGGCGCGCGGTCTCCTGACGAACCGCGTCGCGCAGGCCCTCGAATTGCCCGCGGCGCACATCCTCGAGGTTGGCGCGGTCGGGCCGGGCGGCGGCCGCCTCATAGAAGAAGACCGGTACGGCGAAGCGTCGCCAGATTTCCAGGCCGGCTTGACGGGCCAAGAGAGCGCATTGCTCCAGCTTGATGCCGGAGATGGGCACGAAGGGAATGACGTCGGCCGCTCCGATGCGGGGATGGACCCCTTGCTGACGGGTGAGGTCGATGAGTTCGACGGCCTTGCCCGCGCCGCGCACGGCGGCCTCGACGATCGTAGCCGGATCGCCGGCGATGGTGACCACCGAGCGGTTGTGATCGGCATCCATGGAAACGTCGAGCAAGCGCACTCCCTCGATGCGCATCGCGGCCACGATCGCCTCGACCCGCCGGGCATTCTTGCCCTCGGAGAAGTTGGGCACACACTCGACCAACTGCTGGCTCATGGTCGCTCCAAATCCGCAGGGCAGACTCGTCTGTGGATACTTCCGGTCACTTCCAAAAAGTGTAGCCCAACTGCACCTGAAAGCTGGCGTTCACGCCGGGGTTGCGGTCGCCGAGCGAGGCCGAGGAGATGTGCACGGCATTGACGCCGAGGTCGATGGAGCGCTTGGGGCGGGTGAAGTAGTGAATACCGCCCCCTCCCTGCGGGGTGAAGTTCCAGACGCAGGTTCCGCCATTGAGACCAAGCGCCGGATCGGTGAGATAATTCGGCGGAAACTTGTGGGTAGTGTAGACCAGCCCGCCGGCGGCCTGAAACCAGGGCTGAAGGCGCCGCGACGAGGTAAGGAAGTTCCAGCGGAAGATGACCGGGGTGATGCCGACTCCACGGAATGTTCCGCCGCCGTAGGCCACCGTGCCTGTACCTCCCGCATCGGCAATCGTCTGCGTGTAGGGAGCCGGGGTATAGGCCTGCCAGAGGGGCATGACGTTGCCGCCGTACTCGAACTGGCCGGAGAAAAAGCCGGCATGAACGACCGGGCTGAGCGGCTTGCCCAACTGCGCGCCCGCCCACAGGAACTTGTAGCTGGAGCGATTGCCGACGCCGGCGCCGGCGTTGACGAAGGGGCCGAACTCCCAGCTCCGGGCCTCGCGGACCTGGGCAACGGGGTTGACTGGCGGTAGGGGCGCGAACGGGCTGAGATTCCGGTTATTTTGGGCTTGGGCAGGGGCAAGCGCGCTCCCCGCCAAGAGGACGAACGATAGGGTCTTTCGAGCCAGGGTCAAGGTTCATTCCTTCAAGTTTTCATCTTTGGAGCGAGACTCCGAGCTTCCGTAAAAAGGCCGCCACAACCGGGCGGCCACCTTGACGCCTGCCTGGGAGCGGACTAACCGGCCGCCGCTTCCATCTCTTCCTCGTCCATATCGAAGTTGGAGTAGACGTTTTGCGTGTCGTCGAAGTCTTCCAGGGCTTCGAGCAAACGGAGCATCTGGTTGGCCGCCGAACCTTCGAGTTTCGTATAGGTGGCCGCGACCATGGTCACTTCGCTCACGGTGGTGGGAATGCCGGCGGCCTTTACCGCCGCGGAGACGGCCTCGTGAGCGGCCGGATCGGTGACAATCTCCCAGGTATCTCCCTCGTCGTTCAGATCCTCGCCGCCGTGCTCCAGGACGATGTCCATCAACCGCTCTTCGCTGGCCGCGGACTTTTCGACGCCGATCAGGCCCTTCTTGGAGAACATGAAGCGCACCGAGCCTGATTCGCCGAGGTTGCCGCCGTTCTTGGAGAAGGCGTGTCGGATTTCGCTCACCGTGCGGTTGCGATTGTCGGTCAGCGTATCTACGATGATGGCCACTCCGCCGGGGCCGTAACCCTCGAACGAAATCTCCTCGTAATTGACGCCTTCCAGTTCGCCGGTGCCGCGCTGGATGGCGCGCTTGATGTTTTCCTGCGGCATATTTTCGGATTTGGCGGCCAAGATGGCGGAGCGCAGGCGGGCGTTGCTGTCGGGATTTCCGCCATTTTTGGCGGCAACGGCGATCTCCTTGAGCAGGCGGGTGAATATCTTGCCGCGCTTGGCGTCCAGCGCGCCCTTCTTGTGCTTGATTGTGGCCCATTTTGAGTGGCCGGACATGGGAACCTCGGCGATGGTCGAAAGTGCCGGCGCGGAGACGCGCCGGACGTTGTGAGTATATCACCGCGGCAGGGCGGCCGCTATGCCGCGCGGGGGTCTCGATCCGCGATCTTCGCGCGCTCATGGACCGGTTCGCGGACCTGATTCTGGATTTGCTCCTGGATTCGCTCCTGGATTCGCTCCTGAAATTTCTCCTGGATTCGCTCCGGGATTCCTTCTCGGGCAGGTTCGGTGACGGGCGGCGGCGGCGTTTCCGGTCTTCTGAACAAGGCGTAGTATTCGGGGTCCTCCTGGAGGATATGCAGCGAGATGAGGTCGTGAATCACGAAGCCGAGCAGATCGCGGGCCGTCCCATCGCCGTTCTTCATCCGCTCGGAGAGTTCGGCGGCCTGCGCGAAGAGGTTGCGGTGCCTCTGCTTGTGCGATTCGATTGCCGGATAGGCGGCGGCCGCCAGCAGTTCCTCTTCGTGGGTAAAGTGCAGGACCACCTCGATCAGCAGGTCGTCGGCCAGGGAGATCAGTTCGCTCGGGCTTCCATCCGCGGCCATGACGGCGAGAATTCGATTGGTGATCTGGAAGATTCTGCGGTGTTCGGAATCGATGCCGGAGTGGTTGGAGGTGTAGCCCCGCTTCCACGGCAATTCGAGGAAATGGCCCAACCTCGCCTTGTTCGCGCCTCCTCTGGCTTGATCTCTTTCGTCGATGATGGAGCGATTGCGTCCGCCCTGCTTGGCGTTGAAGAGACAGTCGTCGGCGCGGTTCAGCATGGAGAGGAAACTCTCGTCGTCCCGCCCTCCGGCCACGCCCACGCTGACCGTCATGCGCAGGTCTTCGGGAAAGCTGAAGCTCTCGATGGCCGTTCTGATCCGCTCGGCAACCCGCATGGCTCCGTCCGGGGGGGTATCGGGCAGCAGAACGAGAAACTCGTCGCCTCCCCAGCGCCCGAAGAGGTCGGTGGTCCGCAGACACTTGCGGGCCGTTTCGCTCAGTTCCCTCAGCACCTGGTTGCCGGCCTCGAATCCGTAGCGATCGTTGACCACCCGCATATAATCGAGGTCGATGAGCAGGAGCGAGAGCTTGTGCCCGTGGCGGCTGGCGCGCGACACCTCGACATTGGCCCGATCCTCGAAGCTGGATTTGGTCAAGGCTCCGGTGAGCGGGTCGATCGCGCACTGTTCCTCCAGGGTGGCCTGCAGCCGCTTGCGCTCGTTGATGTCTCGAAAGCTGGCGATCATGCAAACCGGCCTGCCGTTCGGTCCGCAACCCAAGCCGTAGGAAATCTCGACCCACAGCGCCCCTCCTTCGCCGGTGGCATAGCATTTTTCGTATGCGTTCCGGGAAGGATCGCCCTCCAGGGCCTTGGCGAGAAAGTCGTTATTCGCTTTTTCGCCATCGGGCGCGGCGATATCCTTGGCTTCCACGCCCACCAGTTCTTCCCTGGACAGGCTCAGCAGTTCGCAGAGTTTTTTGTTTACCTCGAAGAATCTTCCCTGCAGGTCCAAGAGACCGATGCCCATATTGGCCATCTCGAAGGCGTTGCGGAACATCTCCCTGCTTTCGAACAGGGTGGAGGGCATACTCTTGCGCTCGGTGATATTCTGGGCCGTCACCAGTACGCGCGCGTCGTCGCCTTCAAGGCGAACCGCGCGGCATTGCAGGTAGGAGAACTCGCCCGCGGGGTTTCTCAACTCAAGGATGTGATCCCGGGCCGCGCCGTTCTCCAGGGCCAGCGCGCACAGGTCGCGGGCGGCATCGGGGTTCGTGAAGCAGGCGGCGAACTCCGTTCCTTCGAAGCGATCGGGAGCGAGGCCCCAAATCTTTGCGGCCGCCCGGTTGGCCCCCACGATGCGCAGATCGGCCCCCACCGTGAGTTCCGCCTCCCGGCTTGACCCGAAGTTCCAGAATCCGCTCACTCGTCCTCCCTGAACCCCATGGGGCGGGTTTGTCCGGCCAGATACGGCGTTGCCTCTGTAGCGTTTATCGGCTTCCAAACGAATCGCTCTAGTACTACAGTTGTATATCTGGATTTCGGCTGAGATTGGCAAAGGCCCGGGCCTAAAGGCCCAACATTTTGGTATCAATTTCAGAGGCCTGAAGGCCTCTGCTCCCTCCGAATCTCGCAATCTACAACTGTAGTACTAGTCTGCGCAGGCGGCGCCTTCTTACCCGTCGCGCTTCACCCGCGATGCTGATACCCTAGAGTCATGAAATTCGGGGTTCTGGTCTTTCCCGGCTCCAACTGCGACCACGATACTTACAACGCGATCGCGGAAGTGGCCCATCAGCCGGTCGTCTTTCTCTGGCACGACTCCGAGGAGCTTGAGGGCGTGGACGCGGTGCTGGTTCCCGGCGGCTTTGCCTACGGCGATTACCTTCGCACCGGCGCCATCGCGCGCTTTTCTCCGGTCATGCAGGCGGTCAAGCGCTTTGCGGCCGGCGGCGGGCTGGTGCTGGGCATCTGCAACGGCTTCCAGATCCTCACCGAATCCGGCCTGCTGCCCGGCGCGCTGATGCGCAACGCCGGACTCAAATACATTTGCAAGCAGGTGCATCTGCGCGTGGAAACCGCCGACAGCCCGTTCACCAACCGGCTGGTCAAGGGCGAAGTTCTGCGCATCCCCATCGGCCACATGGAGGGCAATTACTTCTGCGAGCCGGAGGAGTTGCGCCGCCTGGAGGCCGAGGACCGGATCGCCTTCCGCTACGCCGCGCCCAACGGGGACATTACCGCAGATGCCAACCCCAACGGCTCGCTGGGCAATATTGCCGGCGTTCTCAACGCGGGGAGGAACGTTTTGGGAATGATGCCCCATCCGGACCGTTCCAGCGAACAATTGCTGGGATCGGCCGACGGATGGAAGATATTCGCTTCCATGATCGAAGTTCTGGCGGCCCGTTGAACGGTTTGCGGAAGAGGAATCGGAGGCCGGGGCACAATGCTCGATATTCATCATCATCTGATCTACGGAGTGGACGACGGGGCGCCCGATCTTGAAGCTGCGCTGGAGATGGCGCGCAGGTCGGCCGGCGACGGCGTGACGCACATCGTCTGCACCCCGCACGCCAGCGACGAATATCCCTGGCAAGCGGCGCCGATCGAAGAGCGCTTTCACGAGTTGCGAAGGTTGCTGGACGGCGTCGTCGAACTGAGCCTGGGCTGCGATTTTCATCTGAGCGCGGACAATATCCACGAGGCGCTGGAGAATTTTCCGCGTTACTCGATCGGCGGCAAAGGATACCTGCTGATCGAGTTTCCCTTTCTGTCCATCCCACCGCAGATGCCCGACGCACTCTTCCGCCTGCAAAGCGCGGGCTACAAGCTGATTGTCACCCATCCGGAGCGTTACCCGGCGGTGCAACGCGACCCGGAGTTGCTTTCGGAGTGGATGCGGCATGATTGCCTGGTTCAGGTGACGGCGGCATCCTTGTACGGGCGCTTCGGCAAAATGGCGGAGGCTTTCTCGAACGAATTGCTGGAGCGCAACTGGATTCACTTTCTGGCCACCGACGCGCACCATCCCGCGTCGCGCCCGCCGCACTTGATAAAGGCCTTTGAGTACGTGGCCAAACGAGCCGGGGAGGAGACGGCGCGACGACTGTGCGTTACCAATCCGCGGGCCGCGGTCGCGGGTGACGTCTGGCCGGCGCAGCCTGAACCCGTGGGCCTGTGGGAGTACGTCCCGCTCAAGTTCGACGCGACGAAGTTCGCCCGTTCGCCGCGAGCCTCGGCGCTCCGGTCGATTGCGGGAAAATCGGGCTCGGATGGGGCGGGATATGGAGCCAGGAGCCTTTGGGACCGCCTATTTGCCCGATAGATTGGCTCTTTGCGGAGACAGTTTCAGCACTTACAGCCCCAATCCCCCATCGACGGCCAGAATCTGGCCGGTGACGAAACTTGGGCCGGCGGCAAAGAAGAGTACCGCTAGAGCCACGTCCTCCGCCGTCCCGTTGCGCCGCAGGGGAGTGATCGCCGCAAAATGGGCGGCCTCGTCTTGGCTGCGATCGTCCATCTCGATCCGCCCGGGCGCGACGCAGTTGACGCTGACTTGAGGCGCGTAAGCCTTGGCCATGGCCAGCGTAAGCATATGCAGAGCGGCCTTCGATGCGCAGTAATGGCCGTGGCCGGCCCAGGCCTGCAATCCCCCCAGCGAACCGATATTCACGATCCGCCCCGCGGTCGCGCGCAGATGCGGAATCGCCTCCCGCGCCACCAGAAACGGCCCGCGCGCGTTGGTCTCGAAGACCGCATCCCACTGCTCGAGGCTGATTCGGTCGAGCGGAGCGGACTCGAAGACGGCGGCGTTGTTGACCAGAACATCCAACTGGCCGAAGCGGGCGACGCAGGCGGCAACGGCGGCGCGGATCGAAGCCTCTGAACGCACATCGCACTCGACCGCCAGGGCGCGGCGGCCCATCGCTTCGAGATTGCGGACGGTCTCGGCGGCGTCTTGCCGCGAGTGACGGTAAGTCAGAGTTATTTCCGCGCCGGCGCGGGCGAGAGTCAGGGCTATCTCCCGGCCAATGCGCCGCGCGCCTCCGGTGACCAGCGCCGATTTGCCGAGGAGGGGTTGGTTGGTCATCGTACCATCTTACGATTCGTCCATAGGCTGACACCTGGAAAAATTACTTCGGAGATTGGCGCAACAGTCTTTCATGGAGGAGCGGCGCGGCAATCAATCCGCAATACAGGCCAAGCCTGAGCGCACAGCCGGCAACCAGGCCGCGAAGCATATCGAATATATGCGTATAGTCGAAGACAGTCAGAAAGAACAGGATTGAGAAAAACGAAAGATATATGGCGAAGGGGATTTGCAGCATTGAACTGAACGGTGTATCTAATTTCCTGAAAACCAGCCAGGTTCCGGGAAACGCCAAGTAGGTCGCCGCTGACAATATCCCTGCCCAAAGAACGACGATGATGAGTTCCTGTTGGTCGCCTCCCAACTTAGCCGCCTCGATTCCCGGGCGCAAGCCAAAATCATAGAAGAGATGAGCCCCAAGCCCGCCAAGCAGTCCGTAGAGCGCTATGCAAATCAGGTACCTTGCGCCCAGCCCTTCGATCATTGCTCGCCAGTTGATAATCTCAGGTTTTTGCATGAAGAGCGCGGCGAACAAAGCTACGGGCGTGAGTGTCAAGACTCCCCAGATAAATGCATGCATCCCGTGCGGCTCGTTTCCACTCCCTCCCATGTAATGATGCCATTCGCAATAGTTTAGCGCCACCATGACATGACAAAGAGCATTCCACAAGATACCACCAAGCGTCGAAGCCGCGGCTGCATGGATAAGGACCCGCAAACGACTTGAATGGATCCGAAATAGCCACTCGAAGAATCTACGGACAGCCTCGACGACGGCAACCACGCTGAGCAGAAGTTCTAATAGATTGCTCGCAAAGTTGCCGTTCATGATGACCTCCTCGGTGATGCCGGGACAAACCGTAATCTGGTCGGCCGCCCTTCGGGATTTCTCGCGGGAATCGAACTGGCCGGACTTCGGACAGCCGCCTACCTAGCTTCGCTATCGGGAGAATGATATGCGCACCGGAGCAAGAATGCAATTTGCCGGTTCCCTTGTTGAAACTCATCCATGCAGACCTGCCTACGAAATAAGTGGGAAGTTATCCCCTCCGCTTCTTCAGGCTGGTCCGAAGATAGATGACAGACTATTTTGGCTGACTCTGGCTGGGCTGCGCCGCCGGTTGGCTTTCAGAGCTGGCCGGCTTGTCGCCCGCCGCTCCTGCATCCTTTGCGGGAGCCGTCTTGTTCGTATCGGCGCTCTTTCCAGCCGCAGCCGTCTCGCCGTGATCCTTGTAGATCGAATACTGCTCGCCGGGCCGCTTCATCCGTATCTCGATGGCCAGTTCGGGCTTATCGATCTTGTAGTCGTTGCCGAAGGTCTGGAAGCCCTTGGCGATGATCTGCAGCCGCACGGTATCGCCGATGGGCAGCACGTCGATGATCGATTTGCCGTCCTCGTCGGTCTTCAGCTCCATGTTGCCCTTGTCCTTCTCGCCCAGCATGGGGTGAAAGATGACGGCGGCGTTCTCGATGGGCTTGCCGTTGGAGTCGCGCAGGACGGTAACCTCGATGCGCGCGGTGGGCGGCGGCGATTTGTACTTGCGGCCGCGCTTTGCGGAGTCTTGCGCGCCGGCGGCGAGAGAACCGGCGATCAGGCCGACGACGGCCACCAGGATGCTGAAACGAAAGAGAGTGCGGTGAAGCATGGCCTTCATTGTATCCGGTCTCCACCCTACAATGAAATTCCCCATCGCCGGGGAACTCCGTTTTTGACCGTTTCCGGGACAGACAGTGAGCCAACAAACGACAGCGAGGACGCGCTGTCATTATTTATGAGCGCGACACGCTCATATTTTAACAATTTTCCTCTTGACAAATCGCCTCGTCCTGCCTATCTTTAGCAATAGGAAGGCGAGAGTGCTAGCAGACCGGCACCGAAACTGCTCGGCTCCGCTCATTTGGGGGTTCGCTTCTCGAAGTTTGGGGGAGGCGATCCGGCTTTCCAGGTTTTTTCCTCAATCCCACTCAAATCCCTCGACCCAGGCTCAACCTGGGCCGTGTGTGAAGGAGAAGCAAAGCAATGGCAACAGCGACCGCAGCAACCACGTTTACCCCGCTTCATGACCGCATCCTGGTCCGCCGTCTGGAAGAGGGCGAGACCATCCGTGGCGGCATCATCATTCCCGACAGCGCCAAGGAGAAGCCCCAGGAGGGCGAAGTCATCTCCGTCGGCAAGGGCAAGTCCAACGACGAAGGCAAGGTCTTCCCCCTGGACGTGAAGGCGGGCGACAAGATTCTCTTCGGCAAGTACTCCGGCACCGAGATCAAGATCGACGGCG
>CAZMHC010000095.1:0-11071 GCA_964565955.1 uncultured Occallatibacter sp.
CCTTCGCTCAGGATGACAATCTGTTTGTTGAACGAATTTTGGACTCAGGCCCTAGACCAATTTGGCGTCGAGAAGGATTTCAGTGTTGTTGGCAAAGAGTTTGGAGATGGGGCAGCCGATCTTGGCTTCGGCGGCGGCCTTGTCGAAGACCTCTTTGGAGGCGCCGGGAATCTTGGCGGTGGCGGTGAGCGCGATCTTGGTGATGGCGAAGCCGCCCTCGACTTTGGCCAGGGTGACGGCCGCGTGGGTTTCGATCTTTTCCGGGGTCAGGCCGGAGCCGCCGAGGGTTGCGCCGAGAGCCATGGAGTAGCAACTGGCGTGGGCGGCGGCGATCAGTTCCTCGGGCGTGGTGCCCGACTCCGCGCCTTCAAAACGCGTTGCAAATGAATAGTTTGCGTTGCTCAGTACGCCGGTCGCGGTGGAGATCGCGCCTTTGCCTTCCTTCAAGGAACCAGTCCAAACCGCACTTGCCTTGCTTGCCATTTTTCCTCCT
Source organism: uncultured Occallatibacter sp. (assembly GCA_964565955.1). Lineage (GTDB taxonomy): Bacteria > Acidobacteriota > Terriglobia > Terriglobales > Acidobacteriaceae > Telmatobacter. The sequence continues at coordinate 494 of CAZMHC010000095.1, forward strand.
GGGATAGATGAATTGCGTTGACGAGTATGCCGCTGCGCGGAGATGAAGCGCGGCGCAACGGCATGAACGCTTACCGTCAATGTAGATGCGGCGGGGAGCCGTTTGGATGCGATGCTCGCGGATGAGGCAGGGTTGTCTTCCACAAATGCGACGTATGGAGCGACCAATAAGCGGCTTTGCAAAGTACGGGAATGGGTCTCCCGCGTCCCTCTTGCATGATTGCCCCAGGCCGCCAGGAGGCAGTCGGGATATTTTCCTTCCGCAGTCTTTTTTCCTCACGGAACGGGGGGTAGAAAGCCGGCCTTACCACGCGCCGTCAATGCGGAACGAATCAAGATCGGCGGCCTCGGTTTCGTCGAGACGATGCTCGACGAGGCGGTCCACGCGGCTGCCGCGCGGGCCGCGGCGCAGACTGGCGCTCAGCTCGGCCAGTTTTGCCTCCTCGCCGGAGGCCAAGACTTCGACCTCGCCGTCCTCGGTGTTGCGCACCCATCCGCGCAGATCGAGCTGGCTGGCCTCGCGGTGAACGAACCAGCGGAACCCCACGCCCTGCACACGGCCCTGAATCAGAAAATGAAGAACCAAGCCTACCTCACTAGCGAAAGTGCTTCGTTGAGCACATCAAGTGTGTTTTGATCCGGCGTTCCGTCAGTAAAAGACGATATGACGCGGATTGATTCGCCAATTGCCGATCTAACTATTTCACCATCTGGATATACTCCTTTTTTCACGTATTCCAGAATTGCAATTGCCGATTGAAAAAAGATGAAAGGCTGATTTTCGACCTTGAATCGTTCAATCAGCCAACGGAAGTAGCTTTGACGCGGTTCGATTTGGAGCATACAAATTGCTGCCAGCCTTCTCCCTACCGAGTCCGAATTTTTCAGAAGCGTGCGCAAAGGTTTGCCAGCTAATGCTAAAGTGCGCATCCTAGCTGCAATTTGGTCCATCTTTCTCGTGCGTTCGCTACAGCTAGGCAGTTGTACACGAATCCTCTCATACTCGTTCGCAAGATCATAAATCTGTTTTTTTACCGCCTCGCGGACACTCGATTCTGGAAGTTGCGCTGCACTTACCTTTTTCTGAAGGTTTTCTGCAGCTTGTAACTGCTCCTTCGGAACCGCTCTGGGTGCAGGTGTGTTGCCAACTGTCTCCCCTACCTCATTGACTGTTTGCTTTAGTTCATCTTCGAAAGCTTCCATTTCAAACTGTCCGGCCTTAATTTTCTTTGCTGCGGACAGTTTGTTTCCCAAAGTTTTAAGAATTTGAGAAGTATCGGTACGATGAGTAAATAAAAACCAAGCAGCAACACCAGGCCACGCGATTGCGTTGAGTATGGCTGCGATGCTCGAAAGCAAGGATGCCCATGATGCGGTTTGCTCAGTCAATCAAGGCCTCCGTCGAAAAAGAACAGAAGAAATCGGATCGTAAATCGGTTTCGGTTCCTGAGTATATCAAAGCTCTCAAAGTCCGCATGAAGATTTTCGGGAATCGAATGCCGTACACTGGAACTCACTATGGTCTTCGTTCTCGACAACTACGATTCGTTCACCTACAACCTGGTCCAATACCTGGGCGAACTGGGCGCCGAGGTTGCGGTCTATCGCAACGACGAACTGACGGTGGAGCAGGTGGAGGCGCTCAAGCCCGAACGCATCCTGCTCTCGCCCGGCCCCTGCACCCCTGGCGAGGCGGGGATTCTGGTTCCGCTGATCCGCCAGATGGCCGGCAAAGCGCCCATTTTTGGAGTTTGTTTGGGGCATCAGGCCATCGGCGAGGCCTTTGGCGGGCAGGTAGTGCGCGCTCCGCACCTGATGCACGGCAAAACCAGCGCGGTGGAGCACGACGGCAAAGGCATCTTCGCGGGACTCGACAGCCCGCTGACCTGCACCCGCTACCACTCGCTGATCGTGGCCGAGGAGTCGCTGCCGGGGGAACTGGAAGTGACCTCGCGCGCGGCCGGCAGCGACGGCGGCTCGGTCATCATGGGCCTGCGCCACCGCAGCCTGCCCATCGAGGGCGTACAATTTCACCCGGAGAGCGTCTTGACCGAAGGTGGGCATCGTATGATAAAGAATTTCTTGCATATGTAACGACATGGAGAGAACGATGAGCCGAAGGAACCCGACCTGCCGCGCAGCTTTACCGGGATTTCTTTCACTGGCACTACTGGCGGCCACGCCGGGGCTTTGTGCCCAGATTGTATTCGCGCCTCATGCGCCGGAGCCGATCGCCATTGTGCCAATGGACAGCAATGCCCCCGGCTCGGCGGTCACGGTGAGTGGGGCCATGGAAGTAGCGAACGGCAAGGCGGCGATCGCCGTCAGCGGCGCGATCACATCCGGCTTGGATACCACCGAAGTGGAGCTTCCCCATCGCGGCGCTCTGCGGGTCTGCGCTTCGACGACCGTCAAACTGGCCACCGACGCGAGCGTTCCCGCTGGGGAGACTCCCGGCCTGCTGATGGCTCTGGATCATGGGGCGATCGAGGCCAGCTTTGCCAGCGGCCATAACTCCGACATACTTCTCACTCCAGACTTCCGCATTCTCATTGGCGGTCCGGGCGCGGCGGACGTGAAGGTGCGGCTGGGTCAGCATGGGGACACGTGCGTGGACAATGCAGGCGTCAACGCGCCCTACGTGCTGGTTTCGAGCGTCTTCGAGGGCGGGGCATACCGTGTGCAATCCGGCCAGCGGGTGATGTTCGAGCACGGCAGCTTGCAAGAGGTTGTGGACCAGGAAAAAGAGCCTTGCGGCTGCCCGCCGGCCGCGCCGCGCGGCAACGAGTTCCCGCTGGCGCAAAGCGAGGGACTGGCGCCGCTGGCCCAGCCTGCGCCCGGCGCTATGGCGCAGAATGGCGCGACTTCTGAGTCGATCGAGCCGCTGGTCTATTCAAGCCGTAAGCGCTCGACCAAGCCCGGCCAGGATACGGACGCAAACCCGCCCGCGAAGAGGCTGGGGAGATTTTTCTCCTCCATCGCGCACTTCTTTCGGCGTCTCTTCGGGGCGGAATAGCATAAGTCCGGCATAGATCGCCGTTCGCTCGAAATGGCGAAGAGCGAATGCAAATACAGGCATTCTTGTAACACGAATGGAAGGTTGCAACGATGAGGCGTAAGTCTTCGGCGGCTGGAATTCCGCGCATTGAATCGCTGAGAATACAGAATTACCGGGCCTTGCGCGATGTGGAGTTCAAGAATCTGACTCCCATGACGGTTCTCTTGGGTCCGAATGGCAGCGGTAAATCGACTGTCTTTGACGTCTTCAACTTTTTGTCGGAGTGTTTTCAATCCGGCCTTCGTCATGCCTGGGATCGTCGCGGAAGAAGCAAGGAATTGAAGAGTCGCGGGGCTGAAGGACCTATTGAGATTGAGTTGAAGTACAGGGAGCGACCTGGCAGTTCTGTCATTACCTATGCTTTGGCTATTGACGAAGGAAACAAAGGTCCCGAAGTAGTGGAGGAGTCTCTGCGATGGCGCAGGCAGCAGCTCGGTAGGCATCTTAAGTTTCTGGAGTTCCATCATGGAGTAGGTTTTGCTGTGAGCGGGGAAGAGTCGGACAATGAAGCAAAGCGGGTGGAGACCAAGCTCCGGTCACCCGATCTGATCGCCGTCAATACATTAGGCCAACTCTCGGACCATCCTCGCGTTGCCGCGCTTCGGGAGTTTATCGCGGACTGGTATGTCTCCTATCTCTCGGTCGAAAAGACGCGGGAGCAGCCTGAGTCGGGACCGCAGGAGAGGCTGAGCAAGAGCGGCGACAATCTTCCCAATGTAATTCAATACCTCAAGGAACAGCATCCAGATCGTCTGGAGCTTATTTTCAAGGTTCTTCGCGAACGTGTGCCGAGGCTCGAAAAGGTGATCAGTGAGCCGATGCCGAACGGCAACCTTCTGTTGCAGATCAAAGACGCTCCCTTCGATCAGCCGATCCTCGCCAAGTTCGCCTCGGACGGGACATTGAAGATGCTCTCTTACCTGACAGTTCTCTTCGATCCGGAGCCTCCGCATTTCATTGGGATCGAAGAACCGGAGAATTTTCTCCATCCTCGTCTTTTGCCGGAGTTGGCAGAGGTATGTCGGCAGGCATCGGCAGCTTCTCAATTGCTGATAACCAGTCATTCGCCCTTCCTGCTGAATGCCATGGAGCCTAAAGAGGTTCGCATTCTATATCGGGATGAGCACGGATTCACGCAGGCCAAGCTGGCCAGCGAATTGGAAGGCATCCCGGAACAAATTGCGGAGGGCGGCAAACTCGGCGATCTATGGATGGAAGGATTCTTTGGCGTCGGTGATCCGCTGACAAACTCCGGCGGTCCGCAAAGCTCACGAACGGAGCGCGGCTGATGCTGGAAAAATTGATCGTCATCGTCGAGGAAGAGTCGGCGGAAGCCGCGCTTCATTGCATTCTGCCCAAGCTATTGCCTGCATCCGAGTTTCAGATCGTTCGCTTTCAGGGCAAGCGGGATATGCTTCGAAAGCTCCTTGATCGGCTTCGTGGCTTTCGATCGTGGTTGCCGGATAACTATTTGTTGCTGGTGCTCGTGGACCGGGATAGGGACGATTGCCGACTTCTCAAGGAAAGGCTGGAATCCATTGCCGCGCAGGCTGGCCTGATAAGCAAGAGCGCCGTTCCGCGCGGATCGCAGTTTCAAGTGGTGAATCGGATTGCGATCGAGGAACTGGAATCCTGGTACTTCGGCGACTGGCAAGCGGTTCAATCCGCGTACCCGAATGTGTCTCCAACCATACCCAACAATCAGCGATACCGCGATCCAGACGCCATTGCCGGCGGAACGTGGGAGGCATTGGAGAGAGTCTTTCAAAGGAGCGGGTATTTCGAGTCGGGCCTCCGCAAGATTGAACTGGCTCGGAGTGTGGCTCCTCACATGGAGCCGGCAAGAAATACGTCACGTAGTTTTCAGGTTTTTCGAGATGCGATCACGGCCGGCTCCGCCCTTTATGGATAGTTTCTCCGCAGTTCGATTTCATTCCTTTCGCAGTTTCGCACAGCAGGTTCTATACTTACGTTTTGCCCCAACTCTTTCCTCTTGAGGTTCCCCGATGCGATTCCCGCGCCGCCTGTTTTCCGCTGCGTTTGCGGCCTCACTCTTCGTTTTGCCGTTGTTTGTCCGCGCCGAGGACGCGGAGCCGGCCGCCAAGCCCGCCGCGCAAAATCCGCCCCCCTGGGACTACGAGGGCAAGCGCGGCGCGCTGGTGTGGGGCAAGCTGGACCCGGCCTGGAGAGTCTGTTTGCAGGGCCATGCGCAATCGCCCCTCGATATTCGCGGCGCGCATCTGAACAAGGCGCTCCAGCCCATCGAATTCCATTACATCGCAGGTCCGGTGAAGCTGGAGAACGACGGCCACACGGTGGTGGCGCGCGTGGACCGCGGCAGCTACATTGTGGCCGGCGGCGTACGCTACGACCTGATCCAGTACGACTTTCACCACCCCAGCGAGCAGGCGGTAAAGGGCAAGCTGACCGATATGGACGTTCACCTGCTGCACAAGAGCGCCGACGGCAAACTGGTCATCGTGGCGGTGCGTCTGAACGAGGAGATTGGCAACCCCAACGCAGTGCTGGCCGCGCTGTGGGCGCACTTGCCCAAGACCGCGGGAGCGACGGAGAAGGTCGCGGAGGAGGTGAACCCCGGCGGCCTGCTGCCTGCCGATCGCGGTTACTGGACCTACGAGGGATCGCTCAGTACGCCGCCTTGCACCGAGGGAGTGCGCTGGTTCGTCTTTGAGCAGGAGTTGAGCCTGAGCCGGGAGCAATGGCGCGCCTTCGCCGCGCTGTTCAAGGTCGATACGCGGCCTTTGCAGGATGCGCACGGACGGCGGATCGAGGCCAACGAGTAACCCTCGCGGCGGGGTTGGCCGCCTTCGACGGCGTGAAAAAATCGAACGGCGCGTGTGCAATGCTCAACCATCGGCGGGATTTCCACGAGCGCGTTTCATCGTTGCCATTCGCGGCGTAAACAGGGAACCCGGCTCAGCTCAAAAACTCGGCTATCGCCCCAACCACGGTTAGCTGCTCGTCTTCGCGCAGTTCGGGGAAGATGGGAAGGGCTAAAACTTCACGGGCGGCGCGCTCGGCCTGCGGGAAGCTGCCTTCGCCATAACCGAGGCTCACGAGAGCCGCTTGCATATGCAGCGGGAGGGGGTAGTATATCTCCGAGCCGATGCCGCGAATGGCGAGAAAATCGCGGAGGGCATCGCGGCGGGGAGTGCGAATCGCGTATTGGTGCCATACGCGATGGCTGCCGGGAACTTCATGGGGGAGCACGATGCCGCGGTTGGGATAGAGGCCGGCCTCGGCCAGTCCCGCCGCATGGAACAAGGCATGATAACGCTTGGCGACGGTGCGCCGAGCCTGATTCCAGCCGTCGATGCGCTTGATCTTGACGTTGAGAATGGCGGCTTGAATGCCATCCATGCGCGCGTTCCAGCCGACCTCGTCGTGGTGGTAGCGGCGGCGCATCCCGTGCTGGCGCAGCATCTTCACCCGCTCGGCCAATGCGTCCGAGTTGGTCGTCACCATGCCGGCGTCGCCGGCGGCGCTGAGGTTCTTGGTGGGGTAAAAACTGAAAGCGGCGGCATCGCCCAGCGCGCCGACGGTAACGCTTTGCCCGTCCGGGCCTGACCACTGGGCGCCCCAGGCCTGGGCGGCGTCTTCGATGAGTGTCAACCTACGCTCCCGTCCAAGACGCGAAAATGCGGTCCAATCGGCGCACTGGCCGAATAGATGGACGGGCAGAATGGCGGCGACGGCCGCGCCTTGAGGACCGTCGATGACGGCTTCAACGGCTCCGGGGTCAAGGTTGAAGGTGGCGGGGTCGATGTCGGCCAAGACGGCGCCGGCGCCGGCGCGGAGAATCGCGCTGACCGAGGCAAAGAAGCTGAAAGGAGTGGTGACGACCGTCTTGCCCGGTCCGATCCCAGCGGCGGCTAGCGCCAGCCAGAGCGCGTCGGTGCCGGAGGAGCAGCCCAGCGCATGGGTCACGCCCAGTTGCCCGGCGGCGGCCCGCTCAAAGGCGGCTACCGGCTCGCCCAGGATGAACTGCTGGGTCTCCAGCACCGCGCCGACCGCCTCCAGAAGCTCACGATGCAGCGCCATGTACTGGCGTTTGAGGTCCAGCATGGGAACGGGCTGGGAAGTCGGGGCAGGCTTCGGTCGAGGCGAGGCGGCTATTTCCACGCAATCATTTTACCAGTTGGAGTGCCGGCAGACCGGCTATTGTAGAATCTCAAGGAACGCCGATCTCACTTCAAGGGCAATCCACGTCAGGCCACGACTTTCAAGCCCGCTGGGATCGATCTTCGCGCCTTCGTTGCTTGCAGAGGAAATGAGAACGACGGAGGTCCAAGAGTTTGCCGCCGAAGGCATCCGAAGTCTTCATCGCCGAACGATGCAACCGACTTCTCATTCACCGGATGAATTCCAGATTATGGCGGGTATAGAGACGAATCCCGATACCATCGCCGCCATCTCCACGCCGCCCGGCCGGGGCGGCATCGGGATCGTCCGCCTGAGCGGGCCGCAAGCCGCGGCCATTGCCGGGCAACTGGTGCGCCTGCTTCAGCCGCTCGAACACGGCCGGGCGCGGCTGGCCGATGTGCTCGACCCGGACGAACAGGAGACGTTCGGCTCCGGCGACTCCGCGGGGCGCGGCAATGCCGCCCGGATCGATGAGGCGCTGGTAACGTTTTTTGCCGCGCCCCACTCCTACACCGCCGAGGATTTGGTGGAGATTGCCGCGCATGGCTCGCCGGTGGTGCTGGGGCTGCTTCTGGGCCGCGCGGTCGATCTAGGCGCCCGCCTTGCCAATCCCGGAGAATTCACCCAGCGCGCCTTTCTCTCCGGCCGCCTCGATCTCACCCAGGCGGAGGCGGTCCGCGACCTGATCGAAGCGCAGACCCTCACCCAGGCACGACTGGCAGCCAGCCAAATGGGCGGCACGCTCAGCAGGCGAGTCGCGCCAATCAAGCGATCGCTGGTCGAACTTGTCGCACTGCTCGAAGCCGGAATCGACTTTGCCGAGGACGACATCGAGGTGACCCCGCAGATCGAGATAGCCCGGCGGATCGCGGAGTTGACCCCTCCCCTCGCCGCGCTCGAAGCCTCCTTTGCCTGCGGGCGCATCGTCCACGATGGTCTGACCCTGGCCATTGTGGGTCGCCCCAACGCCGGCAAAAGTTCTCTTTTCAATCGGCTGGTCGAGCGCGACCGGGCCATTGTGACCGCCTCGCCGGGGACCACCCGCGACCCGGTTATGGAACGGATTTCCCTGGACGGCATTCCGCTGGAGCTGGTGGATACAGCCGGTCTGCGAGACGGTTTGGGAGACGGTCCGAGCGAAAACTTGCAGGAGGCCGAGCTGTTGGGCATCCGGCGTAGCCGCGAGGCGCTGGCCGACGCGGCGCTGGTGCTGGTGGTGCTGGACGCAACCCAAGCTCTGAACGACGAGGAACGCCGGCTGCTGGCGGCCGTCGGCAGCCGGGCCGCGCTGGTAGCCGTCAACAAATGCGATTTGTTGGGTGAGCGAGCGGACGGCTCGGCCGACGCGGGCTGCAAATCCCCGGAGTTGGCGGGGCGGACGGTAGTGACCACCTCGGCACTCACAGGCGAGGGCATTTCCGCGCTGCGTGAACGCATTATGACGCTGGCCACCGGCGGCGCCGCCGCCGAGCCGGGAATGCTGACCAGCCTGCGGCAGCGACAGGCGGTCGCCGCCGCTGTGACCGCGCTGGCCGATGCCGCTCAGGCCAACGCCACAGCTATCCCGCATGAGATGATCCTGATGGACCTCTATCGCGCCCTCTGGGCGCTCGACTCGCTGACCGGCCAAACCGCCCCCGAGGACATTCTCAATCTGATCTTTTCGACCTTCTGCATAGGAAAGTAAATGCCCGCGGTTGATTCGGAACAGGAATGATTCGGAACACGAAACAGACAGTTGAGATATGCGCTCACCCACCCTTGCCGCGATAAAACCGCGTCAAGGATGGGGCGCCGTCATATGCGGGAAGATCGACAGTCGGAAAAACTTGGGGTGCGCCACCCGCAGTGAAGGTTGCCCGTTTTCGCGGGCACATTCATACGATATATCCTGAAGGCGTTGGCCGCATTCCCTTTTTTTCAGGCGGCCGGCGAAATCAGGAGCGATCGTGGCGGATTTAATTTCGGAACTGAAGCGGCGCGCGCCGGTTGAGGACGGAGCCATCTCCGGCACGGCAACGGTCGAGCAACGGGGTGAAACAATGAAAGCCGACCGACATCCTCTTCAAAAAATCCTCGCCGACCGCATCGCCATCATCGATGGAGCGATGGGAACGACGATCCGCACTTACGGGATGACGGAAGCGGATATTCGCGGAGAGCGGTTCAAGGACTCGACGAAGGATCTCAAAAACAACGGCGACCTGTTCAGCCTGACGCAGCCGAAGACGATCTGCGACATTCACCGCCGGTTTCTTGAAGCCGGCGCGGACATCGTCGAGACGAACACCTTCGGCGCGACCAGCATCGCACAGAGCGAGTTTTTTGTGGACGATCCGCGGGAGCATGGCGGACGGAAAGACCCCGCTTTTTACCAGAAGATCGTCGACGATGCTTTTCTGAACGCTCTGGCCTGGGAGATCAATGAAACTTCGGCGCGGCAATGCCGGGAATGGGCGGACCGCGTGGCCAACGAGACGGGGCGTCAGCGGTTTGTCGCCGGCGCGATCGGCCCGCTGACGGTTTCGTTGACCAACTCGCCCGATGCCGACGATTCCGGCTTTCGTGTGGTCACCTTCGATCAGGTGAAGTCGGCGTATGCGCAGCAGGCGCGCGCTTTGATCGCCGGCGGCGCGGACTTGCTGCTGGTGGAGACGATCTTCGACTCGCTGAATGCCAAGGCGGCGCTGGTAGCCATCCGCGAGGTCTTCGATGCGGATGGGAAAGAGTTGCCGGTGATGATTTCGGCGGCGGTGGGACGCGGCGGCGAGACGATGATCTCCGCGCAGACCATCGAGGCCTTCTGGAATGCCGTGGCGCACGTAAAGCCTCTGTCGGTGGGACTCAACTGTTCGCTTGGTCCCGATCTGATGTACCCATTTCTGGCCGAGCTTGCGGATAAGTCGAACGCGGCGATCTCCTGCTATCCGAATGCCGGATTGCCGAATCCCCTCTCGGAGACCGGGTTCGATCTGGGGCCGCTGGACATGGCGCGGTATCTCGGCGAGTTCGCGCGGGGCGGACTCATCAACATCGCGGGCGGATGCTGCGGCAATACCCCGGAGCACATCGCGGCGATTGCAAAAGAGCTGGAAGGGAAACCGCCGCGCCGCCTCTGGGCCGTGCCCGGTGCGGAACGGGCCAGCGATACGGAGAGCAAGCCGCTGCGCCTATCGGGATCGCAGCCTTTCACGCAGCAGCCCGGCGTGTACATCGCGATCGGCGAACGGACCAATGTGGCCGGATCGCCCAAGTTCGCCAAGCTGATCAAGGAAGGCAAGTACGAAGAAGCGGTTGGCGTGGCCCGGCAGCAGGTCGAGAACGGCGCCAACGTCATCGACATTTGCATGGACGAGG
>CAZMHC010000096.1:0-11032 GCA_964565955.1 uncultured Occallatibacter sp.
CCCAGCGAACCGTGTTCGGCGGGCCGATCGGCGGGTTTTGGAAGCCCGAACGGGCATCCTGCACCTGCGCCGTGACTCGGAACCAACTAGGTGTATGCAGATCCACCTGGAAGCGGAAACGGTTCAACAGGTAGGAGTCGTTGGCTCCCCATTTAAGGTTTGAATTGTCGTACGCCTCGTGCCGGAACCGCTCTTCGGTCGTCAGATCGATCCAATGAGGCAGCTTTTCGTCAAGGTACGTCGCCGGGGCAAAGTCGTGAAAGTCGTAGGGCGCCGGGTTGCCGGTAGTACGCCAGGCCGCACCGTTGAGGAAGCTCAACGGGTTCGAGGCCGGCCCGGTAAGAAATGCGCCATTGAACCCGGAAGTCGCGTTTTGCGTGGTGATGTCGTCCTGCGCGGCCAGGGGCAGGCCGCCCGCTATGGCAAACAGAAACAGCGAAGCGGAGATGGATAGCGACAACCGGCGCAGAGATGCAGACAGAACGGCAAAGACAGTTTTTTGCACTTTGGACTCTCCTTGGAATTTGGGGAAGCTGGAACTGAATTTTGAAAGCTGGATGGGTTAGGACCGTAGGCCCCTGGCCCGGATGGGCGGCAGAACTTTATCGACAGGTGGGAAGACAACGAGTCATTATGCTTTTAATCTACCAGAAATTTTCTGAATTTGCCCAATCGCGTCGGCTCGTTCAGCGACGCGATGCTGGATACCGGTGGGGCTGTGGCGCTCGGACTCGCGTTTTTCCTGGTCATGCTGGCGGTGGAACGCTGGAGGCAGCCCCGAAGCGAGGGGAGTGGTGATCGTATGCCTGCTCACGGAGAATGTGGTGGTGGAGCTTCCAGTTAGGCGGTCATAGTGCAAGAACGTCTAATGCATCCGCATAACGGAAAGGCTCAATTGGGCCATTCCATGTAAATGGCGGTCAACGCTGTTGCGAGCAAATAGGTAGCTATGAGAGCGACTACAACGTTCGCGCCTACGCTCTTCTTGGCATCAGGCTTGAAGAATATCCCCTTGGCGGCGTTCTTTCGTTGATCTCTCTTCGTCCGCATGGCATAGCGGAACGAGCGCCAGGCTAATGTAGCGCAAAACGCCGCCATTACGAAGCAAACGTATTTCCCGGGATAGGGACTGTGTGCCATAACCAATTCGGAAACTGTATCACTTACAGATTAGTCCCTTACGTCGAGTAGTCCGCGTTGATGCTGACGTATTCATGGGTCAGGTCGGTGGTCCAGAAGACGCAATTGCCCTGGCCCTGGTGGAGCGCGATGCGAATCGAAAACTCCGGCTGCGCGATATAGGCGTGGGCGGCGGCTTCGTCGAACTCCGCGGCTCGGCCTCCGTCTCGGCAGATGCGCAAATCGCCGAACCAGATGTCGAAGCGCTCCGGGTCGATCTGCGCGCCGGAGTAGCCGATGGCCGCCGCTAGCCGTCCCCAGTTGGGATCGCAGCCGGCCCAGGCCGTCTTTACCAGCGGCGAGTGGGCAATGGCCTTCGCCACGCGCAGCGCGTCGGCATCGGTGGCCGCGCCCTCGATACGCAACTCGACCACATGGCCGACGCCCTCGCCGTCGGCGACAATCTGCTTGGCCAGCGAAGCGCAGACCTGGGTCAGCGCGGCGGCAAACTCCGCATTGTCCGCGCCCACCGCCGCGCCGCCGGCGCCCGAAGCCAGCAGCAGCACCGTATCGTTGGTCGAGGTATCGCCGTCCACCGAGATGCGGTTAAAGCTGACCTCGATAGCTTGGCGCAGGTAGCCGTCCAGCACGGCAGGCTCAACGACCGCGTCGGTAAGCACGTAGACCAGCATGGTGGCGTGCGGAACCAGTTGCGGGTGAATCATGCCCGCGCCCTTGCAGAGAGCGGCGATGCGCAGTTCCTTGCCATCGATTTCAAGGCGCGCGAAGGCGGTTTTCTCGACGGTATCTGTGGTCAGAATGGCCTGCGCCACCTGCTGAAAATGGTCGGACTCAGCGCCCAGCGATGAGGCCAGAGTGGGCAGAACCGCGATCAGTTTTTCGGCCGGCAAAGGAACGCCAATGATCCCGGTCGAGGAGGGAAAGACCTGCTCGCGCGGGCAGCCAAAGAGTTGAGCCGCGGCGGCGCAGGTGACGCGGGCGGCATCCAGACCGGCCTGACCGGCGGCGCAGTTGGCGTTGCCGGCGTTGATGGCCACCACGCGCACCTTTCCACCCGTCCGGCGCAGATGCTCTTTGTCGACGAGGAGCGGCGCGGCGGCCACGCGATTTGCGGTAAAAACGGCCGCGGCGCTGGCCGGCGCGTCGGCGACGATGAGTGCAAAGTCGGCGCGCCCGCTCTTCTTGAGGCCGGCTTTGACTGCGCCAAAACGGAAGCCGCGCGGGATGATGTATTGCGAAATTTCGGACATATCGGCGTTGGGAATCAACCCATTCAATCTATCAGATGGGGTGGAACGTTTCCGCGCAAGACGAACGAATTACGCTCATGCGCCTTTGTGTTGAGCGAAGCACTCTCAAGCAGATTCACACGATTGTGTTAAAACGTCAACAGAGCGATTAAAATCTATCGGGGGAGCGTTGTTCATGCCGGTGAAAAAGAAGCCTGCTCCTCAATTGAATTTTGACCTCCGTTGCCAGAGCGGAATTCGTCACCCCGCCGACCCGAACGGCGGATTGTATCTTCACTACGAGCACCCGCATGGCAACCTGTACTGCGGGGACTCAGTAGCTTGGCTGAAGGGCATGGCAACCGAAACAGTAGACATCACTCTTGTCCAAGACAGGATTTTTCAGCGGTAAGTCCGGTATAGAGGCAAGGCTGCGTCGATCTGATAGGTTGGGTTTGTCATGAACCCACGTCAGAGGAGGACGCGGCCTTGTCCACAGCATGCAGTATTTTCTCCCAAGTTTTGAAGCTGATTCCACGCACGGTCTTCGATTCCGCCGTCCACAAGCACGCTGCCGAACGCAACGCCAAGGGTTTCAGTAGTTGGGGTCAGTTGGTGGCCATGCTGTTCTGCCAGTTGGGTTCCGTCAACAGCCTGCGCGACATCACCAACGGCTTGGCCGCCGGCGGAGGACCGGCCATGCTGACCGCGGCGCGCGCCGCGCTGGAAGGGGTGGACGATCCGCCGGAGTTGCTGGCGGTCACCCTGCTGACCAGCATGGATGCCGTCCAGATGAAGGCCGCCGAGGCGATTCTCCACGAGATGGCCGAGGCGCTCTGACTCTGCGATTCGCGGGGACTGCCGGCCGCGGGATACTTTTCCGAGAGCAAGAGGAAAGGTACACTGGAAGCATGGCGGAGATTCAACGCAGAAAAACGGTTACGGTCAACATCGGTCCGGTTCGCGTGGGCTGGGAGGTTCCGGTCGTCGTGCAGTCGATGACCAACACCGATACGGCGGACGTTGCGGGCACCGTCGAACAGGCGGCCGCCCTGGCGCTGGCCGGTTCGGAGATCGTCCGCGTCACGGTCAACAACGAGGATGCCGCTGCGGCTGTTCCGCGCATCGTCGAGGGCCTCGATAAGCGCGGCCTTCGCGTCCCCATCGTCGGCGACTTCCACTATAACGGCCACCTGTTGCTCAAGCAATTCCCCGAGGCGGCGCGGGCGCTGGCCAAGTACCGCATCAATCCAGGCAACGTCTCGATTGGTCGCCGCGACGACGACAACTTCCGCATCATGATCGAGTGCGCCGTCGAGCACCAAAAGCCGGTGCGCATCGGCGTGAACTGGGGTTCGCTCGACCAGTCGCTCTTGACGCGCATGATGGACGAGAACAGCCGCCTCGCTCAGCCGTTGCCGGCGCGCGAGGTGATGATGGAGGCCATGGTGGTCAGCGCCCTCGACTCGGCCCAAGCCGCCGAGCGCTACGGACTGCGCCGCGATCAAATCATCCTCTCCGCCAAGGTGAGCGGGGTGCGCGACCTGATCGACGTTTACACCAATCTGGCCGCCCGCTGCGACTACCCTCTGCACCTGGGCCTTACCGAAGCAGGCATGGGCGCCAAGGGCCTGATCGCCTCGACGGCCGGCCTGGCGCCGCTGCTCTTGGCGGGCATCGGCGACACCATTCGCGTCAGCCTCACGCCCAAGCCCGGCGGCGACCGGACGGAAGAGGTGCGGGCCGCGCAACAAATTCTGCAATCGCTCTCGATTCGCAGCTTCACGCCGCAAGTGACGAGCTGCCCAGGATGCGGCCGCACCACCAGCACTTACTTCCAGGAGTTAGCCGAGCAGATACAGAGTTACCTGCGCGTCTCCATGCCCGAGTGGCGCAAGAAGTACCCCGGCGTGGAAGAACTGAAGCTGGCCGTGATGGGCTGCATCGTCAACGGCCCCGGCGAGTCGAAACACGCCAACCTGGGCATCAGCTTGCCGGGAACCTTCGAGGACCCCAAAGCTCCGGTCTATGTGGACGGCAGGCTCTATACGACGCTGAAGGGAGATGCGATCGTGGCCGAGTTCAAGCGGATTCTGGATAAGTACGTGGAGAGCCATTACGGACAAGCTTCCAAATCGGAGGAGTTGGTGGGCGCGAGACGATAGCCTCGTTGTCCAGGCGAGCGCCAAATCTCTTTTCCGCCCAGCCGCCCGAACAATTCATCTATCGTCGTTCTCGAGCGAAGACAACTTCCAAACCGAGGGTCGCGCGAACTCCATGCACCGTGTTCGACCCTGACCGCTCGATCAAATGCAAACAAGAACGTGTCGCATATGGATTGTCGGGCGCGATCACCGCCCTAGCCAAAGCGAAACTCCGCCGACGATCGATCGGCCCGGCATGGCGACTCCTTCGATCTCCTGGTAGCCTGTGTTACTCAGATTTCCCAGTCGCAAATAGGGACGTAGTCTTCCGGAATCATGAGTCAGCGCGGCGTTCCAAACTGGATAAGGGGTCGTGTTCCACGGCGTGATGCCCGGCTGTCGATATGGCTTGGCGATTGCCAAGGAGTTAGTCAGGACAAGAATATGTCCAAGCGAAGCGGTCCAGGTGGCATGGATATTCTCGACCGGATAGTTGAGCGCATACTCCGATTGCAAGCCGCTCAGGGAAGGCTGCGCACCGAAGAGTTGAGTCCACGCTATCTGTACCCGCTGCCCCTTGGCAGGCAACCAGATCGCCTCGGATTCGATGCCGCGGAAATGCATACCGCTCAAGTTTTCAGCATTCCATTTAGGCACAGGCAAACCTGCAATGGGCGTGGGGCGCACATAGTCTATGGCGTCGTGCTGCCGCGAATAGAACCCTGTGGCGGAAAGTGAAAAGCGCCTTGACGCCGCCCAGTTTACTCCTCCGTCGCCGGACCATGCCGACTCCGGCTTCAGGTTGGGATTGCCGTTCGTCGTAGGATCGGAGTAATAGAGATCGGTATAAGTCGGAATCCGGTATCCGTACCCGCCGCTGGCTCGCAGCTTCAACTTGTCGGTCATATGCAAACTTCCCGCAAGATGAGGAGCCAACACGGACCGCGGGCCGCCGGAGAAAATCTCTTCCCTGATGCCCGCCGATAAATTCCAGCGCTGCTTGGAGGGACGCAAATCGAAATCCGCATATCCGGAGCCGCGGTTGCGCGCATGGACGCCGAGAGCATCGGAAAACACTTCCTGCCCAAGAGTGTTTTGCGAAAAGTTGAAGCTGCGAATGCTGTCGCCGTCCGCCTCCAATCCTAGTAGCAAAGCTGAAGCGGTTGCGATCGTTTCCTTGCGACGCAAAGACGCTTGCCATGAACCGTCGGTGTGATTGTTTTCATACGCGGATGGGACACTGCGAATCAATACAAACTCATCTGTATGCCGCCTGTAGCTGAAATCGGCCTGCGTCCGGCTGCCTATCTCTTGCCGTCCGCCGGCAAACAATCCTTTGGTTCGCTCCCATGAGTTATATGGTCCATAAAACTGGTTGGCTCCGAAGGAGCGGTCGCTGGCCGCAAACAGCAGGTAGGAAACTCCAAGCTTGCCGCCAATCCAGTCTTCCAACGAAGCGTCTTCGTTGCGGTAATCGCGGTCGTTTTGGCAATCGCCGTACAATTGCTGCGCATTGCAGTAAGCGTTGAAGGCGGGAGCCGCCATGAATCCCGTCGAGAAGTTACGACTCGCGGTAAGGCGCCCATTCCATCGCTTGCGCGCTAGAGCGCCCAGCAGCGATTCTTCATTGCCCCAGAAGCTGCCGCCGCCGGCGCGAAGACGAAGCGAGGATGCCGAGGGCGCGGCGGTAAGAAAGTCCACAACTCCGCTCAGAGCGTCCTCTCCATGCAGCGTCGAACCCGCGCCGTGAAGAACCTCGATCGAGTCCATCGCATCGAAGGGAATGGGCAAATCCAGATTGTGATGCGCGGTCTGGCTGTCGTCGATGCGAAATCCATTGAGCAACACCAGAGCCTGCTCGAACGTGCCGCCGCGCAGCACAATATCCGCTTGCCCACCGCCGGCGCCCCGCTGTTCGAGAAACGCAGAAGAGTCTTGCCGCAGTAGATCCTGCGGCGACTCCAACGAAAGCGTCTTCGATTCTACGGGGAACACCAGCACGGAAGAAGGCGACTCCGCCAGGGGCACAGGAACGGCCGATCCAAGAACCACCATGGTCTCCGAGACCGTTGGGATCGCTGCCGATTGCGGGTTGGATGGAGACTGGGCCAGTCCAGCCTGCAGGCCTGCGAAAAACAAAATGCAAGAGGCTCTTCGAACTGTTTCCAACGTCTGCATCTGTGAGTGTCCTATGCAATTCTGGGGTCTCCGAGCCGGTTTTCGACTATAATTTGGTATTGCTTTGTATAATTTACGTGGTAAACTATTTGAATATGGCCATGCGCATCGATGCGTTTCTCCGCGAAAGCCCCATGTTCGCAGTAAACCGCGCGTCGCGCCGGTTTGAATCGCTTACTACGCGGATTCTGGCGGCCGACAGTCTCGGTTTTCTTGAAGCGCTGGTGCTGGCGGCAATGTTTTTCGAGTCGCCGCTGCACGTAAAACCGTCGCAGTTGGCGGAGACGTTTGGAACTACGAGAGGAAATGTGAGCCACTGCGTCTCGTCGTTGGAGGCAAAGGGCCTGTTGCTGAGAAAGATCGATCCAGAGGACGCACGCGCCTATCGGCTCTCCTTGAAGCCGCTGGGCAAGAAGTGCGCGCTGCGGGTCATTGGCGCTCTTGACAAGTTACAGAAAGAGTTCGAGAACGAACTTGGCAAGGATGCTCTGAGCAATATGCTCGCGGCCATCGTGAAGCTGGAGTCTCTCTTTGCAGTCAGGTAGAGGCCATCTCGTCGGTATCCTTACAGGATGTACCGCGACAAATCCTGATCGCGCACGGTGGACGCCACCATCTCATTTACATACTCGGGAGTAATCTGGAAGACCTTTTCCGGACCGGAGGCTGTCATGCGCTCCAGATAAGGCAGCGGCGAGGTAGACTCATTCCTGATGGCCTCGGCAATTGCCGCGGCGGCTTCCTTGTCGGGCGCGCGGCGAGCTACGTCGGGCGCCAGGAAGCTGACGTCCTCCAGCACTCGCTCCATGATGGTGTGCAAGCGGCGCGCGCCGATGTTTTCCGTAGTTTCGTTTACCTTGAAGGCGAATTCCGCCATCTCGCGCAGCGCCTCGGGCGCGAACTCCAGCCTGACTCCCTCGGTCTCGAGCAGCGCCGAGTATTGTTTGGTCAGCGAGGCTTTCGGCTCGGTGAGTATGCGCAGAAAGTCATCTACGGTAAGCGACTTCAGCTCGACGCGAATGGGAAAGCGCCCTTGCAACTCAGGGATAAGATCGCTGGGCTTGGATACGTGAAACGCGCCCGCGGCGATAAACAGAATGTGGTCGGTGCGCACCATGCCGTAGCGCGTATTCACCGTGGTTCCCTCCACAATGGGAAGAATGTCGCGCTGTACGCCTTCGCGTGAAACGTCGGGTCCGTGGCTGCCCTCGCGCCCGGCGATCTTATCGATCTCATCCAGAAAGATAATGCCGCTGGACTCGACCCGCTCGGTAGCCACGCGGTTCACCTGGTCCATGTCGATCAGCCGGCCCTCTTCCTCCTGCACCAGATACTCGAATGCGTCCGCCACCTTCATCTTTCGCTTCTTCGAGCCGCCGCCGAAGAGATTCGGGAGCATATCCTTGAGGTTCATTTCCATGTCCTCGAGGCTTTGATTGCTGATAATTCCAAACTGCGGCGTGCCGCGCTCGCGCACGTCCAGCTCCAACTGGCGGTCGTCCAGCTTGCCCTCGCGGAACTGCTGGCGCAGCTTCTCGCGCGAGCGCTGATAACTGTCCGTGCCCGGCAAATCGAGTTGGCCCACGCTTGCAGGCTGGGCGGGCGGAGGCGGCAGCAGCACGTCCAGCAGACGCTCCTCGGCATTCATCTCCGCCTTGTCTTCCACCTCTTCCAGGCGCTCCTCGCGCACCATGTCGATGGCTATCTCGACCAAGTCGCGGATCATCGACTCCACATCGCGGCCCACATATCCCACCTCGGTGAACTTGGAGGCTTCCACTTTAAGAAACGGCGAGTTAGTCAGCTTGGCCAGCCTGCGCGCTATCTCCGTTTTGCCCACGCCCGTGGGGCCGATCATGATGATGTTCTTGGGCATGATGTCGTCGGCAATGTCGGGCGGCAGCTTTTGCCGGCGCTGGCGATTGCGCAGCGCGATGGCCACGGCGCGCTTGGCTGCCTTTTGGCCCACTACGTGTTTGTCCAACTCGGCGACGATTTCGCGCGGAGTCAGCTCGTCGAGCGAGAGGTCTTGTTCTTCGGCGGATGCGGGCAGGTAAATGGCCATTCTTTTCTTAGCTTTCCATCGCGAATAAAGTGTCCAATAGTTCGCGGGTTAATGGGAATGATTTCTTCTTTCGGTCTTCCGGTTTTTCAAGGAATTCTTGGTTTCCATGTGCGGCAAGATTTCGTAGTTCTTTGACTTTTTCAGATGCCTCTTCTGCTTTTGGAGTTAGCAGACCAACTTCGCAAGCTTGTTTAATTGCATCACCGAGTCCTGAAAAACCTTGACTATTCATCTTGATTCGAATTGCTTCTTGAAGAATTCCACCGCAAAGCGCTGCACAAGCTGCATCAAGTCCGTGCAAATCGCACCAACTAGCCTCGGACATATAACGTTTCAAATGACCTGGAATTGAATCACGAAATGATAACTCTCCACCGGCTTCTATCTTTCCAGCAGAGGAATCTAACCAATCCAGATGTTTTCTCAGTAGATACAGCTCAAAATCCGGCATTCTCCTCAAAGCAAGCTCGTATTCCCTCTCAATTTCTTTCCAATCCGACCATTCTTCAAGCCCAAGAATCTCATCTTCATTCAAAGAACCTAATACATCTTGTCTAGTAACTGTGGAGCCGCCTTCACTCTTACAGTCTTGATTCACTCTCCAAACAAGTACATCTAGCAAGTGCTGAATGTGACCCTGCCTTAGTTGTTCCATTCGTTGCTTAGGGGATATTTGCAATATTTCTTTAATTGGCGCAGCATTTGTGTCTCGCTTTTCGCTCGATGTACTGACCTTATCGGTTTGCATTGCCTTGAGTTCGAGCAATCGGGCTCTCAATGCCCCTCGCGTTCTCTTCATACTGCTCTTCGCTGCCTTTGTTTCCTCTTTTATTGTTTTGTGGTCCTTTTCAGAGAAGATCTGATCCTCGGCATTTTGTAAATAAATCTCAGTTACTTCCGAATCGCTTTCATAGCAATCGATCGCCCATCTGACGAAGCTTGTAAGTTCGCTACTCATTGCAATCCTCCGTTCCCTCAGCGGCTAAAGCCCGCTCCCGTTAGAAATCGCCTTTGCGGCACGGTTGAAGCCATGCCCTTTCAAAACATCGCCGCTCAAGAAACTTGTCCATGAGCGGCTAACTCTTCAACTCCTCGATGGTGATACGGTCGTTGGTGTAGATGCAGATTTCTCCGGCGATCTTCATGGCCTTTTCGGCGATCTCGCGGGCGCTCAGGTCGGTATTCTCCATCAGCGCGCGTGCCGCTGCCGTGGCATAGCTTCCGCCGGAGCCGATGGCGGCCAATGGCTCGTCGGGATCGATCACGTCGCCCGAGCCGGAGATGAGAAATGTCTGGCCGGCGTCGGCCACCACCAGCAGAGCCTCCAGGTTGCGCAGCATCTTGTCGGTGCGCCAGTCCTTGGCCAGTTCGACGGCGGAGCGGTTGAGGTTGCCGGCGTACTGCTCCAGCTTGGTCTCGAAGCGCGCGAAGAGCGAAAAGGCATCGGCCGTGGAACCGGCAAATCCTGCCAGAATCTTGTCCTGATAGAGGCGGCGAATCTTTTTGGCCGAGTGCTTCAAGACGTGGTCGCCGAGCGTAACCTGGCCATCCGCGGCCATCACAACGTGGCCGTTGCGCCGGACGCAAATAACTGTAGTGGAACGGATTAGGCGGCGCTGCGCGGGGACGTGGGGGGTGACAATAGCCAAACAAACCTCCGGTATGCGGGTGTCCGGCTGGCCGGAACCGACTGCGCGATGCAGAGACAAGTATAGGTCATTTGAGACGGAGGACGGGAAAGCATGGAATGGGGAATAGAGCAGGTACAGGGAGCAGTGCGGGTTTCATGTGGGGCATGCGATGCGGGGCCTCCAGTTTGGGGAGGGTTCAGCGAATGGAACCGTCGCCAGACTGTCATCGTATAGACGAAAAGCAGGCAGGATGCGGAGGAACCGAGGATGGTCGGATATTGCAATCGCTGTGGGACAGAGTTGCCGCCGACGGCGCGTTACTGTTCGAGTTGCGGCGCTGCGTTGACGGCGCCGCCGGAGTTTCCCGGCGGGCCGGGTACCCGGCTTTACAGGCCGCATTTTGGACGCAAGCTGGCCGGGGTGTGCATTGGGCTGGCGCAAACTTATGGTTGGGATATTGCGCTGGTCCGCATCTTCACGGTGATCGGTTTCTTCTTCTCCGGTGGACTGGTGGCGGTGGCCTATCTGGCTTGCTGGATCGGCATGCCCGATGAGCCCGTGGCGTTGCCGTAAGTTATCCTTTGAACATGGAGCCTCTTGCAAAATTCCCGGTGTTGGCATGGTGAGGCGGGCGAGATTGTGTGT
>CAZMHC010000097.1:0-10968 GCA_964565955.1 uncultured Occallatibacter sp.
CGACTTCCTGCTTGTAAGGCAGGCGCTCTAACCAACTGAGCTAACCGCCCACACCCGGCGGGAATGCCATTCGGGCCTTTCCTCCATCATAGCAGCGCGGATACGTCGAGGAGGGACGAGCATCGAGAGTTGTTACACTCAGCCAGTGAGCCGACTGATTGTCAATGCCGACGACTTCGGGCTGACGGCAGGAGTCAACCGCGCCATTGCCGAGTTGCACCGCGCCGGAACGCTGACCAGCGCCTCGCTGATGGCGCGGGCTGAGGCTACAGAAGAGGCCGTCGCCATCGCTCACGCAAATCCCGCGCTGGGCGTGGGATGCCACGTGGTTCTAGTGGACGGCGCCCCTGTGCTTTCCGCGCGGGAAGAGATACCTCATCTTGCCAGCCCGCGCAACGGCCGCTTTCGGCCATCCTCGATCGGTTTTCTCAACTGGTTGTATCGCGATTCGAACCCCCAATGGCCTTTCCGGGCGAGAGCCATGCGCGAAATTGAAGCCGAGGCCGCCGCGCAAATTGCCCTGTTGCAGGGCAAAGGAGTCGCTCTGACTCACATCGACACCCACAAGCACACGCATATGTTTCCCGCCGTGCTCAGGCCCCTTCTGCGCGCCGCGCGGGCGGCGGGCATTCGCGCCGTTCGCAACCCCTTTGAACCGGCGTGGAGCTTGCGCGCCACGCCCGGCGCGCCCTGGGTTCGGCGAGCGCAAGTGAACCTGTTGCGGCGGCTAGAGCCTGCCTTCCGGCGCATTGTCGCCGAGGAGGGCTTCACGACCACCGATGGAGCTATCGGCATTCTGGCCACGGGAACCCTCGATGCCGCCACGATCAGTTCCTTGCTTCGCCGCCTGCCTCCCGGCACCTGGGAGTTAATTGCGCATCCGGGGTACAACGATGCCGATCTTGCTCGTGCCAATACCCGTCTACTGGCTTCGCGGGAGACCGAGCGGGAGGCGCTGAGCGCCTTGCAGCGGTTCGCGGAGATTGAACGAATCTCGTTTGCCGTTCTGCAAGGAAACGTCTGAGACTGAAACTGCTGCCTGGCATACCGCAACGGCTATACGTGGCCGAATTCAAACGCCGACTCAACCGCCGCACTATGCCTCCACCACGCTTCCCGCGCCGATTTGCGCCGGTTTGCCTACCCAAGCCGTTACCTATAAACGAATTGCCGCCTCGGAGAAGCCCGGTTGACATTCACTCAGTGGGATTCTGGAAGCGTAGATCGCGCATCGGGAACCCGGCGCACGGCGTTCGCCATCAACCGCGGCAAGGGAGCGAATGCGCCGGATGCCAACTGACATCGGCCTGGGCGAAAAGCCCCGATGGACCGGAGCCTTTCGCGTGCATATTCGGTGGGGAGATCAGCTCATGCCAGAGCCGGAACCGGCTCCATTGCGAGCGCCCCAGCCCCGCCGACAGACGCGCTCACAAGTGCTGGAAGAGCCGCTACCGGCGACGCTTGCAGATGGATTCCGCGCGTGAGCCGGTGGACGAAGTGGTAAGGCGGCCACGGGCCGGAGAGCTGCGTCTGGCACTCCCGCATGGTGGCGCCGATGGTTGCAAATCTGTTCTGATAGCGTTCGACCGACTTGCGGTCGATCAAGTGGGCAATGTCCAGGAGCATTCTGCCGCTCTCGGCAAGACGGCAGCTCACCTCTTCGTCCAGAGGCATGAATATCCTGTGCATCTGGAAGCTCACGGCGCGGGCGCGAGTCTGGCGTTCGCGCAAGCGGGAGGCGCTCTCGCGCAGCCCGGCGAAATACCCCCGGCCCGACTTGTCGGCCGGTAGATGCTTGTCCTCGGTCGGCGAATGCTTGTCCACTGTCTGCGCGCAGCAGTCGTCGACAAATATCTTCAGATGCATCTCGGTTTTGCCGCGCAGTTTATCGATGTGGGAGAGGAACTGGCGCTGGTTGGAGCGGAGGGAACGGCGTAGCGTCTCGTCGTCGTTGAAGACGGTGCCGAAGCGGAATGGGAGCACCGTCGAATGCTGAAAACAGTCGGCGATGACCCGCGCGTGATCGACACCGGATTTCTGATTGAGGGTTTCCTGGGGGTTGTGTTCGCTGACGACGACCGCGAGGTCGCTGGCGGGGTATAGAAATACCTGGTTGCCGCTGACTCCAACGAGGGATTCCATCGGAATTGGTTTGCGATGACGGGCTATTTCAGGAAAGGCTTGCTTTTCACCGATGCAGTAGGCATACCATGCCATGAGAGTACGCTCCGTGCGCTGACGCCGTGAGGCGCCGCTGGTTGGTGAAACTCCGTGACCCAGGGAACAACTGCATTGTGGCGCGAGGCCGAGTTTTCGAATCCAAGACTGGTTAACTGAGTTGCATACTACCCCGATTCGAAGACGGCTGGCAATGGCCCCGATCACAAACTGGATAAAAAGGAAGCAAGAGCGATAAAAACAGTATTGACAGGGCAAATATTCGAGTTGGCAATATCAAATTCTGTTCTAAGATAGTATATGGAACCATTCTGGAATGTGCCAGAACAGCACATCGATGCTTTGATTTCAACGGTTTATAGGATCAGGTCAAAGTTCGGGCATTGTTCCCGGAAGAAAAGAAAAATCCTGGAGAACTCCGTCCCAAAAGATGAATGTGACGCGATTTTACGTTCCTCAAGGCAAAATATGACGCATCTGGAGATAAAAGACGACGTTCATCAAGGACGAGAGACCGAGAAAAGCCAAGATCAAGCCGGCAAATATCTTGATTCTTGCGCTAACCGCTTTCATATCTTCATGGAGTTCGTCCTGAGCCTGGGCGTTGCGGGCCGCGTCGTCGCGCAACTCCTCCAACCGATCCTCAATGCCGCGCAGCTTTGAGGTTTGTTCCATCATCAAGCGTTGCAGTTCGCGGTGCCGGTTCTGGAGGTCGATCAGTCGATTCTCGATGGGGTCAAGATTGACCGTGGGCGGGGGCGGATGCGTCGACGCCTCGCGAGGGAGAAAATTGGAGACTGCGGAGCCGATATTGCCGTCGAACAGCGGCAGAATCCTCTGCACCAACGGCAGCGCCATGCGCGCCGCGCCCAGAGCGCGTTGAAAGCCGGTGGGCAGGCGCTCGGGCGATAAGCCGGCCAGCGCGCGTTCCGCGTCGTTTCCGCCAAATTCAGGCGCATCGCTCATCTCTTTCCCTCCCAATTCCACTATAGAAGGATTGCTCCGCATGGCGCGCCGGCGACCGCGCGGCGCAACGCCCCTCCGGTCGCGTATTCTGTCAGCCAGGAGAGGCTTGTGAATCCAGTTCTTGCCCGCACTTTGCGCAGTCTGCAACGCAACATTCTGGCCGGCGTCATCACCATCGGGCCGCTGTTTGTCACCTATCTGATCTTCAGCTTCCTTCTTGGCACTCTGGCCCAGGCGGGCTTGCCCGTGGTGCAGCTCTTTGCCGCCGTCTTTCCCCGCAACTGGCTCAATCAGCCCTGGTTGCAGTCGGCGATGGCGATCGTGCTCACGCTGGTCATGCTGTATGTCGTGGGCCGGGTCACCTCGCTGGTGGTGGGACGCCAGGCCTTCAGCCTCTTCGAGGCGATGCTGGAGAAGCTGCCCTTTGTGGCCAAGGTCTATACCTCGGTGCGGCAATTGGTGGACAGCATGATGGCCAAGAAAGAGTCCAGCCAGCGCGTTGTGCTGATCGACTTCCCCATCGCCGGGCAGAAGAGCATCGGCTTCCTGACGCGGACGCTCACCGACTCGGTCAGCGGCAAACTGCTGGCCGCGGTCCTGGTCCCCAATGCCATCAATCCTACCTCGGCCTTCCTGCAAGTGCTCCCCATCGAGCTGGTCACGGATACCGACCTGGGCATGGAGCAGGCCATGAGTATGCTGCTCACCGGCGGCGCGGTGGGACCGGAGAAGATTCGCTTCTCGCGGCCGGACCCCTCGGCGATGAAGACTGTTACGCCGCCCGCGCCCGCGGCTTGACTCTGGCGAGGGATTCGTCTTTCGAGGCAACCTGAATGTCGCGCTTGTTAAGGAGGTTCAGCCGGAACTGCGTGGAATCGACGTTATCGCCGCCATCTCTAGCCGGCCGGTTCATCGGCAACCAACTCTGCTTCGGCGCACTCGCTTTCGACGGCGACCTTGCGCAGGCTTATGTGCTCAACCTGCGCCCAGACCAGGCCGACCGGTACGATAGCCAGAAAGCTGACCAGCAGCAGCGTGGCCGCGCAGGCGGTGGCCGCCTCGGTGGACAAGGTAAAAAGCGCCCGCATCGTAAGCATGACCGCGCCGATCTGCGTGAACCAGCCGATCACCGGCAGTTGCACGGCGCTCGCCGCGCCGCTTGAGACCATCAGCACCATGCACTTGGGCAGAGAGACCGAGGCGCGATGATCGGGAGCGACAAAGGCGAGTGCGGTCTCCAGATAAGTGATCGTAATCAGCCCCCACATGGCGATCGACAGCGCGAACGCGATGGCGAAGTCCGAGAAGGAGCGGAGTGTGTCGAGTCCGGTGTGGAATGTGCGCATCTTGTTTGCCACGGCATGGCCCGCGCCCGCGGATAGCTTGCTGAAGACCTTTTCCGCAATGCGGGCCATCTCCTCGCCCTTGATGCGCAGCGCAACGAGGAAGAGCGCGCCAACCGCGGCGCCGGCAAGTCCGCCATAGCCGAACTTGCGAAATGTTTCAGGGTGGGGAAGAGTGCCCGCCGGAGCGAACAGAATCGCCGATGAGAATAGAACCGCCATCGAACCGGCATCGAAGAGCCGCTCGACGATATACACCGCAATCTGGCTGGTCAGCGTCAATCCGGTTTTCTTGGCGACCAGGTAAGGCCGCACCGGATCGGCGACGCGGCCGATCAGCGCCACAGCGGTAAACCCGATTACCTGGGTGCCCAGCAGCGAAAAGAGAGGGACGCGCTTGCTGTGGCGCAACAGCACAGCCCATCGCACGGAACGGAAAAGGTAGCCGGTGTAGATGCAGGCCAGAGCGATGCCGATCTTGCCCCAGTCGGCCTGCGCCAGTTGAGCGCGGAAGACGCCGAAGTCGAAGTGAATCCTGTCGCGGCCCCACACCGCCAAGGCAACCAATGCAACCAGCCCCGCCAGGCCAAGTATCAACTGTTTCTTTGTCAAGCGCTCTCCGTTTTCCTTCGGTTCAAGTCCATTCTACCGGGCGCGGCGACCGCGTGAAGAGCGATCCGTCAGATGTCCTCGCGGTAAAGCATATCGCGGATGGTTCGCCGCCGGGCTTCGTTCATTTCACTCTCCGCCTTGCGGGCCTCGGCGTCCAGGCGGCGCTTTTCAATCGGTTCCATGAGTTCGGGAACGCTGCACGCCGGACAGCGGTTGGCAAAACCGGGCTTGTCCGGCTTCAACTCGAACTCCTCCGAGCAGCAAACGCAGATTTTGATAGGAAAGGCCATTGTGAATCTATGATAAACACCCTCTGTGGGGCAGACCTCGCGACCGTGGCCATGGGGGCCGTCTAACCGTTCAACCGCTGCAACCCGACCTCTCGCTGCGAGAAATAGAGTATGCAAGCAACCGGTTCCCGCAACAAATTGATTCGATGCGGATCGATGCGCATGACACAAAGCGAATCGGACAGCGGCATCCACGCATTGACGGGGCCGCGCGGCGGGTTGAGGATAAGGACTGGGGGATTTTGCTTGAACCCCAAAGAGGAGACCTCCGCATGGCGAAGGAATTTGATCCCGCGAACGAAGGCTTGATGGACGGTGAGCCGAAGGACGCGGCGACCGTGGCCGGAGCGCTGGAAGGCATGGACGACATTGTCGATCGGATCGCGGCGGGGCTGTACAACCTGGCATCGATGCTGGTGGGCGAGGGCGAAGACAGCGTGCGTCTCGTGGAGACGGCGATCGCCGCCGCCGAGGTCTCCCACTGCCACGATCCGCACAAGGCGCGCGAGAATAGCCGCCGCGCCCTGTGCGCCTCGGCCATTGAGATCGTTGGCCGGAGAGGGCCGGTGAGCTTGGTCGCGCCCGGCGGACTGGCTCCCGCCGAGACCTGCCTGGAGGACGACGATCTGGCCGCCGCGGGCGTCTCGCGCGAAGAGCTGGAGCGCGCCATCGGCGGACCGGAGCGGAACAGGGTAAGGGATTGGCTGACTGGCCTGCCCACTGCCATGCGCGTCATCTTCGTGCTGCGGGCGGTGGCCGGGCTGAGCGCGGCGGACACCGCCGACCTGCTCACCGCCCACGGCGGCGCACAAGCCGCCGGCTGGACCTCGGACGCGGTGCGCGAGGTCTTCCGCCGCGGGCTCTGCTCACTGGCCTCGCAACTCATTCAGGCCACGGCGGCGCGGTAAGTTATCGGTCTCATGGCAATCGACTATAGAACGTTTCCGCGACTTGTGCCCGCATCGAATGCCTCGAATGCGGACGCCATGAATGTCGTCTTGCGCCGAAAGAAAGACTCACCGCTTCATATCCCGATGCAGCGCCTTCACCTGGTAGCCGGCGCGCTTCAGTTCCTTGGCCATCTCCTCGACCATCATCACGCTGCGATGCTGGCCGCCGGTGCAGCCGAAGGCCACGGTCAGATAACTCTTTCCCTCTTCCACGTAATGGGGCAGCAGGTAAAGCATCAGGTCCGTCACCCGGCAAAGAAACTCCTGGGTCTGGGGAAAGCCGCGCACATACGCGGCCACCCCGGAATCGCGTCCGGTCAGATTGCGAAACTCCGGCACAAAGTGGGGATTGGGCAGAAACCGCACGTCGAAGACCAGATCGGCGTCCACCGGCACTCCATTCTTGTAACCGAAGCTCACGCACGAGACCAGCAGCCGCTTGGCCTGCTCGTCTTGACCGAAGCGCGCCTGTATATGCGCCCGCAACTCATGCACGTTGAAGTTCGAGGTATCGATCAGCGTGTCGGCGACGTTGCGAATGGGGTCCAGCAGTTGCCGCTCTTCGACCAGAGAGCGCGAAACCGTCTCCGTCCGGCCCAGCGGATGCGGCCGCCGCGTCTCCGAGAAGCGACGCACCAGCACCGCGTCCTGCGCATCCAGAAAGACCACCCGCGTGGATAAAAGCCGCTTGACGCTCTTCAGTATCTCCGGCAACCGGTCCAGGGTTGGCCCCTCGCGCACATCCACCACGATCGCCGCCCGTTCAACCTCCGCGGACTTCACCACCAGCCCGGCAAAATCCGGCAGCAACTCCAAGGGAAGATTGTCCACCGCGTGAAAACCCAAGTCCTCGAAGGCCTTCAAGGCCGAGGCTTTCCCCGAACCGGAGATACCGGTCACGATGACCAGCTCCTTGCCCGGCTTGGCGGCTGCCGCAACGCTTTGTTCGGCCTCACCGACCTCCTCGGTCGAGCCGGCCGGGGGCCTCTGCTCCGAAAGCATCATGGCCTCATGCTACACCGAAAGCGCCGACTTCGGCACCGGAATGGAGAAGCCGCGCCTAGCCGGTCAGTCGAGCTTCGCCCTCGCTTGCGTGGCCTTCGCTAACCCCGCCCACATCGCCTTGCCTATGGAATCTCCACCAACTCCATCTGTCCGTCGCGCTTGCGATGGAGAACGAACAGCTCCCCGCCCTTGTCGCGGAAGACCAGCAGATCCCGGTCCCGGGACTCGGTCTCCTTCACCGCCTCCTCCAGCGTCAGAGGCGCCGACGCGATCGCCTCGCTGCTCTTGACGATATGCGCCTGAACCACCGCCTTCTTCGCCCTCGTCCCGGCGCGCGGAGGCGCGGTCTCCGTCTCGCCCGCCTCCCCATCCACTGCGCGCGCTTTGCTCCGCGTCACCGGAGGCGCGGCTGCCGATTTCTCATCCTTGGGCAGCCGTTTGCCCTCGATCTTTCTGTCCCGATGGCGGCGCGCCTGATTCTCCGCCCGCTCCAGCGCCTCGCGCAAGGCCGACTCGAGCGTCTCCGCCTGGCCAGCGGCCGCGATCATATGCAGCCGCGACTGCACCGTCACCTCCGCTATCTGCAGATGCCTCTGTACGCCGAATGTTACGCTGGCGCGCGCTGTCTTGCCCAAAAGACGGGCAATCCGTTCAAGACCCTCCTCGGCCTGCGCGCGCAGCGCCTTGGTGATCCGCACTTGTCTGGCGGTAAACTCCACTTCCACGGTCAGCCTCCGCTCCTTGCTTCTCTCGGCGCCCCGCTCTTGCCGGAGAACTTAGGATTCTCTCTGTTTCGTTTTGCAAACGGTCCGCGGCAGTCTGAGTTCCGCCGCGTTCCCCTTTCCCCTCGAATGCCGGATCGGCAAGACCGGCAATAGAAATCCGAGGTTGAGAAGCACAGTATATGCCCACCGTCAACTTATTCAAAAACATCGGCTGGAAACCGCCTCACTCTGGGATCGAATGCGGAAAAAAGCCGTTTCGGAGAGTGAAGCGCACAAAGCCTTGATCCGGCTTTCCGCGCCAATTCTTCGCTCATTTGGAATTGGCGCGACGATAAGCAACCGAGCGCGCGCGGAATCGCAGCGTCCATCCCACCAACGCTCCGGCCGCGCCGCTCAAAGGCACGACGGCAGTGTGCCACACAAGCACGTGGGCAGCTTCGAAATTCGGGCAATGCAACTCCAGCATCCCCACGCCGGCCAAGCCCCCAAGCACACCCGCGATCGATCCGGCGGACACAGAGTTGACCGCAAAGCCGCGCCGCAGCAGCAACCATGCTAGCAGCGCGCCGGGAATGGCGTGGACGAAGCCTGCGACAAGGCAAGCGATGCCAATCGAGAAGAAGTGGTCAACTCGATTGTCGCGAAACAGGAACGCAAACACGCCCAGCAATGCCGCGCTGCCGAGTACCAAGAGCGCTCCCGGAGAGATGCGTCGCCGGCTGCCTGGAATCATTGCATGAACGAATTCGCTGCCCGCCAACCAGGTCAGGAGAACAAGCGCGGGAAAGATCAGCAAGCGTTCAAAGCTATCCATCTTTTCGAATCCGAAGAATCCCGCGCGAGCCGCGCCCGCCAGTGAAACGGCCGCGCAGACCAGAACCAGTCCGCTTGTTATCGCCCAAGTTGGCGGCAGCGGACGCACCGGGCGGAGGGACAGCTTGATCGTGTCGGCTACGCGCTCCAGCGTATCCGGCTCCAGATCGTGAGAGGCGCGCGCAGCGGTCTTCAGGACATCGTCAATCTCTTCGTCTTTCACGACAGCCCTCCGCTCTGCCCTTTGCCTAGCCCCCGGGCGCTCATCGTTTTCCTCAACTTCCTATAGGCTCGGTGCGCTTTCTGCTTTACCGATCCCACGCTGGAAGAGGTGGCGCGCGCTACCTCTTCCAACGACATTCCCGCCACCTTCAACATCTCGATCACCTCGCGTTGGCTCTCAGGGAGTGGCCCCAACAGCGCTTTCAGGCTGTCAGTACGATCGAATGCATCCGGATGCGTAGCCGCCTCTTCGGACGACGCCTCCAATTCCCGCTCGGCGACCGCGGACCGCGCCGATTTCCGATAGTGGTCGACGCGAACGTACCGGGCAATCGCGTAAAACCAGGGGAGGGCCGGTTCGGCAGGGCGGTAAGTGTGACGCGCCTTGTGAATCCGAAGCCAGGTTTCCTGTAACAGATCGTCGGCATCTGCCCGGCTAGCGCACTGCGCAAGAAAAAACCGATGCAGTTGCGGGCTGATGCGCTCGATGAGATCCGTGGCCGCCGCAAAATCCCCCTCTTGGTAGAGGGTCATCAGCATATCGAGACTGAGTTCCGGGTGCATGCGTTGGAATGCCTTCTTGCAATCTTTATCAGCGCCCGCGCATTTGCGCAAATCGTTCTCCGGCGCCAAGCGCGCCCGCGAACGCAACTCGATCCCATATTGCGTTGTTCGATCAACAGCGTCGGAAAGTTACGCGAAGTTGAACAATTTCACGAGTTTTCATTTTTCGACCGAAAAATTTTTTGCCCGTAACTTTTCCCCGCTCCTTACCGAATTCCTAGTTG
The DNA here is from genome assembly GCA_964565955.1 of uncultured Occallatibacter sp. Taxonomy (GTDB): domain Bacteria; phylum Acidobacteriota; class Terriglobia; order Terriglobales; family Acidobacteriaceae; genus Telmatobacter. The sequence continues at coordinate 9,893 of CAZMHC010000097.1, forward strand.
TGAACGCGCTTTCCTGCCGCGATGGGTTCGCTGAATCGCTGCCGGGACGCGCTTTCAACACAAACCCCAAGGAGATCCCAATGAATTTTCGGAAGCTACGGAATTCCGGTCAATGGCGCTCCAGCTTTATGCTGGCGGCCGCACTCGTTGCCACCGCGCTGGCCGCTGCCGGCCAGCAAGAACGCAGCCCTTTGGTCATCACAAGCACAAATGCCGCGAGCGGCAACGATGTCCTAGTCTTCAAGTTGAATACCGCGGGCACACCCTCGCTGGCGCTGGCTGAAACGCTGAGCACTGGCGGCAAGGGCGGAGCCAGCGCAAACGCCGGAATTGTGCAGTTCAAGGACGATCTGGGCGCGGTGGCCAATTTCGATTCGAACACTGTCAGCCAATTCGCGCGGCGCGACAATGCCATTGTTCTCGGAAGGACGATTCCTCTGGCATCCGACTGCGTGAAACCGGATTCGGTCGCATTGACCCAGGAACGTCTCTTCGTCGTCGGCGCCAATTGCGCCGAGACTCATGCGTGGCCTTCAGGCTTCGTCGATGGACCCGTTGTCAGTCTCTCCGATCCTTCAGCGGCGCAGATTGCGGTGGGAGATAGCTGGGCTGCCGTCACAATGACTTCGGGGTCGCTTCTTCAATTGCCTCTTGCGCATGGAGAAGGAGCGTTGAATGGAACCAGTACCGCGGTTGCGCTGCCCAGCGACGCGGATGCGGTTCCGCTGGGAGCTGCATTTTGGGGAGACGTTCTGGGCTTCACGCCGGCCCACAGTCCCGATAGCTTCGTCATTGTTGACGAGAGCCGGAATGTATACCCGATTGTTGGACCAGCGCCCGCCTTTCCCGTCAACGCTCCCTGCTGGGTGGCCAAAGGACCGGGGAACATCTGGTACACCGGCAACTCCCCCGGTCATGCAATCTCCATCTTCTTAAGCGACAGCCAAGGCGGAGTCTTCTACAAATCCGTTCCTCTGGCGGGTGTGCCGACAGACATAACAGTGTCCGCCGACCGCAAGTTGCTAGTGCTTAATTGCGTAAGTTTACGATAGTGTTGCGCAGTTGCGATCCTTTGA
>CAZMHC010000098.1:0-10898 GCA_964565955.1 uncultured Occallatibacter sp.
ATCTGCTGGTGGCCGCAAGCGGCGGCGATGCGCCCGACGGCTTCGTAATGCCCGACCTGACCGGGTTGCCGATAGTAAGCGCGCAGGCGGAGTTAGCCGCGGTGGGCATCCAAACCGCGACGCTGCCACTGTGAAGTTGCTCAATGCGAGCGGCATCGCGCATGGCGTTCAACTGCGAGTGAGAGAGCGGCACGGCAATGATGGTTGTTTAGTGAGCATTGGAAGATCTTCGCAGATTCTGCATCTCTCACGCGAAGTCGGCAATGCCATCAAAATTCATCCTATAAGTTAAGTAGGCTCGTTGTTGTATTTATGGGTGTCTTTATAGGTATCCGGCCCTGCGGTGGTCCCGGTTGTTCGGACAGTTTTCGCAGATTTATAAGTGGAAGTTCCGCTTTTCAGTTCAGGCTGCCAGGAATTCAGGCAGGCGGTTGAAGTAGACCTGATCGGGCGTGTACTCCCCCAGGCTGGAATGCGGTCTGATGGAATTGTAGAACTCCAGGTACTTGCTGATTGAAGTCATGGCCTGCCGGACCGTCTCGTAAGCATGAAGATAGACCTCCTCGTACTTGATCGACTTCCACACCCGCTCGACGAATACATTGTCGCCCGATGCCGCCACGGACTATTCCGCATCCCAATATTAGTTAAACCCCATCATGAGAGAAAGTTGCCCCATGCCCCATTCTTTGCCGGAAACAATGGGGAGGATAAGGAAAGCAGCATCAATCGCTCATCCGCCCCAAGGCGCCCGGCTTATCATTTTGGAATGCGCGAATCTATCGCTTGCAAGCTGCCCATCGATACGACGCTGCTCAGGCCCGGTCTGCGGCTGGCGGTGGGGCTTTCCGGCGGGGCGGATTCGGTGGCTCTGCTGCGGGCGCTTGCGGCGGGCGCGAAGGAACTGGGTCTGGCGCTGCACGTAGCCCACCTGCACCACGGCTTGCGCGGCGCGGAGGCCGACGGCGATCTGGAGTTTGCGCGCGGGCTGGCGGCGGAGTTGGGCCTGCCCTTCCACGCGGCGCGGGTAGATACGGCGGAAGAGGCGCGCAAGGACAATGTATCAGGCAAAGCCGGCGAGTCCATTGAGGAAGCGGCGCGGCGGCTGCGTTACCGTTGGTTTCGGCAACTGATGGCCGAGGACACGGTCGATGCCGTGGCTACAGCGCATACGCGCGACGACCAGGCGGAGACGGTGCTGGGCAAGTTTCTGCGCGGGGCGTGGACCGAGGGGCTGGGCGGCATTCATCCGGTGGTGGAGTTTCCGGAGGGCCGAATTTTGCGTCCTCTGCTGGGAGCGGCGCGGGCCGAAGTCGAGGCGTATTTGAACGGCCTGGGCCAGAGTTGGCGAGAAGACTCGTCGAACGCGGACCTGGGCTTTACCCGCAACCGCATTCGCCACGAACTTCTACCGCTGCTGGAGGGTTGGAACCCGCGATTGCGTGAGCATTTGGCTCAGATGGCCGCCTTGGCCCGCGATGAGGAGGCTTGGTGGGCGATCGAACTGGCGCGGCTGGGACCGCGGATTCTATTGCCGGGCCGTCCGGTGCGGGGCGGGGGACGAGCCGCCGATGAGGGACTCAGCTTGGAGGCGGCGCAGTTGGCGGCGCTGGCTCCGGCCGCGCAGCGGCGGATTCTGCGTTACGCGGCGGAGCAGTTGGGCGCGGCACCGGACTTTGCGGCGACCGAGGCGATGCGCGCGCTGGCGATTGCCGGCCGCGCGGGGCAGAGACGCGAACTGGCCCAGGGGTTGCGCGCCGAGCGAACCCATCGCGAACTGCGCCTCACGGCGAGTTCGATCGCGTGCGAGGATGGCGCGGAAGCGGTTCCCGAATACAGCGGGGCAATTCCGGGCGAGATTGTGGCGCCCGCCTTCGGGCTGCGGCTGCGCATCGAGCTTACGGCCCCAGCCGTAACGGGGGAAGCCCAGATTGCCCGGTTGCGCAACTGGAGGCCGGGCGACCGGGTGCGGCCGCGCTGCTCCAGCAGGCCGCGCAAAGTGAAGGAAGTGTTGGAGCGTCTGCGGATTAGCGGAGCGGGGCGGGAGCTGTGGCCGGTGCTGGAAGTGAACGGAGGCATCGTTTGGATGCGAGGCGTGGAACTTGAACCGGAGCTGGGAATATCGGTTGTGGCAACCGGCCTGGAGGATGGGTGACTCTCATCGGCAAGAGAGCCGGCATATTGGCGCGATGACAAGGGTGGGTCACTCGCAAACGCCAAGATAACAACTCGTCAGCGTACGGCATCGAAAGGCTGCCAGGCCGCAGTTCGCGCAACGCGGCCAGTTGCCGTTTCACCCTCTCGATCTTTCGCGCTATTGTTTGTATGAAATCCAGCCGATCCGCACTTCCCCGGGCGCGATTCAAATTGTCGATCACAATTACGCCGACAACACCTGTGGGAGTTGGCGCGTAAAATGTACCCCAATGATGGAATCAAGCAGAAGGCGCGGATGCAAAAGCGGCCGCGGCTTCTGGAGAAGGGGAATATCTTAAAGCCGGTCCTCACGCTTCGCGCGGTCCATTCAACCAATTCCGAGGTCGCCGAGAAACTTCGTGTCGAGGCAAGCTATTCGAGAGAAATGCCGAGCGAATGCGCTATCCCGGCTTTCGTCGCCGGCACTTGTTTGTCGGCTTGGGGTAATCGAAGTCGGATGCGGAACGCCAGTCGTCGCCCCGCCTCAAGCAGTCCCGGTAATTCGGACTGCTCACGGCGCCAACGCAATGGTTGCCCCGCGCCGCGGCAATGCCAAGCGACCAATTTGAGGACTGCTGGGTGCAATGTCGGGCCGCATGATCCATCATTTTGTCGCGCACGCGAATTGCTGGAAATGGGCTGTTTGAAATCGCAACGCGGTAGACCGCGAATGGCGCGGAGGCAGATATACTGATTTGAGCCGACGTTTCCCCGGCATCCCCCATTCATGGAGAACTCCGAATGCCCAAGCTGCTGCACATTGACTCCAGCCCTCGCTCCGCTTCCGTTTCCAGCAAGCTTGCCGCCGCCTTCGTAGCGGATTGGAAGAAGCGGAATCCCGGCGGCACAGCGATCCATCGCAATACCACCCTTGAAAAGATACCCTTCGTCGATGAGGCCACCATTGGAGCCTTTTTCACTCCGGCGGAGGCGCGTGCCCCTGAGCAGAAGCATTTGCTGGTCCTCTCCGACCGACTGGTCGATGAGTTGCTGGCCGCCGACGTGCTGGTCTTCGGCGTGCCGATGTGGAACTTCGGCATACCCGCTTCGCTCAAGGCCTGGATCGACCTGATCGTGCGCGCCGGGCGCACCTTCGCCTTCACGGAAACGGGTGTGACTTCGCTGCTGCCCGCCGGAAAGAAAGTTTACGTCTTCACTTCGCGCGGAGGGTCTTACTCTGCCGGAACTCCATTCCACGCATACGACCAGCAGGTGCCGTATCTACGGTCGATTTTGGGTTTTCTGGGGCTGACCGACGTGCAGTTCGTCCACGCCGAAAACCAGACCCGCGACCCAAAAACCGCCGCCGAGGGAGTTGCCAAAGCCGAAGCCGAGCTTGCCGCGCTGAATGCTTGATCGAGAGCCGGTCGCCCGTAGCCGTTACACTCGACTGCATGAGTTCTCTGCGAATTGCCGGAGTGATTCCGGCGCGGCTGGCCTCCACGCGGCTCAGTTGCAAGGCGCTGCGCGTGATTGCGGGCCGCCCCATGGTCGAGTGGGTCTGGCGCGCCGCGGCGTCGAGCGGAATGATGAACCCGGTGGTGGTGGCCACCGACTCCGAGGAAGTGGCGACCGTCTGCCGGGAACGCGGCATTCCCGCCGTCCTTACCTCGCCCGATTGCGCCAGCGGGACAGACCGGGTGAGGGAAGCGGCCCGTGGGATCGATGCCGAAATTTACGTCAACATTCAAGGCGATGAGCCGACGCTGACAGCGGAGTTCTTTCCGCCACTGCTGGCGCTCTTTGCCCGGCCAGAGGTCGAAGTCGCTACTCTCGCGGTTCCTTGTCCTGCGGAGGAGATCGCCGATTCCAACACCGTCAAAGTAGTCACCGCTCTCGACGGACGGGCGCTTTATTTCTCGCGCGCCTCGATTCCATTTGACCGGGAGCGCGCGGGCTTCGGCGGTTATCGCAAACATCTGGGAATATATGCCTATCGCAAGGCCGCGCTGGAGCGATTTGCGGCGCTTCCGCCCTCGCCGCTCGAGATCGCCGAACGGCTGGAGCAGTTGCGCTTGCTGGAAAACGGCATTGCCCTCTACGTAGCCGAAGCTCCCGGCGACACCATCGGCGTGGATACCGAGGCGGACTTGCAGAGGGCCGAGACTGCGCTCAAGAGAATCTTGCTTCCCGGAGCGAAATGAGCCACCGGCCTCGATGCGCCTGCTCGGGCTAAAACCTGACCGAGGCGGCGCGCGGCGAAATTCCGCTCAGTTCGGCGGCGCGGGCTTCGGCATAGGCGGCGGCGCCAAGCAGCGCGGCGCGGCTCTCCAGGATGACGCGAACCGGCATATTCGCCAATAGCCGGCTGAGGCGGCCTTTGTCCGTGAAGGCCTTGATGAAGGCGCCGTCCTTCATCTTCTCGACGATGCGGGGCGCGATGCCGCCGCCCACGTAGAGGCCGCCGACGGAGAGAACCGTAAGCGCGAGGTTGCCGGCCTCCGCGCCGTAGGCGGAGACAAACATATCGAGAGCCTTCTCGCAGATGTCGCTTCTGCCGGCCAGCGCGAACTCGGTAATGACGGAGTTTGGGTCTAGGGTGGCGGCAAAGCGCTCGGTGAGCCAGGTCGGCTCTTCCATGCCGCGGACTTCGCGCAGGAACTCGTAGATATTGGTGAGGCCCATTCCGCTTACCACGCGCTCCACGCTGATGCGCCCGTTGTACTTCTGCTTCAGGAAGCGGAGCAGGTCGATCTCGTCCTCATTGCGCGGCGCAAAGTCGGTATGGCCGCCCTCGGAGGGATATGGAGAGTGAGCTCTGCCGTTCCAAACCAGGTAGCCTTCGCCGAGGCCCGTGCCGGCGGCAAGAATGGCGCGGGCGCCGATTTGGCTGGGGTCGCCCTCGCTCAAGGTGCATATCTGGTCGCCCGCAAGCTCGGCGATGCCGTATCCGTTCGCCTCCAGATCGTTTATAAGAAAGACGTGTTGGATGCCGAGACCGGCCGAGAGCTCGCGGCTGTCCAGGGTCCAGGGAAGGTTGGTGAGACGCAGGCAACCGTTGCGCACCGGTCCGGGAACGCCGAAACAGGCCGCGGTCGCCTGCTCCGCGCCCAGAAACTCTTTAACGATCTCTTCGAGGCCCGTGTATTGCTTGGCCGGAAACTGCTTATCCTTGTGATATTCCAGCTTTCCATCGATAAAGTCGTACAGCGCCAGGTGAACTTTGGTGCCGCCTACATCGCCTGCCAAAATCATCGTTCTATCTCCAAAACATTACGGCTGTCCCCGCCGGTTGCGGGTAAAAGCGCCGCGGCGGCCCGATCCAAAATCAGAGTAAGTATACCGCTTGCGGGTCGGATGAGTTGGCTGGGAAGCCGTTCCACTTCGAGAGGGCCGGTAAAAACCTCGCTCAGCACGGCGGCCTTATCCGCTCCGGCGATCAGGAAGAAGACGGAACTGGCGTGGTTGATGACCGGCCAGGAGAGGGTGATGCGCCAAGCGTCCTTCTGCGGTACGCGGTTGGCGAGCGCCAGGCGGTTCATCTCGTGAACGGCATCCGTGTGCGGGAAGATGGATGCGGTGTGACCGTCGTCGCCCATGCCCAGCGCAATCAGGTCGAAGCGCGGGGTCTCGGCGCCTTCGAGTCGGAAGCTATCGCGCAGTTCGGACTCGTAGCGGGCGGCGGCGGCCTCTGGATCGAGTTCTCCTTCAATGCGGTGAATCTGGCTGGGATGCAGCGGCACATGGTCGAGCAGGGCTTCGCGGGTCATTCGGAAGTTGCTGGCATCGTCGTCGGGGGGGACGGCTCGTTCGTCCACCCAAAAGAGATCCAGCTTCTCCCACGGCATACGGCGCATCCAGGGCCGATCAGGGTCTGCGAGCAGCTCGAAGGCTGCTTTGGGCGTGGCGCCGCCGCTGATGGCGATGCGCGCCCGTCCCCGCGCTTGGACGGCCTCGCTAGCCATCTCGACGATATATTGAACCGCCCTGCGCGCGAAAGCGGCGGAGTCCGGCTCGACATAGTATTTGATCTTGAGTTGCCTGGCCGCGCTCATGGTAACCTCTTGGTCCAAGACTATGTTCAAAGGTAACACGGATGGCCATGACCAGCGTCGCGCGCCGCTGTTCGCCGCGCGGCATCGATAGCGGGAGTGTCTGGAACGATATTATCGTCTCGGAGTGGGCCTGAAAGTCCATCCGTCACGACGCAGTCTATCTTCCGCACAAGGGAAATATCGAGAAGCCCTGACTTCGATCCGTCGATGCGTGACCGCTCCCATGGGAAATGGGAGCTTCAACCGAGAACCACGGCCAGCGCAAAGCCGTCATAGCCCTTGACGCCGACGGTTTGAAGCACCGTGGCGCTCAAGCGAGGTTCGGCGGCGACTAACTCCGTGAACCGCCGCGTACCTTGCACATCCGGCTCGGCGCTCTCCGCCTGAGTTACTTTGCCCTCGCGGACCACATTGTCGCAAACAATCGCCGTTCCGGGACGAGACAGCTTCAAGGCCCATTGCAGGTAAGTGGGATTGCTGGGTTTGTCGGCGTCAATGAAGATAAGATCGAAGGGCGCGTCGGCGCTGTTTTCCAGGGCCGGAAGAAGATTGATCGCGCGTCCCACGCGCAGATCGACGCGGTCCAGAAGCCCGGCGTTCAAGAGGTTCGCGCGAGCTATCTCGGCGTGATGCGGGTTGAGTTCCAGAGTTACGATGCGTCCTCCCTCCGGCAATGCGCGGGCCATCCAGATAGTGCTGTAACCGCCCAGAGTTCCGATCTCCAGGATGCGCCGCGCGCCTGAGATGCGCGCCAGCAGGTGGAGGAACTTGCCCTGAAGCCTGGAAACATCGATAGCGGGGAGACCGGCGCGTTGATTGGCCGCGATGGCGGCTTCGAGCTTCTCGTCGGCGGGGGCGAGCAAATCCCCAAAGTAATTGTCCACCTGTGTCCACACGTCTTGCATTGCAACCTCCACATAGGGCATTTACTTATCCCGCGCCACCACAAAATCCGGCACCCATAGCAGTGCCCGCTTGAACTCGGAGTCGGGGAAGGCGGCGAGCGATTGCCGGGATTGCTCGGCGTAGCGGTCGGCGACGGATATGGCGTACTCGACGGAGCCGTTGCGGGCCAGAATCCTCTGAATCCGTTCACGGGGCACACGCTCGAAGCTGCGGTCGTCCAAGACTCTCTGGATGGTCTGGCGGTCGGCGGCGGTGCCGTGATCGATGGAGTGAATCACCGCCAGCGTCGCCTTGCCCTCGCGCAGGTCGCTGGCCACGGGCTTGCCCAGAACCTCTTCGGTGGCGGTCAGGTCGAGCACGTCGTCGACGATCTGAAAAGCCAAACCGACAGCCCGGCCATACGCCGCAAGGCTGGCTTCCTGAGCCTCGGTGGCCCCCGCCAGCACCGCTCCCAGCCTCATCGAAACCGAGAACAGGCAAGCCGTCTTGCGATAGATCAGGTCGTAATACTCGGCTTCGGAAACGGCGCGGCCCAGCTTCTGAATCTGCAACAGTTCGCCTTCGACCATCTGCTGGGTGAGGCCGATCAGCAGGTCTAGGACGCGCAAGTTTCTCTCGTCGAGAGCCACTTTGAAGGCCTGCATATAAAGCCAATCGCCGGCCAGGACGCACTTTTCGTTGCCCCAGGCGGTATTGGCCGAAGGCCGCCCGCGGCGCGTGTCGGCGCCGTCGATGATGTCGTCGTGAACCAGGGTTGCGGTATGGACCATCTCGACCACCGCGCCCAAGCGGATGGCGCCCTGGCCGAAGTAGTCGAGCAGGTGCGCGGAGAGCAGCAACAGCGTGGGGCGAATGCGCTTGCCGCCGCCCGATCGCAGGTACTCGGCGATCTCGGTGATGGTGCTTACGCTGGAGGCGGCGTCGCGGCCCAACTCCTGCTCGATGGCCACGAGGTCGTCCCGCAGCAGATCGAAGACCTCTCTTGCCGTCGCTATCGCCAATGTGCTCAAAGCTCTCCGGTTTCCGTGCTTAATCGTTTGTGCGAGTGTAAATCATTTCTGCTTTTGAATGCCGATGCTTAAACCAGTCGGTAACTGCTCGATACCGATAAGAAGGTTGCGGTCAGAAACGATCTGACCGTCAGTGAGAATCGCATATGACGGGAACCAGTGAGACTGTTCAAATTCATACACGAGAGATGCTGGAACAGCGAGTTTGCTTTTCATCGAAACTATTAACTTTGCTGCTTGGGCAGCGGCAATTGGCAACCCAGCGTGTGCATCGTAGAGTTTCTTCACGTCCTTCCCTCGAAAGAGGAACGATATTTCGCACCCATCTTGACATGCCTGCAAAACGACGATTGGGTTTCGACGTTCTCTGAGTTTATTCCATAACCTGTGCAACCACTGTTGGATACCCGCGTACACATCTTTGCCTGCCTCCGTGGCAATGGCCGTGACAAACGGATTCCAGACAAGCGCCGCATAGACCAGAGTAATGCGTATTAGTTCTCCCTGGGCTTCTGCCGCGTTGTGAGAGAGTTCAGTCCGCTCTACTCTCAAAGGGGCATCACTAAGAACGTCATCTATCCACTGCGTATCCACTTCTCGTGGGTCAGTAGCAAAATTGAGCCAACAATCGTCGTTGAGCGCATCAAGGACAGAAGGGGAAGATACGGTCGGCGTTGGATCGATTTTGAGCGAGTCAAAACTTAGTAGATTTCGGTCCTCGTATAGATTAAGAATGGCTGCCACAAATCTTACCCCGACAGGACTGGTAAACAGTTTAGCGGCGACCACTCTGCCCACCGGAAAACCTGGATCATGGCCTCTGAACATGGGAAGTCCATCAGTATTTATCTCTTCAATAAGATCTGAAGGATCAGCGCAACCGACCGGTTCCCCATCGGGGCCAGGCGTGTCCGTCCAAAGCACCGCGCTACGTATTTTTCCCAATGCGCGATCATTGGAGTGCTCAGTTATCGCTCGGTCCACCCAAGCTGAAGCCTCTGGGGTGTCATTGATCAGTCCACCCATTATTTCCCCCATGCTGAGATTTGAACCGTCGAAAAGCCCAGTTCTATTAGCATTTGTATGCACTGTAATCTCGCTCATTGGTCAATTCGTGCCGCTCACACCAAGCAGTCGTTCAAGTCGCGCGCAGAACTCAATTCGTTCGGTAGTTGGTGAACTGCAACTCCACGCCCAGGTCCTTGCCGCGCAACAGAGCGATGATCGCCTGCAACTCGTCGCGGTCCTTGCTTGTGATTCTCACGGTGTCGCCCTGGATGCTGGCTTGGGCCTTCTTTTTCGAGTCCTTGATCAGGCGCACAATCTCCTTGGCTTTATCGGTCGGAATACCCTGTTGCAGCTTGATCTTCTGGCGCACGCTCTGCCCGGAGGCCTGCTCGATCTTTTCGTAGGTCAGATTCTTCAGCGAAACGCCACGCTTGACCAGCTTTTGGCCGAGAATCTCCTTGACCGCCTCCAGCTTGTACTCGCCGGCCGAACTCATCTGAATCTCCTTGTCGCCCTCCACCAGCGCGATCTCCGAGTGCGAGTCCTTCAGGTCGAAGCGCTGATGAATCTCCTTGAGCGCCTGGTCGATGGCGTTGCGCACCTCTTGAATCTCCACCTTGCTCACGATGTCGAACGAATTTTCCTGGGCCATTCTCTTCCTGTCCTTGATGTGCGGATACTGATATGGGGAGACTCCGCCGCGCGCAGCGCCCTCTATCAGTTTCCCACGTCCGGCTGGATGTGAAACAGCCGTAAAAAGTTTTTCGTGGTGGCGGCGGCAATTTCTCCCTCGCAAACGGCCAGCGCTCCCGCCAACGTCCGCGCCGTAAGGCTCACCCAGGCCGGTTCGTTGCGCTGGCCGCGGTGGGGCGCGGGTGCCAGCCAGGGAGCGTCGGTTTCCACCAGCAAGGCATCCAACGGCAGGCGGGCGGCCACATCGCGCAGCGGCTGCGCCTTGGGGAAGGTGAGGTTTCCGGCGAAGGAGATCAGAAAGCCAAGATCTAGCGACCGCCGCGCCTCGTCCCATCCGCCGCCGAAGCAGTGCATGATGCCGCCCAGACCGGTGGGCCGCCAATGCGCTTCCAGAATCTCGAAGAGATCGTCCCAGGCATCTGTGCTCCCCTCTTTAGGACGGCAATGAATCAAAATCGGCCGCTTGCGCGCGGAGGCGATCTCCAGTTGAAGCATCAGCCCCTCGCGCTGCGCATCATGCGGCGCACCCTCGTGATAGTAGTCGAGTCCGATCTCCCCGCAGGCAATCACTTCCGGCTCGGTGAGCAGACTGTCTAGTTTCGCCAGCACCGCGTCGTCGATTTCCGGCGTATTGTGCGGATAAACGCCGGCGCTAGCATAGAGCTTTGCGATGCCATCCAGCCCGTTGAACTGGCGGCAGATTGCCAGCGCCCGGTCCATGCCGCTGGCCTGCTCGCCAATGCCGATGGACAGCACCGCGCTCACCCCTGCCTCAAAGGCGCGGCGCAGCATCGATTCACGGTCGTCCGCGTAGCGCTCACTGTCCAGGTGGGCGTGGGAATCGATCAGCAATGGAAAATGCCTCGCGGAGCGCAAACACCGGCGCTGACTCCAGTTTAAGCGACAGGCAATCGGTGGCGGTGAAGAAGGCTCAGGCCGTGATTCTGTACTCTCTGACAGAGCGCTTGTCTTATACAGACGACTGGGAGGCGTTCGCCAAAGTGCTTTCGGGCGAGCTCCACGTTGTCCGCAAGGCGCCACGGGCTGGAGCTGGACCGGTCCCAACGGCTTCACCTCCAACTCGCGCGAG
>CAZMHC010000099.1:0-10867 GCA_964565955.1 uncultured Occallatibacter sp.
TCGGCGCGCCCCGCCCCATAAATTACGCCGCCCACTGAATTTTGCAAGAGGCTCACTTGCCTAATTTTAGATACGCATCATGGGTAGCAACGGGTAAATTCTTCAAAGTGACTTCTCCAACGAACCAGCCTTTGCTAGGATTACCGAGCATAATGTTACACCATATTTGCTCTTCAATACAAGAACAAGGAACCAAACTATGCACTACGCTGAGTGCCGGGTCCCCCATGTCTCGCTTTTTGGAGACATGGGATTCGAGAAACTCAACCAACGGATATCGGCGACCGGTCCACACCGGAAAATCAAGCTCCAGCGAAAAGCAACCGCAGCTCCTTCGACTGCGTTTGTCGCAAAGAACGCGCCAAACTCCGCTCAGGATGACAGTGTATCGGGGGTGCAACAGTGTATCGGAAGTGCGAAAGCGCATCGGAAGTGCGATGAATTGTTCCGATTCAGCAGTTAGGTGCCGGATAAGCAGTTGGGTCTTGGCTCAGCCTTCGAGTTTATACCGCGTCTCGGCCAGCCGATAGAGACGCCGCCAGACCAGGCGGTTCATGGTGACCACCATTACGGAGATGAGGATAGTGGCCAGCAGCAGGATGGGAAAGCGGCCGCTGTCGGTGGCGGCGTCGATCTGCGCGCCGAGGCCGATGGTTTCCAAAGTGCGGTCTTTCAGGTGGGTGTATTCGGCGAAGACCGATGCGTTCCAGGCGCCGCCCGAAGCAGTGACCATGCCGGTGATGAGATAGGGAAAGATGCCGGGAAGGATGAGCTTGGTCCAGCGCTGCCAGCGGGTGAAGCGGTAGAGAGAGGCGACTTCGCGCAGGTCGGAGGGAATGGACATGGCTCCGGCGATGACGTTGAAGAGAATGTACCACTGGGTGCCGAGCAGCATGAGGGCGATAGAGCCGATGCCCAGGCCGCCGCCGATCTTGACCAGGCCGATGAGCAGGATGGGGAAGAAGGCGGTTGCGGGCACCGAGGCCAGAACCTGAGCGACCGGCTGGACGACGCGGGCCAGCTTGGGGTTGAGTCCGATGGAGACGCCGACGGGAATCGTCCACAGCGCGGAGATGAGCAAGGCGCAGTTGACGCGCAGAAAGGTGGCTCCCGCGCCTTCCAAGAGCAATTTCAGATCGGCCAGAGTGACGGAGCGCAGCATGAGGAAGGCGTGGAAGACTCCCCAAGCGACGAAGACAGCGGCAATCGCGCCCATGGTCCAGAGCGCGGCGGAGGGTTTGCGGGCGCCGCTGTCCTCATCGAGCGGATGAACGATGCGGCAGGCTTGGGTGCGCGCCATGCGGCGGTAGACCGGCTCTTCGAGTTTGGTCCAGAGGCGGCCGGGCAGCGCGCCGAGTTTTGAACGCTTGAGCAGATCGAGGATGGGCGAGGTGACGCGCTGCGCCGACTCGACCTGCTCGAATTTGAATTTGTCGCTCCAGGCGATCATGGGCCGCCAGACCAGCTGATCGGTGGCCACGACGATCAGGATGACCACAACGAAACCGGCGATGAGAGCTTTCATATCGCCGGACGCGGTGGCGGTTTGCAGATAACTGCCCAGGCCGGGCAACTGAAAGCTGCGGTCGCCCATGGTGAACATCTCGCAGGCGATGAGGGCAAACCATCCGCCGGCGACCGAGACGATGGAATTCCAGACCAGGCCGATGGCGGCGTAGGGCATCTCAAGCTGCCAGAAGCGCTGCCAAGCCGAGAATCTGTAAATCCGCGAGGCCTCCAGCATCTCACGGGGAATGCTTTTGAGCGAGGAGTAGAAGCTGAAGGCGAGATTCCAGACCTGGCCGGTAAAGATGAGCAGGATGACGCCCATTTCGATGCCCAGTTGATGGCCGGGAACCAGGGCGATCATGGCCAGCACCACGGGAGGAAGAAAGCTGAGCACGGGAATGGATTGCAGAATGTCGAGGACGCCGATCATCCAGGCTTCGACCCTGGGGTTGTAGGCGGCCAGGTAACCGTAGCTGACGGCGAAGAGCAGGCTGAGCAGATAGGCGATGCCGATGCGCCCGATGGAGTAAAAGGCGTAAACGGGCAGCGCGCGCAGCGAGTGGGAGATGGGAACGACCGCGACGGGAACGCCGGCCCAGTAAGAGGCCATGTGCAGAACGGCAAAAAAGACGGCGATTCCGCACAATCCTACGATCAGGTCGATAAAGAACGGCCCGGTGCGGACGGTGACCAGGGAGCGGGCAAGGGTGTGCTGAAGCTTCACTTGACCTCCCCGGCAGTGGCGATCTCTTCCTCCTGGGCGTCGGGCAAGACGAAGCGGCGGCGGCCGGCGTCGTAATCGAAGAGTTCGGCGTAGCGGCCCCAGGCGACGGCCGTCTCCATCTGGCGCAGGCATTCCTCTTCGCTGAACTGCTCGTCGAGCATATCGAGGAAGAAGTCTTCAGGCACCGTGTGGTCGCTTTTGGACTCCAGGGCGCGGCGAATCTGGCGGAGGAGCAGGACGTGCTCCAGCGCCGCCCCGCGGAAAAGCTCTTTTTGGCGGAGAATCTCGGAGTTGGCAAACTCCGCGCCGGCGGGGGTGATGGCCGCGTCGCCCTCCTCGATGTTGAGGAAGCCGAGCAACTGGGCGGCATCGACGATGGGCAGCAGATCGTCGATTTCAAAGGCCAGATCGTCGGCCAGGCGGTAGATGTCGTCGCGTCCGGCTTTGTCCAGCAGCAGTTCGAGCAGTCCGGCCATGCCGCCGGGGCGGGCGTGGGGCAGCATCTGGTAGCGCATCTGGCGCTGGTCGCGCGGCTTGGGGCCGGCCTGCTGATCGGGCGCTTCGGCGGGCACTACATCGGGGCGGGTGAGCACCTTGTAGATGTAGTCGACCAACTGCGTGAAGGGTTCCGACTTGCGGTCGCGGGGCTGAGTGAGCTGGACGCGGAAATCGGCGCGGATGTGGCCGGGGTTGCGGCCCAGGACGATGATGCGGTCGGCCAGCAGCACGGCTTCCTCGATGTTGTGAGTGACGATGAAGACGGCCTTGGTGGGCATGGTCTTGTTGGCCCATAGCTCCAGCAGTTCGCTGCGCAGGTTCTCGGCGGTCAGCACGTCGAGGGCGGAGAACGGCTCGTCCATGAAGAGCACTTCGGGTTCGACGACCAGGGCGCGGGCAAAGCCGACGCGCTGCCTCATTCCGCCCGACAATTCCTTGGGATAGGCGCCTTCGAAGCCGTCCAGACCGACCGTATCGAGCATCTTCATGCTGCGCTCGCGGCGGACGTCGGGAGTCACTCCGCGGGCCTGGAGCGGAGCTTCGACGTTTTCCAGCACCGTAAGCCAGGGGAAGAGGGCAAAGCTCTGGAAGACGATGGAGACGTTGACCTCGGCCTCGGCAATGGGCTTGCCATGCCAGTAGACTTGGCCGGCGGTGGGCGTGGAGAGACCTGTAAGCATCCGCAGCATGGTCGATTTGCCGGAGCCGGAGGGGCCGAGTAGGGCGACGATCATCCCAGGGACGATTTCGAGGTCGGTGGCCGAGATGACCTGAATGCGGTTCTGGCTGGGCTGGGCATAGTATTTCTCGACCTTCTCGGCGCGCACGATGGCCTCGGGGTTTGGGGCCGGGGACTGGCTCTCGGTTGGGCTTGCCGCTTCCTGCATAATGGTTCTCCGGTTGGGGTCCGCGGGCAGGTGGGGAGCCGACGGTTATTGCAAGTATATGATTGCCAGGTTGCAATTGGATGAATGGGCAGCTTCGTTCTGTTCGGAACTTGAAACGGATGGTCGGGGTTCGCGCTCGCCCACGAAGGGTGTGGTTCGCCACAATTCAATCCAGGTATGTTGAGGACAGGAAAATTGAAATCGGGGGCGGTGGAAACAGATTTCGACCGGGGGAAAGAGGTGTTTGGTGGCCATGAATCGTGACGAAGAAATCGTCAAGTTGGTAGCCAAAGGTCAGCGGACGCAACTCTCCCGCAGTTGGTCTTCGGGGTGGACCCCTCGGCTGAGACAACCGAATAAGACACTGTTGGCCGCTCGCTGCAAATTACTCGACCGGCAAGACCACTGTACAGCATTCTGATTGGACCCGGCGAAGCGGAGGCGGGCTGCGGTGGAGACCGACCTGCCAAGGAATAACCGGGGAGCGACTCATCGAGACGGTGAGTAAAGGGGGACGGAGCAACCTGTTGCTGCGTCCCCAGGTAAACACCCCCCCCGGACGATAGATCGCCGATGCCTCGGAAAACTCATGCGACAAGTTGCGGCGAAGCCGCCTCCATAACAGATTCTACGGCCCGCGTTACCCACAAATTCTGCCGTCGAACCCGTTTTTTCTTCAGGTGCGTTGGCCTGATTGGTTCAGCATCCTTTTTTGCATCGTTTCATGATGGCGGCGTGGAGGCGATCGCGGAGGCCGGCGGGCAGGTCGTATATCTCGTGGGAGCGGTAGATTTCTATGGTCTTGCGGGTGGTGTTGAGGGTCACCTCGCAGTGCTCACAGCCGCGCAGATGCAAGTCGAGTTCGGCGCGCGTATCCGCAGTCACCGTGCCGTCGATCAGGTCGTCGAGCAGGGCGAGAAACTCGGTGCAGGTCACTTCTCTTTCCTCGTTTCTTCGCGCCCGATTTCTTCTCGCCTCATTTCTTCGCTGCCTTTCTCCTTCTGAAGTAACGGCTGAGCCGCTCTCGCAACTGCAACCGGGCGCGCAACAGCCTCGACTTGACAGCGGGGACGCTCAGACCGAGCGTCTGCGCCGTCTCTTCCGTGGAAAGGCCCTCCACATCCCGCAGCACGAAGACGATGCGAAAGCCTGGAGGCAGTCCTTGTATCGTCTTGCGCAAAATCGCCGCCAACTCGGTCCGGCTATAGTTCTGCTCCGGGTCGGGCGCCCAATCGGCCAGATCGCGCGGAACGCTGCCCTCCTCGGTCTCCACATCCTCGTCGATCGAAATCATCTTTCCGGTGCGCCGCTTGCGCAGGCGCATCAGGCTTTCGTTCACCGCAATCCGCACCAGCCAGGTGTAAAACTTCGAGTTTCCCTGAAACTGCTCCAGCTTTTCGTACGCCTTCAAAAAGGCATCCTGCATGACGTCTTCGGCATCCTCGCGGTTCTGGGTGATGTGCTGGGCGATACGAAAAATCTGCCGCTCGTATTTTCGGACCAGAGTATCGTAGGCCGACACATCCCCCCCACGCGCCTTTTCGACCAGGGCAACGTCGGGATGCGGCTCGAGTTCACCTGCAATTGGTTGGATGGTCGCCATGTGGGTTGGTTGCGAGAAATCTGTCGGTAGCGGTTCGTTAGGTTTGGGGGGTTGCCAAGGATAAGTGTAAAGGATGGCGCTGGGCGCAACCAAACTGGAAACCGGCGGGCGAACTTCGAGAGGCGGAAGCCAGCCCATCGCGCCAAGGGGCCAGGCACGAAGCCAGGCCCCTTCCTGCGGGCATTCGGGAAGGCTATTGGTTTGCCGGAGGAGCGGCCGCCGGCTCTTCGCTCTTGGCCGGATTGAGTCCGGGGACGACAGGAGCAGTCTTCACGTCGCCCGAGGCCGCCTCGTTCAAATTGATGCCGTAATGCTGGAGCGTGGAGGCCAGCATCTGGTAGAGGGCGGCGCGGGCCTGCGCATAGCTGGCTTGCGCGGAGATCAGGTTGTCCTCCGCAGTGGCCAGATTGCGCTCCTGTTGTAGGACGTTGGCGGTGGTCGATGCGCCCAGATGCAGCTTCTTCTCCTCCGCATCCAAACTCTGCCGGTTGAAGTCGCGCGCGGCGAGAGAGGCCTTGACCAATTCCCGGTCGTTGGCCAGGGCGATCTGCGCGTTGACCACCTGCATATGAATCTGCAAGTAAAGCTGCTCGAGATGCAGTTCGGCCTGGCGGTATTCGAGCAGCGAACGGGCTTGATCGGCCCGCGCGGTGCGGTTGCGCAGAGGAATGGAGAGGTTGAAGCCCACGCCCTTGTCAGGAAAGGTATTGTCGAGCATCCGCTGGAGGGCCGTGCCGTAGCTGACACTTGGCTCGGTGCCTGGAGCGCATGGAGCCAAACCGGCGGCTGTTTCGCAGATTGCATTGGGATTCTGCGTTCCCGCCTCGCCCGTTCCGCTATAAAACGCATAAGCGTCAAGGTTGGGGAGCAGGTTGTTGCGCGCGCCGCGCAGTGTAATCTCATCCTTCTTGATTGCCAGCGCGGCTTGCTCCAGCTCGGGACGGTTCTTGAAGGCCTGCTGCACCAACTCCTCGACCGGCTGCTTCTCTTCGGGGAGTTCCTCGATGCTCACGCGGTCGGTGGGGATCACCGGAGCGGCAACGAGGGCTGGATCGTTGAGATTGCGGGCGATGGCCTGCTTGACGATGAGTTGCTGATAACTCAGATTGTTTTGCGAGTTGATCAACGCCTGCTTGTCGGTGGCCACGGCCGATTGGTCGCTCACCACTTGTAGCGGGGCGACGGTGCCGATCTCCAACTGCTTGCGATCGTCGCTCTCCAGCTTGGCGCTCTGCTCCAGGGCGCGCTGCTTGGCCTGTACGTCCTCGTAGGAGCTGACCAAGGCCCAGTAGATATTCTCCACTTGATTGACGGTGTAAAGAATCTGCTGGCGGAAGGTCGAGTCGGTGAGACGGCGGTTGTAGCCCGCCTCGTAGACAAACCGCTTGTTGACCCAGATGCCCGCGCCCTGCAAGAGATGCTGGGTGAGCGTGGCCTTCAGATTGGCCGTATCCAGAGGACTGTAGGTCTGAAATCCGTTGCTTGTCGTTGACCGATTTTGATTCAGCGCAACCGTCAGTTGCGAACCTGTGACGAAGCCCTGGTTGTAAGTGAAATCGTAGGTGTTGGTGTTGCTGCTGCCGCCGGAGAAGGGACTTGTCGAGGGAACCTTGGTTCTTTCCAACTGAACGGTTCCGGTTAGAGTCGGGTCCAGCGCCTCCGGGAGGGGACCGACTCCGTCGGTGCTGAGGACCAGGCCGGAACCGCCCGCCGCCGCGCCGCTCGATGCGCCGCCGGGCGCGCCGCTGGCGCTCAAGGTCTGCGAGCCTCCGCCCAGCGTATTGGTGAGGACCGTCGCGTTGACGCCGCGCAGCGCGGAGCCGGCCTTGGCCCGAAGCAGATCGGTATCGGCGATATCAAGGTTGTAGCGAGCGATGGCAATGTCGAAGTTGTTTTCCAGCGCCAGCGCCAACGCATCGCTGAGGCTCAAGTATATCTTGCCGTCTTTCATCAGGCCAGCCAAGCGCACGGAGTTGTCGAAGTTGGCCTTGGCTATGGTCGTGGGCCTGTAGACATTGATCGGGTCGCCGAGAAAGCGCGCGGCGGGCTTGGAGAAATCGCGCGCCGAGGAGCGCAAGTCCAACGGTTCGGTCAGCGCCGGCGCGGGCGCGGGGGGAAGATCGGAGGCCGACTTGTCCAGAGCCGCAACGCCGGGCTGCTGCGCAAATCCCGATGGCGCGCCCGCCGCCAAACTCAGCATCGCCGCCGCCACCGAGCGCAGTCTGCCGCCTGCCCGCCCACGCCGATGGCGCGCGGAATCTTTCTTTCGATCAAGCTCACCAGTTCTGAACAAGTGCATGGTTCCTCTCCACGAGATATTTCCTGTTCTTAGGAATCGCTGTGGCAAGTGGGGTGCCTTTTGTTAAAGACGACCGGAGAGTCTCTCCAGACGCAGAATCGTTCTTCATTGGATGCCGCTTCGCTCCCATAAGGAGGAAGGCTCGGAGTCCTCGAACCCATCGGTGAATACGAGCGCCACCGCCGATTCGTTCCAGTGGCGCTGCATTTTCAGTTTCCGGCGGGGCGGCGCGCATGAAAGCTGAGTATATCTCACTGACCGCTTCGGGCCGGGTGTCGGAGATGGTCGCGTACTCTGTTAACGGAGCGAAACTGATCCGTGACCGAACTTGCCCCATCCACTCTGGCCCCATGCACGCCTGATCCGCAAACCTGGAAGCTGACCCTGGCATACGACGGGACGGAGTTCAGCGGTTGGCAGGTGCAGCCGGGGGAGCGCACCGTGCAGGGAGAACTGCAAGCCGCGCTGGGCCGCATCGCCGGCGAATCTCCGCTGCCGCAAGGATCGGGGCGCACCGATGCCGGCGTTCATGCCCTGGCCCAGGTTGCCAGCTTCACGCTTGCCGCTCCCATTCCAGCGGAAAACCTGCAACGCGCTCTCAACCGGACGCTGCCCGCATCCATCCGAATCCTGGAGGCGAGGAGGGTGCGAAGCGCATTTCATGCGCGGCACTCGGCCGTGGCCAAGACCTACGAGTATCGCGTTTTTCTGGAAAAATCAGGCCCCCGCTCCGAGGATCGTTCAGAGGATCGGCAGCCAAGCCGCATCTGCCCGCCCTTTCTGGCCCCTTATGTATTTGCTTACCCGTGGCCATTGGATGCTGCGGCCCTCGATGAGGCGGCACGGGCGTTTGTCGGCGAGCACGATTTTTTGAGCTTTGCCGCCACCGATCCCGATCGGACTGCGCGGGGCCTCGACTCGGAAGGAAGCCGCGACGAGCAACGAGAGAGGCAAGGACGCCTTCAAGACGAGTTTGAGGCAAATCCTCATGCCGGCCTTGAGGAAAGACGGCGTACGACAATCCGAACCGTCTTTTCTTCAAATTGGGAACGACAGCGGTGCGCGGACGGCGATCTGCTGGTCTATCGCGTCCGCGGCAACGGCTTCTTGCACCACATGGTCCGCAACCTGGTGGGAACCCAACTCGATGTGGGCCGCGGCCGCCTGCAAGCCACGCGGATTCCGGCAATGATCGCCGCCCGCGCCCGCGCCGCCGCCGGTCCCACCGCTCCGGCGCGCGGGCTGTTCCTGCATTCGGTGGAGTACGACGGGGCGGAATGATCGTTTGGATTGAATATTGCTCGTATATCCCCTTGCAAAATTCCCACTCCCCGGCAAGGGCGTCGGCAATCGAGGCATTTTGTCGCTTTGAGAAGGCGTTTTGGCGGTGTGGCCGCTTCTGTGTTCGATGTAGGGGCGAGTTCAACGGGAAATTCATATAGTCTCGCCCGGATCGATGAATTTCCATGTTTCAGCCCATCGACTTCGGCAATCGGTACGCGAGCGACTTGCGACTTGCCGCCCGGGCGGCGCTCATTCTCAAAGCCTGGCCGCCTTCGTCGTAGTATTCTTTGATTTTCAAGGAAACGTCGGCGGACGAACTCGGCGAAAACCGATAGCCTGCTTCCTGTCGCTGACGGTAACCGACGCATGGATATACTTTGGACTCCCTGGCGCTATGCCTACGTCACCGCGGCCGACGATGCGGCGCGCCCCGGCGTTCCGGCTAGCCTGTCCGCGTGGCCCGGCGATCTGGGCTGCGTCTTCTGCAACCTGATCGGCGCGGCGGACTTCGCCATCGCCGCCGGGATGGACCCGGAGCGGGCCGAGTCGGCCGCCGGCATCGTCATGCGCGGAAAGCATTGTTTCTTCTGCCTGAACGCTTATCCCTATACCAGCGGGCACGTCATGGTGGTGCCTTACGCCCATCTCGACCGACTCACGGCGCTCTCCACCGAGGCGGCGCATGAGCTGATCGATCTGGCGCAACTTGCCGAGCGGGCATTGGAGCGGCTCTACCGTCCGCACGGCTTGAACTTCGGCATGAACCTGGGCAAAGCCGCCGGCGCCGGCGTGGACCGCCACCTTCACCTGCACGCCCTGCCGCGCTGGACCGGCGACACCAATTTCATGACCGTAGTGGCCGAAACCCGCGTCTTGCCCGAGGATTTGGAGACTACGTGGAAGCGGATGCGGGAGGCGCTCGCGGAGAATGGCTGATGGCAGGCAGTCGCTCCACTCCCGCGCTGAGCATCGGTCCCGATTCGATACCGGTAGCGGAAACGGCCGCGTTTACCGCAATGGGACAGCGGCTTGCGCCCGGTGTGCGGTTTCGGTGCAGCTTTTGCCGCTGGGCCGTACAATAGCCCTTGAGGTAAACTCGGTCTTTTTATGTCATCGAATGGTTATCCTTCGCGTTCCTCGCGCTCGCACGGCCTGCGTTCGCTCTTCAGTATGTTCTCCAGCGATCTGGCCATCGACCTAGGCACCGCCAACACCCTGGTCTACGCAGCCGGCAAGGGCATCGTCGTCAACGAGCCTTCCATCGTGGCCATCAACAAGAACACCGGCGAGGTGGAGGCGGTGGGCAAGGACGCCAAGGAGATGCTGGGCCGCACCCCCGGCAACATCGTGGCCATCAAGCCCATGAAGGACGGCGTCATCGCCGACTTCAAAGTCACTGAAAAAATGCTCAACTACTTCATCCAGAAGGCCCACAACCGCAAGATGCTGGTGCATCCGCGCATCGTCATCGGCGTTCCCTCGGAGATTACCCAGGTGGAGAAGCGCGCCGTCGAGGACTCCGCCTACCGGGCCAAGGCCAGCGAGGTCTTTCTCGTCGAGCAAGCCATGGTGGCGGCCATCGGCGCCGGCCTGCCCATCACCGAACCTTCCGGCAACATGGTGGTGGACATTGGCGGCGGCACCACGGACATCGCCGTCATCTCGCTCTCCGGCATCGTCTATTCGCGCTCCGTGCGCATGGCCGGCAACCAGATGGACGAGGCGATCACCAACTACCTCAAACGCAAGTACAACCTACTGATCGGCGAACGCACCGCCGAGCACATCAAGATCGAGATCGGTTCGGCCTACCCGCTCGACAAGCCGCTCACCATGGAGATCAAAGGCCGCAACCTGATCGAAGGCGTGCCCAAGACCATCTCCATCGACGACAGTGAAATCCGTGAAGCCCTGGGCGAGTGCATCGCGGTCATCATGAACGCCATCCGCGTGGCCCTGGAGCGCACCCCGCCCGAGCTTTCGGCCGACATCAGCGACCGCGGCATTGTGCTCACCGGCGGCGGCGCGCTCATCAAGAATCTCGACAAGCGCATCCGCGAAGA
>CAZMHC010000100.1:0-10826 GCA_964565955.1 uncultured Occallatibacter sp.
CGGGCGAACAGACCCTCCACTTAAACCCCTGTCTGAATTTGCGGAACCGGCTCTGTAGGTGGCGAGACACGATTTTCGGAAGATGCACACACCGTGAGCGGAGAGGACGGCAACAGGTATTGGAGCCTCCGAACTTCTGAATACAATCTGCGGTATTTGGCGGCGGCTCGAAGGGGCGGGGTTCCAACCGCCAACGATTCTGCCTTGGAGCGGCGTGCTGTCCAGGCTCGGAATGGAGTCCATGGTCGAGCCAAACGAGGCAGCCAGAGACAATTGCAGGACTATGTGAAAGAGCGTCAGGATGATCTCACGAAGGCGTTGTTGGAGGCTCTCCCTATCGAATTACGGGAATCTGTTGCTGCCGTTCGATGGGTTTCGCCACTCGCAAACGAAGATTATGCGGAGTATCGCGACGGGGATTTTCTTCATGCCATCGGTCTGGGGGAGTTTACACGCGACCTGACCGGCTTCTGGCCAGCTCTTGGGCCGTCGTGGGATGGTCTTGCAGTTCTCTCGACTACAGATAGCCACCCCGTCGTGATCCTTGTCGAAGCCAAGAGCCATGTGCCCGAGATCTATGGAAATGGCTGTCAGGCGAGCGCAACTTCCCGGGCGCTGATTGAGAAATCGCTCGCTGCGTCAAAGCAATGGTGTGGCGCAAAAGAGGAAGCTGACTGGACCGGGCCGCTCTATCAGTCAGCTAATCGCATCGCTCATCTGTTCTTCATCAGGCAAAGGTTGAATCGTCCCTGTTTCCTGCTCAACCTGTACCTGGTTGCCGATCCTTATCGACCGACCGCTCAGGCGGAGTGGGATAAGGCACTGCAAGCCGTGCATCAAGAATTGGGGTTGAGCCAGCCGGTTCCCGGACTTCTGGAGGTTTTCCTGCCCGGCAAGCTTGTACCGGATGAAAAGCATGACCTGACTTCCGTCATTAGCTCCATGGCCGGCGGAGAGCCGCAATCGGCAGTGAATCATATTGTTCGTTCAACAACAGAAAGCACGGATTCGTCCAAACCATCAATGCAAACTACGCCGGCCATCTTTGCCGCATGGCGGGACCATTGGCAGACACTGGCCAGTTTTCAGGGACCGCATCTGCCTGATCCAGAAAGCCGCATCGAACAGGTTCTGGCATTCTGGGAGCAGCCGATTCCGGGAAAATGGCAAAGGGACCGAGGTTGGGACACTGACAAGTGGAAGGAAAGTCCGTATCGAAGACGCGATCTAAATGCGCCTCGTGCGGGTGAGCACACGATGGAGCGCGAGATTCTCATCAACCAACGCGGAAAGATCACGCTACTGGGCGCGCGATTGCTCGACGGCGTGAATGCTCTGCCACTCTGCTGCGATTTCATCGGCGGTGCGCGCCGTGGAAATGTGGAGGCAGATCTGTTGCTATTGAGCCATGGTGCGGATGGCTATCGGCTTGTTCTATGCGAAGTCAAGGCAAGTTCAGACGATCCCTGGTATGCGGCCGTTGAATCGCTGCGCCAGATGCGCCTGTTTCTCTCTAGTCCTGCCGCGCAGTCGCTGATGGTGGAACGAGGATCGCTACCGGCAGATGCAGCCAATGTGGCCGTTACTGGCCTGGCCATGGCCCCCGCTGCCTATTTCTCCGCGAATGGTAAAAAGGGGAATGCACTAGCTCCTGCCCGTCGGCTATTTGAAAGGATGCGGCGACACTACGATATCGACATGCGCTTCGCCGTCTGGGATGCTGCCCGTAGCACGATTCATGAAATTTAGGGCCGGGTGCCGGGTGCCCCGGGTCTCGATTTTGAGACCTCGGAAAGCATAGACATCTATGAGATTTCCCCCTACTCATCGTGCGACTCTTTACTCGTGCTCAAGCACTTTTAGCCAAGGAACGCATCACAAATTCAGGGTCGGCGGCAATGACGATTAGAAGTGCGCGCGCAGCGGCTTCCGGTTGGCGGCGCCCAGACTCCCAATGACGAACTGCATCCACCGACAAGCGCAGCGGACTGGCCGCGGTGCTGGACCTGATTCGGATCGATGCGCGGTCGGCGCTTGTTCGGGCGACCCTGGCACCGGCGCGCCCTGGCTCTCTCCTTTGCGGCCCAGGCCGTATATAACATGAGCCACGCCCTCCAGTTACTGAATATTCCGCGGGGCGATGCTCTTCGCGGCGAATTATGCGGTCGAGAGAGCCGAGGTGAGTTACTCCATGAACTGCGGTTATCGCGCGCTTTTGCCGAATTCGCGGCATCGGAACTTTCGCGGAGTATGTATGCCGTGCCGATCGGTCCAACCCGGAGAGAACGGATAGTCGGCCACATCTCGCGGGATGCGGACGGAAATAGAAGGCTGCGAAAAACCCGCCATACGTTAGCGGCGCCTGCGATCACGCCGCTCCCGTTCCCCACTTTATAGCTTGCGCAGCCGCGCGCAGGCTTCGTCAAGGTCGCGGTCTTTCTTGGCGAAGCAGAAGCGCAGGAGGTTTTCGCCGAGGCCGGGACGGAAGAAAGCGGAGCCGGCTACCGCGGCCACGCCGGTGGCGGACAACAGACGGCGGGCTTTCTCAGCCGCGGTTTTTCCTGGAAGGTTGGCCGCGCCGGCCAGAATGTAATAGGCGCCGGCGGGAACGGACGGTTCCAATCCGGCATCCCGCAGGGCGCTGAGCAGGCGGGCGCGCTTGTCTTGATGGTCGGCGGACAACTCGGTGTAGAAGCTGGGTGGAAGTTGCTCAAGGCCGGCGGCGGCGCCATGTTGAAAAGCGGAGGGCGCGCAGACGTAGGTCAGGTCGTGGAAGTAAGAGATGGCGCCCATCCAGCGGGCATCGGCGGCTACGTAGCCCAGACGCCAGCCGGTAACTGAATAGGTCTTCGAGAAGCCGGAGAGGACGATGGTGCGCTCCTTCATTCCCGGCAGCGTGGCGGGCGAGATGTGCTGCTGGCCGTCGTAGACGAAGTATTCGTATATCTCATCGGTGATAAGGAAAAGGTCGTGCTTGAGAACCAGATTGGAGATTTCTTCCAGTTCGGCGCGATTGAAGACTTTGCCGCAAGGGTTGGCAGGGGTGTTGAGCAGTAGAGCGCGGGTGCGCGGGGTGACGGCCGCTTCCAGGGCGGCCGTGTCGAGGGCGCAGTCCTGCCCGGCGAGGGGGACGAGGACCGGCGCGAGGCGCTGCGCGCTGAGCGTGGACACGTGGTAGCCATAGAAAGGCTCGAAGACCAGGACCTCGTCGCCGGGGTTGAGCAGGGCCATGGCGGCGGCGTGCAGGCCGCCGGTGGCTCCGCTGGAGACGAGAATCTCGCTCTCCGGATCGTAGTCGAGGGCGTAGTCGCGGCTCTGCTTGGCGGCGATGGCATTGCGCAGGCGGGTAATGCCGTCGAGGCGGGTGTAGATGTTGTGGCCGCCGTGGATGGCCTGAATGGCGGCCTCTTGCACGAGCGCGGGGACAGGGGTATCGCAGATGCCCTGGGCGAGATTGATGCCGCCGATGCGGTCGCACTCCAGGCTCATGGCGCGAATCTCCGACTGGAAGGCGCCGGGGGCGAGATGGCTGAGGGCAAGGCGCGCTGGCGGGGCATAAGTATTGGGCACTGGAAAACTCCTTGCAATATCTTACAGAGCGGAACGGTGGGTCGGACAGTGGGCGAAAGCGTAAAATTTGAATTCTATGCACGAGCTTTCCATCGTATCGAGCATTGTCGAAACCGTGACGGAGTCGCTGGCGGCGTATCCGGGGGCGCGGGTCGTGGAGGTGCGGCTACGGGTGGGAGCGCTGGCCTCGGTGATTCAGGAGTCGCTGGAGTTCTGCTATGGGATCGCGACGGAAGGGACGGCGCTGGAGGGGTCGCGGCTGGCGGTGACGACGCTGCCGGTGGTGGTGCATTGCGCGCCCTGCGGGCAAGATGTGGAGTTGGCGGGTGTGCAGAGCTTCCGCTGCCCGCGCTGTGGCGAACTGGTGAGCGAAGAACCGCTGCAAGGGCGGGAGCTGGAGATCGAGTCGATCGAGATTGAAGAGGCGATCGAAGCGGCAAGGAGGAGCGATGACGACCCGGATTGTGGAGTTGCGGCGGGGAATTCTGAAGAAGAACGATGAGTTGGCGGCGGGGCTGCGCGGACGCTTTGCGGCCGCCGGAGTGCTGACGCTGAATCTGGTTTCCAGCCCTGGGACGGGCAAAACCGCCTTTCTGGAGCAGACGCTGCGGGAATTGCGGGCGCGGGGCGCGCGTGTGGCGGCGCTGGTGGGCGATCTGGAGACGGATAACGACGCACGGCGCCTGGCGGCCAGCGGCGCGCCCGTGCGGCAGATCAATACCCATGGGATTTGCCACCTGGACGCGGAGATGGTGGAAAAGCGTTTGGACGGGTGGGAGTTAGCCGGCCTGGACTATCTCTTCATCGAGAATGTCGGCAACCTGGTTTGCCCGTCGAGTTACGATCTGGGCGAGAAGATACGAGTGGCGCTGCTGAGCGTGACGGAGGGCGAAGACAAGCCGCTCAAATATCCGACCCTCTTCAACTCGGCGGACGCCGCTGTGATTACCAAGATCGATCTTGCCGAGCCATGCTGCTTCGACCGCGAGTTGGCGCTCATGAATATCAACGAGATTCGGCCGGGAATACGTATCTTCGAGACTTCGGCGAAGAGCGGGGCTGGGATTGAGGAGTGGCTGGAGTATTTGGCGGAGGCACGGATGCCGCGCCGGCAATGACTCACGACAGAGAGACATAGAATCTCATATTGGATTTATCGTCGCATAACTGGAAAGTATTCTTCCCTTTCTCCATCTGCGAGCGGGTATGCCATATCGGGGCATGACAAAGGAGAGGCGCGTGCGCTCCTCCCCTTTGCTGTCCGCAGTCCGGGATTCGATCCATACGCGATCGGGGAAAACCGGCGAGAAAACTACTTCTTGGCGGGGGCGATCACGTCCTTGGCGGCCTTGGCCACGCGGAACTTGACCACCGTCTTGGCCTTGATGGGAATGGACTCGCCGGTCTGCGGGTTGCGGCCGATGCGGGCCTTGCGTTGCGCCTTCACCAAGCGGCCGATGCCTGGGATCACAAAGACGCCGTTCTTCTTGGTCTCCTTCACCGCGGTGTCGGCCAGCAGGTCCAGGAAGGCCGCTACTTGCTTGTTGGTCAATTCCAGTTTCTCGGCCAGTAGCCGAATCAGGGCAGTCTTGGTCAGTCCAGTTGCCATCGCTATGCTCTCCTTATGGGCGCGCCCTTGGGAACGCCGCTGTTGCCTGGGCTTCCGCCGCGAAATGCGTACCGCATGGAGGAGTTCGACCGAGGCAACTCTAGCGCGAATCCCCTGTATTCATGCGGGCCGGATAACCCGTCGTTGGTTACAATGCGACTTTTGGGCGGGCAAAGTCAACTAAAAAACCGCGATTTCCACAATTTTCTTGGGGATTTGTGCCATTTTTTTCTATTTTTTGCGGTTTTTGCATGGTTTTGCAGGTTTTTGCCTCTAGAAATCCAGCCGATCCGCCCGAATCGAAGAGGTCGCTGGCCCCACCGCAGGTGGTCATTTCAGCCCGAAGAGAACTTTCTTGCCGGGTTCCAGCGTTGCGGCGATCGGCTCGTTCAGCGCATCCACTACCGGCGCGGCCAGCCGGAAGTGGCGGATCAGCGTGGCCGCGAACTTGGCCTCCAGCGCCGCCGAGGCGGGCAGGGTCGCGCTTATCCCCCACTGACGGCAGAGAATCAGATCCAGCGCCGGATGCTCCTTGGGGAACCCCTTCGGAGGGCGGGTCAGCGCGTTCCCCTCGAATTCCACAAATGCCTTCCGAAGGGCTGCCGACTGCAAGACCTTGCGGAACTCGGCGTGATGGTCGAGCAGCCAACGGCGAATGGCGGCCAACTGCTCCTTCTCCGGCATATACGCCCCGGCTGCAATCACCACCTCTTTGGCGTCGATGTGGAAGTAGTAGCCCGCGCCCGAGGTCTTCTCCAGCCCCTGCAAAGCCCACCAAGCGGCGATGTGCGTCTTGTAAGGCTTCTTGTCGGCGCTGAAGCGCGTATCGCGATAGATGCGGAAGAGGCACTTCTCGGCGGGGCGGACGAAGCCGGGCGCGAAGGCGGCCATTGCCTCCGTCACCTTGCGAATGATGGCCAGCATCGGCTCCTTCAGTTCCGCATCGAAGACCGCCTTGCGCGGCGAGAACCACTCGCGGTCGTTGTGGCGGGCCAGGCCGCGCAAAAAGGCCAGGCCAGCGGGACGAATATGGGCGGGAATTGCGGCGTTGCCGAGTTCGGAAACCATCACAAGTGGAGTGTATCGCAGAGAGGCGATCGAAGCCGGGGTTCCGGTTGTCGAGCGAGCGATCGAACGCTGTCGAAGCGCCTGGAAAGCTGAGGTCGCGGCATATTTTGCCGCTTCGGCTTCCTCGTCTCGTTTCACGCCCGTTCATTGGTTACACTGAAAAGGAGTCTTTCGCCCCCTTGTCGAATCCATTCGGAATCGGCATTTTCCGAACGGACCTTATCAAGCGAGAAGCGCTTCGCCACGAGTCGAGTAAGATGCCCTTGAAATTTGAAGCTAACAGTTCGATTCGAGTAGGCGCTCTGCTGGTGGGCCTCGTTTTGGCTCCGGGCGGGCTGGCCGCGCAGGCCTTGCCCACTCTCTCCGCCGCGCCCACGGCATCCAGCTTTCAGGGCGGCGTATCCGCGGGAGAGGTTTCGGAGCAACCCCTCGTCCTGACTCTCGACGACGCCATCCAGCGAGGGTTGCGCAACAATCTGGGCGTACTCCTGAGCGCTCAGCAGACGGCGGCGGCGCGCGGGCAGCGGTTGAGCCAGTTGCAATCGCTGTTGCCTTCGGTGGATGCCAGCGCCAAGGAAGCCGAGATGCAGACCGACCTGCCCGCCGAGGGGCTGCGCATCCCCGGTTTTCCCAAGATCATCGGGCCATTCGGCTATACAGATGTGCGGGCTTCGCTGAGCTGGTCGCTGGTGGACGTGGTCTCGCTGCGCAACTACCTGGCCGCGCGGCACAACTTTGCCGCCGCCCAGCTTTCCGCCCTGGACGCGCGCGATCTGGTGGTGCTCACGGTGGGCAATGCCTACCTGCTTGCGGTGGCGGATGAAACGCGCATAGCCAGCGTGGAAGCGCAGGCGTCTACCGCGAAAATCTCGCTGGATCAGGCGGTTGCCAATCACCAGGCGGGCACGGCGCCGCTACTGGACGAATTGAGGGCTCGTCTGGATTCTCAGTCGCTGGAGCAGCAGTTGATCGTGGCCCGCAACGCGCTGGAAAAAGACAAGCTGGCGTTGGCCCGGGCCATCGGACTGCCGCTGGAGCAGAGCTTCACACTGGCCGACAAGACCCCCTACGCGGTTTTCGACCAGTTGGATGTGGAGGCCGCGATTCGTACCGCGCGCGCCAACCGCAAGGATTTGGCGGCTTTGATGGAGCAGTCCAAGGCGGCCGAGGACCAGCGCAAGGCGGCTACCGCCGAGCGGTTGCCCACGCTGAATTTCGACGGCGATTACGGCGACATCGGCGTCACCCTCGCCCACTCGCACGGCACCGGCGACGCGACCGGCAAGATGAGCGTGCCGCTGTTCAAAGAGTTTGCCTTGCGCGGCGATGCTCAGCAGGCCCAGGCGCAACTGGATACCGCGCGCGATCTGTTGAGCGACAAGCAAGCGCAGGTGGATGCCGACGTTCGCGACGCGCTGCTGGACATTGCCTCGGCGCAGAAGCAGGTCGAGGTGGCGCGCTCCAGCGTCGCGCTGGCCAATAAGGCGCTCAGCGAGGCACAGCAGCGCTATGCCAACGGAGTCAGCGACAATCTGGCCGTGAGCCAGGCCGAACAATCGGTGGCCCAGGCCAGCGACCGATACGTGACCAGCCTCTACCGGCACAACGTAGCCAAGCTGAGCCTGGCCCGCGCTCTGGGAGCGGGCGAAAACTATCGGAACTATCTGGGAGGAAAGTAAACGTGGCGGATTCCAATGAAAGACCGGCTCCGACCGAGCCTGACGAGAGCGCCGAGACTGCGCAGCCGCGGTCCAGTCGCAGAGTCGTCGTTGCGATCGCGGTTGCGATTCTCGTTCTGGTCGCGGTAGGACTCTGGTGGCGCTCCACTTATTCGGAGGACACCGACGACGCGCAGGTCAACGGCCACCTGATCCAGATCAGCTCGCGCATCAACGGCCAGGTTCTCAAGGTGGACGTGGACGAGAACCAGGTGGTGAAGGCGGGCGACACGATCGCCGAACTGGACCCCAGAGACTATCAGGTTGCCGTGGAGAACGCGGAGGCGGCGCTAGCCAGCGCCCAGGCCAACGCCGCGGCGGCCGAGGTGAACGTGCCGATCGCCTCTGTCAATACCGGCACCAATCTGAGTTCGGCGGATGCCAATTTGAGCGGCGCTCAGGCCGGCGTGGAGCAGGCCGAGCAGCAGCTTCAGGCCGCGCACGCTCGCGTCGGCCAGGCCAAGGCCAACAACACCAAGGCCCAGGCCGACCTCGAGCGCTACAAGCCGCTGGTCGAGAAGGACGTAATCAGCAAGCAGCAGTTCGACGCGGCCGTGGCCGCCGCCGATGCCGCCAAGGCCGCGCTCTCCGATGCCCGCGCCAGCGAACGGGCCGCCGAGGATGGAGTGAAAGTCGTCAAGGATCGCGAGCAGCAGGCCCAGGCGGGGTTGAAGTTCGCAGAGACCGGGCCGCAGCAGGTGGCCGCGCAATCCGCCCGCGCCAAGCAGGCCCAGGCTCAGGTGCGGCAGGCCCAGGCCCAGCTCGACCAGGCCCGGCTGAACCTGAGTTATACGAAGATAGTGGCGCCTACGGCGGGGATCGTTACTCGCAAGAGCGTCGAGATCGACCAAAACGTGGGCGTGGGCCAGAACCTTCTCACGCTGGTCTCGCTCGAAGACTTGTGGGTGACGGCAAACTTCAAGGAAACCCAATTGCGCCGCATGGCCGCCGGGCAGCCTGTCGAGATCGAGGTGGACGCGACCGGCAAGACTTACCGCGGCAAGGTAACTCAAATCGGCGGGGCGACCGGGTCGGTGCTGAGCTTGTTTCCGCCGGAGAACGCGACTGGGAATTACGTGAAGGTGGTGCAGCGGGTTCCGGTGCGCATCGACTTCACCGATCTGGCGAATGAAGACCCCAACCATTTGTTGAGGCCGGGATTGTCGGTCGAGCCGAAGGTGCGGGTGAAGTGAAAAGCAGCTGAGGACCGTGTCTATCAGAACGCGGATTGCCGGGGAGGCAAGGATGGGACACCCGGCATCATAAGTAAACTCGTGGATTCATACGCGTGATTTCTTTGAATCCCCTTTCCGGCCCAAGAACCGTCTCACACGTGAGCCGACCGCTCTGCTGTCCTTCAACTCACATTGCCAAATCACCAGTGCATCCCAACCTAACTGCTTCAAAGCGTCAATATTCTCCTTGTCGCGTACCTTGTTTCTCCAAAGCTTTGGAATCCAGAAATCTCGGTTTGACTTTGGGATGAGTCCGGTTTTACAAGCATGAGAATGCCAAAAGCATCCATGCACGAAAATCACCTTGTGTCTTGCGGGGAACACCAAGTCCGGCCTCCCAGGAAGGTCTTGCCGGTGTAACCGGAAGCGATAACCGAGCTTATGCGTCAGACTACGCACCGCGATTTCGGGCAATGTGTCCCTGCCGCGAATCGCTCGCATATTCTCACTGCGATCCATAGGTCGTCAGACCTTGAATTTCTCGCGGAGCCATTTCAGAACAGCAAGTTGTTCGTCGTGACCTGCTCGTCGCACTTGCGACAGCAGCCAAATCGCAGTCGGCTTCACCGTTACGATACTCTTCATTCCCTCGTCGCAGGTAGAGCAAAGGGTTCTCAAATTGGATAGCTCCTCTTGGCCTCCAATACTCGTATCTGCGATAAATTCAATATTGAATTTAGCCCTATACCCAGTAAGATCGTCAATGTCCCCAGGGCAGATACCACACATTTTGCAATACAACTCCGTTTGATCGAGAATGTAACTGCGTAGTTCAGCCGAAATATCGCGATCAAATGTAACCTCGCAATTCTCCAGCGAACACTCGGATTCGTGTCGTCCTCCAAATTGTGGCACCCCTTCCCCATCGCTGGTGAAGCACATATTCCGGCACCGTTTTATACGGTTTCGTAAATTGAATCGCCGCATAGTTAAATCCTTTTGTATTTGTTCATGCGCGCCTAACTGTCAAAATGAGGCTCGCCATGTCTCCGTTGAAAGATTGAGGTTGTTCTCAAGGGGCGGTGCGATAGTGAAAACCCGCGGACCTGTGGCGAACAAGTGAACGCGATATATCTGCCATTGCGTGGGGATATGTTTTGCAACCTCGAACTCGTTGCGCGTGAGAAAAAATGGAGTGCGCGCAGACCCGTTGGTGGTCTTGACCTCAATATGCAGAGGTGTGCCCCCAAGGCTGAAAGAAGAAATATCATAGCCCGCACCATTCCCATCTTCTTCGGATGTCCATCGCACTTTTCTGGCTAGGTCCGCGCGATTACCCTCATTTAGTCGGCGCTTTTCAAGGTCAACAACAAAAGCTTCACCGGCCTTGCCCAGAGAAAGATTGAGATGGTCACGCTTCAGGGGATCGAATTTCGCAACAAGTCGCCGAAGTCGCTCTGGAATTTTTTCGCCGATCACTCTTGGAATGGGCGGGGCAACAAATGTTTCGACTGGCAAAGTTGAAGCCGGTTGTGGCGCTGAGAGTGATTCGAGAACCCTCGGACGCTTTGTCAAATAACGGTCTATCGAGGGTGTAAAACATTTTGTGTAAACGGTCTTTTCGACTCTGGTAAACAGAGAGAGGAGAGATCGCATGGGATTGAGTGCAAAACTGGATGGGAAGCT
>CAZMHC010000101.1:0-10762 GCA_964565955.1 uncultured Occallatibacter sp.
GCCGAGGCGCCGGCGGAGGAAGAGATGGAAGTGCGCGCGGCGATTCACGAAGTGGCGCTGGAGCACCGCGGCCGCTACGGCCGGCATCCCGGCAGGCGGAGCCGTGCGCAGAGAACGCGCTGCAACAAGCAAACGGGCAATGACACCGACTAAACACAACCGCGTGCCAACCCGATTCCCCGAAAATCGCCGGCAAACGGCAGTCTGCCACGCCAAAGCCGCTCGAACTTACGCCTGTGAGATGCTCGAGGACTTGACGTTGCGTGGAGATCGAATCCTGTTGTCTTTGCATCATTGCGCAGTTTTCAGCGAACGGATAGTGGGTATCATGCTGGAAGAATGGCCGATTTGGAAGATGTCTTTGCCGATTCGGAATCGCCGCCAGCTTTGCCCACAGCGGCGGCCCGTTCTTCCTTGAGGCTATGCCAAAGAGCCGCAAAGGCCTCTATGGGCAGAGCTTCGGCGCGGGCTTGCGCGTCCACCCCCACGTCGGCCAGCGCGGCCCGAATGGCATCGGCGGAAAAGCCGGCGGCGCGAAGATTGTTGGCCAGCGTCTTGCGCTTCTGCGCGAAGACTTGGCGCACCAAGCGCAGAAAGCCGGTCGGCTCGACTTCAAGTTCCGCAAAGCGAGGCTCAAAACGCCAGCGGAAGACGGTCGAATGCACCTCCGGCGGCGGGGTGAAAGCGGAGGGCGGAAGGGTGAAGAGCTGAGTGACCGGGCCGACCATCCGCATCGTCACCGAGAGCAGGCCGTAGTCGCGCGAACCCGGCTGGGCGGTTACACGGTCGGCCACCTCGCGCTGCACCATGAGCACGGCGCGGTCCAGTGCGGCGTGGCTGGCGGCCAGCTTAAGCAGAATTTGCGAGGTGATGCCGTAGGGCAGATTGCCCGCCACCGGCAACCGCGCCCCGGCCGTCGCCGCGGCCTCCGCGAAGTCGAATTCGAGCGCATCCCGATGAACAACGGTCACGCGCTCCGATGGGAAACTGTCGCGCAGTCTGGCGGCCAGTTCAGCGTCCAGTTCGACGGCCAGCACGTGAGCGGCGCGGGCGGCCAGCGCCGCCGTGATCGCGCCGCGGCCGGGGCCGATTTCGACCACCGTGCGGCTGGACAGGTCTCCCAGCGCATTCGCGATCCGCTCGACCGCTTGGGCATCGTTCAGGAAGTTCTGTCCGAGCTTGGGTTTGACGGGCATAGGCAGGCTTGATGATAGAAGAAGATGCAAGAGTACGGAAGCCTCGCGGTTCCCTCATCCGCTTGAACGTAACCGGAGGGTCCGCCAAGCCTTCGGACCGCTCCAGTTCCGTTCCTTGCGTTTATTGAAACTATTGCAACGAAAAGACGGTCTTGAGCACTTTATCACGCACACTTTGAGGCAGCGGCGCATAGGAGAGGGCGGAGACTTCGTCCTCTCCGGATTTGACAATCCAGCTCAGCAGATCCTTGAGCACCTTGCCCTTGGCCGCGTCCGGGGACTTGAGCGGAACCAGCAGCCAGGTAAAGCTGGAAATGGGGTAGGCTTTGGCTCCGGGAGCGTTGGTGATCGAGACGCGATAGTCGGCGGGAAGCGTTTTGACGCTGGCCGCGGCCTCCGTCACGCCTTCGATCGAAGCCTTCACGAAATTGCCGGCCGGATTCCTAACTTCGCCGTAGCTGATCTTGTTCTGCAAGGCATAGATCAACTCAACGTAGCCGATGGAGCCGGGCAACTGGCGCACCAGGCCAGCTACGCCCTCGTTGCCCTTGCCGCCGACACCCGTCGGCCAACTGGGCGAAGTTCCCTTTCCCGGTCCGTTGGCCCACTCCTGGCTGACCTTGCTCAGATAGTCGGTGAAGATGTAGCTGGTGCCGCTGCCGTCGGAACGGTGAACCACAATGATCTTTTCGCTGGGCAACTTCACGCCGGGATTGTCCCTGGCGATGCGCCCGTCGCTCCAGTTTGCGATCTTTCCCAGGAAAATGTCGGCCAGCACGTCCGAACTGAATTTGAGGTCGCTGACGCCAGTGACGTTGAAGACGGGAACAACTGCGCCCAGAACCGTGGGAATGTGAATCAACTTGGTCTTCGAGGCGGCCAATTGCTCGTCCGTGGCCGGTCCGTCGGTGGCGCCAAAGTCCACCAAACCGGCCGCGACCTGACGAATGCCGCCGCCCGAACCGATGGACTGGTAATTGATCTCGACGCCTGGATGCGCCGCCGAATACTCACTGAACCACTTGGAATAGATCGGATAGGGGAATGTCGCGCCCGCCCCCGTCAACTTCTGGGCCTGAGCCGGGATCGAAACCAATGCCAAAATGCCAACCGCTGCCAATGCTCGTTTCACGAAAATCTCCCTTGCGGAATTGCTCTCCAATCGGATTCTCTACGGCCAATGTTAAAGGGATTTGAATAAACCGAGATTTCGTCAACTAATTCGCAAACTAAATCGATCGGCGCATTGACAATGGTTCAAAAAGTGGATTAGCGTTGCCGCCAGAATTGAATCTCTCTGGAGGACCCCCCACTATGAAAGCCAAACTCCTTCTCACGGCGGCCTTCGCGCTGCTGTTCGCCCTCCCCGCCTTCGCCCAAATCGCGCCGCTCGCTCCGCAGTGCGTTCGCGGGACACTTGCAAGCTACATCGCGCTCGGCGCGGAAGGCTGTACTTTCGACAGCGTCCTTTACGACAATTTTACCTACGCAAGCCCGGTCCTGAACGCCATTACGCCGGCCGAGATCGTTGTGACCCCCATTCTGCTGCCCGTCGCCGGACTTTCTCCGGGACTGAATTTCTCGGCTCCCTGGAGCGTCGCAGCCGGGAAATCCGAGATCTCCGTGATCGGCTTCAAGGCTGTTCCCTTCCCGCCAAACGCGGCCGACATCCTGCCGCTAACAGGCACTCTCACGCTCGACCTCGGGCTTGCGAAGGTTTCGGGGATCGTTGGAAGCGTTACGGTGGAGGAAAAAACCTCCGTTGCCAGCACCGCCGCGCCGCTTGAAGTCTACGAAATCTGCGAGGACGCCTGCACCATCAAGGAGCGAGATTCGGTTACCGTTTCTGGTATCCAGATCCTTCAAACCACCATCACCGTGTCGCTCTCCGGCGGCACCGGCGGAGCGTCGTTGGAGAGTTTTGCATCCGACTACGCCTTCGGCCCCCAGCCGGAATAACCTGATTCAACTGGGACACCTCCCGGTACCCGTTCACGATGAACGGATGCCGGGAGGTGTCGGCGCTTTGCGCTACTTCAACGGTTCGATCCCGTTCCCGGCGTTGCTTGTCTCCAGCGCAGCCGCCGACAGTTCTGCCGCTCCGGTTCTTCCCGATGGCGCGGGAGCCAGCGGCAGCGTGAAATGGAAGGCAGCGCCCGCGCCCAGTTCGCTTTCGGCGCGGATGCCGCCGCCGTGGGCTATAACTATGTATTGCACGATGGCCAAGCCGAGTCCCGTGCCGCCAACCTCGCGGGAACGAGCTTTGTCGATGCGATAGAAACGCTCGAAGATGCGATCAATGTGCTCGGATGCGATGCCGGGACCGAAGTCCCGGACGGTGAACTCGACCGCGGCGTCCAAGAGCCGCGCCCCGACGCAAATCCGCTTGCCCGCTTTGGCATACTTGAGGGCATTCTCGATCAAGTTGCCGAAGACCTGGTTCATGGCGTCTGGATCGGCCATTACCAGCGCATCGGGCGCACCCGACGATTCGAGATGGACCCCGGAGTCGGTCACCATGCCGCCCAGCGACTCGATGGCGTCTTCAACCAGGGCGCTGGCCCGCATGGCTTGCCGGGCCAGCCTGTAATCCGGGCTTTCGACGCTTGCCAGAGCCAGCAAATCCACGGTCAGGCGGTTCATGCGCGTGGCGTTCTTGAGGACGATGCCGAGAAACTCGCGCGCGGTCTCGAGGCTGGGAAAAGGCTCCTCCAAGAGCGTCTCGACGTAACCCTGGATCGAGGTCAGAGGCGTACGCAGCTCATGGCTGACGTTGGCAATGAAGTCGCGGCGAGACTTTTCGGCGGACTCGATGCGGGTAACGTCGTGCAACACGGCAAGCGCGCCGCCCGAGGGCAGCGGCGCGGCGTGAATCTCGAAGACGCGCCCCGGGGCCAGGGAACCGGCGCGACCAAAGCGGACCTCTCGGTTCTCAAGCGCCCCACGCACACAATCCAGCACAGCGGGATCGCGCACCGAGTGGACCAGCGGACGGCCCACGCGGATATGCGTCCCGGCGATGCGCTGCATAACGGCGTTCGACCAGCGCACCTGGCCTGCGGGAGTGATGGTAACCACAGCCTCCCGCATCGAATCCAATATGGCCGCGAGCTCCTGGCGGCGGCTATCGATCTCGGCGAAGCTTTCGCCGAGCCGTTCGGCCGTCCGGTTCAATGCCGACTCCATCGAGGAAAGTTCACCGAATGTCTGGGCCGCGGGCAGACGCGCGTTCAAGTCGCCTTCCGCGATGCGCAAGGCAAAGGCCACCACCCGGCTGAACCGCGCCGAGATTCCTCCCGCAACCCAAGCCGCCACCGGCACAGTCGCGCCCAACGCGATCAGCCCGGACCACAGCGCATCACGGACCGATAGACGCTGCGTCTCGCCCCCACCATATAGCGTCAAGGAACGAAAAACGAGATACATCAGCACGGCATGGAGAACCAGCAGCAGGACGAAGAGGCCGAGCAGCTTGGTAAAGACTTTGCGGGTCAATGGAGTTACTCGCCCCTGGGAAGCTCGAAGCGGTAGCCGGCCCCGCGCACCGTCTTCAGATAGCGCGGGTTCTCCGGGTCAAGCTCGATCTTCTCACGGATGCGCCGCACGTAGACGTCGACCGAACGCGGGGTGACGAAGCGCGCATCCCCCCAAACCGAGTCCAGCAGGTGGTCGCGGCTAAAGACCCGACCCGGATGACGCACCAGATAATCCAACAGCCGGAACTCTGTGGCCGTGGTGGTGGTCAGCTCTCCGCGCACCGTCAACTGCATGGCATTGGCATCCACCACAACCTGATCGAAGGTTACGATCGAGGGCGTCGAGGGACGCTCGAAGCGGCGCAGCACGGCCTTGACGCGCGCCACCAGTTCGCGCGTGGCAAACGGTTTGGTGATGTAGTCGTCCGCGCCCAGTTCCAAACCCAGGACGCGATCGTTTTCTCCGGCGCGCGCGGTCAAAAAGATGATGGGAATAGTGGAAAGCCCCGCGTTGCCGCGCAGCCGGCGGCACACGTCCAAGCCGTCTCCGCCGGGGACCATGATGTCCAACAGAAACAGGGCCGGCGGCTGCCGCTCGGCATCGGGTATCAGGTTGGTGGGGGTGTGAAACAGGCGCGCCGCATAGCCCGCCGCTTCCAGGTGATGCTGCACCAGACGCGCAATATCGGTATCGTCTTCCAGTACAAATACGGTTTGGCTCAACCTGTCAGCCCTCGTCCGGCGGCCGTGGAACTCAAAACCCTGAGACCGCATGGAACTGTTAACAGAGTAATTCAGATAGGCTAACGGGATGCAAACGTTTGATGAATTTGACTTGACCGGGCAAAGCTGTCTCTGCGAAACTGCGTTATCGCGTTTGGGAACGCTCCACGGCCCTTCTCCTTACCCGTCGATGGACGCTCCGGCTTCCCCGGGTCCGTCTCTGATTTGCCTCAAAACCCTTTGGCATCAGCGCCGCTATGGGCTGCGCTTACCGGATACTCAACCGCAATCCAAACAGGAGGGATCGTGAAGAAATATCTCGCGGAACTGGTGGGCACCTTCTTTCTGGTGTTCTTTGGAGTTGGAACGGCTGTCGTCGCCGGCGACAAAGTGGGCATTGTGGGCATCGCCTTCGCCTTCGGCCTGGGGCTGATCGCCGCAGCTTATGGGATCGGCCCCATCTCCGGATGCCACATCAACCCGGCGGTTAGCCTTGGCATATGGGTGGCCGGAAGGCTCAAGACGGCGGACCTCTTCGGCTACTGGGTGGGGCAGTTTGCCGGCGCCATTCTGGCCGCATCGGTGGTCTACCTGATCGTCGGCGGCGTCGGCGGCGGCTACAGCATCGCCGCCAGCGGACTGGGCCAGAACGGATGGGGCGCGGGCTACCAGGGCGGCTACAGCCTGGGTTCCGCCATCGCCTACGAGTTTGTGGCGACCTTGCTCTTCGTGATCGTGATCCTCGGTTCCACGCAGAAGGCCGCACCCGCCGGCTTCGCGGGGCTGGTCATCGGCACTACATTGGTTGCCATTCACCTTCTGGGCATTCACATCACCGGAACCAGCGTGAACCCCGCCCGCAGCCTGGGACCGGCGATCTTTGTCGGCGGCCAGGCGATCAGGCAAATTTGGCTCTTCCTGCTAGTGCCCAGCCTGGGCGGCGCGGCGGCCGGATTGCTTTTCCGTTCCAAGTTGCTGCAGGCCGAGTAAGAAACCGCAACGATCGTTTCAAACTGTGGCGGCGAATCTCAACCGCACGTAGTCGGCGGTCCATTTTCCGTCTTCGGCTCGCAGAGCGGGCGCAAGCAGCGCCGCGGTTTCGGCGACGACCGTATCCCGGATATCCTCCGGCAGGCTCTCCAGCACACCGCGGCGAAAGGTGCGCAGCCAGCC
Organism: uncultured Occallatibacter sp.; assembly: GCA_964565955.1. GTDB lineage: Bacteria > Acidobacteriota > Terriglobia > Terriglobales > Acidobacteriaceae > Telmatobacter. Next base: position 6,569 of record CAZMHC010000101.1, read on the forward strand.
CTCCATGCCGCTTTCCCCCAGCGGCGTGGGGCGCGGTATCAGCGCGATTCTTTCCACCTTGAAGCCGTGACCCGCAAGTCTGCGCGCATAAGCGTCCGTGGTTGGATAGCAGTTCTCGCCCGCCTCGCGGCCCTCAAAGCCGCGGCGGGCCAACACGGCCGCTAAAGCCACACGAATGGCGGCAATGTTTCCGTGCCCGCCCATCTCCGCGACAAACCGCCCACCTGACCTCAGCACCCGCCTTACTTGATCCATCATGGCGTCCTGGTCGCTCACCCAATGCAGCGCAGCGTTGGAGAAGACGGCGTCGAACCAGCCGTCGGGGAACCGCAGAGACTCCGCCTTGCCTTCATGGGCATCTATTCCCCGCGCCCGCGCCGAGGCTACCATCTCCGGCGAGAGATCCACACCCACCGCAGTAGCTCCGCCGGCGGCGATCCGGTGCGTCAGTTGCCCGTCGCCACAGCCCAGGTCGAGAATGCGTTCCGTGGGCCTTGCGTCCAGCCATTCCAGCGCTCCACCCGCCAGTTCATGCACAAACCCTCCGTTCTTTTCATAGTCCTGCGGATTCCAGGCCTGCGTCATCGTTCGTCTCCACTCTCAGTGCGGTTGTATGCATACATCCAGCAGGACACCGCCTCGCCCGTCTCAAGGACCGCCGTATGGCGAGTGCGGACGAAGACGCTCCGCTTCGGCGCGTCCGCATCGTAGCCTTCGTACTCATCCAGTTGGTGCAAGATATCCGCATCATCCGGCAACTCGAATACCGTGCCGGATATCCTTTGCTCTGTCGATGGATCAAGCACCGCGCCGGGATACTCGCCTAGATTGCAGAGCGTTCCGTGGACGAATCCTTCACCCACCGGCCGCAACTTCTCGACCGCCGCCGCGATCTCCTCCGGCGCCCGCCCCGGACGCAACGTTCCGTATGCGAAGAGATAATCGCTCATCGCCGCATCCTACCACCCGCGGACGGGCCTGCGGCAAGGAATATCCGCGTGCGCCGACGAGGCAAATCACCGCTTCAAACTTCCCTGCACCCGAATCGAAAGATGAACCAGCCCCAGCGCGGCCGGAGTTACGCCGGGAATGCCGCTGGCCTGACCGATGGTCGCGGGCCGAACACGTTCCAGCGTTTCGCGCATCTCCCGCGAGAGTCCACTGATGATCGAGTAATCCATCCACGCCGGAATTGCTACCCCCTCGGCGGCCTTCAATTTCTCAATGGATTTCTTCTGCTGTTCCAGATACCCGGCAAACTTGATCTCGGTCTCCACGGCACGGGCCTCGTTGCGTAGGACACCCCGCATCAGCGCGATCTCTTCGTCGCCTGACACATTCATATAGCTGTCATCTAAATAGCTACCATCTTGATTTGAATAACTGTCATCCTGAGCGGAGCAGATTGCGTTCTTTGCAACCTGCGCAGTCGAAGGACCTGCGTTTGCTTCGGTCGTCCGCACCGCCCTCAGCACCGCCTCGATGCGCACCTCCGGCCGCTTGAGCAGTTGCGCCCAAGTCAGTCCCGCAGCCGCCGTCTGCGCTTCCAGGCCGGCGGCCCGCAGCCCCTCCGGATTCACCTTGCCGGTGGTCAAGAGCCGCTCCAGCGCTTTCCTCCGCGCCTGTTTCCTCTCGTACTCCGCCCACGCCTCGTCGCCGATAAGCCCCAGTCGCCGTCCATGCGGGGTCAGCCGTCGATCGGCGTTGTCAATGCGCAGATGCAGCCGGAACTCGGCGCGCGAGGTGAACATCCTATACGGCTCATTGGTCCCCTTCGAGATCAAATCATCGATCAGGATGCCGGTGTAGCCCTCGCTCCGATCCATCGTGAAAGGCGGCTCGCCTTTCAGCCATAGCGCCGCGTTGATGCCGGCCATAATCCCCTGGCAGGCCGCCTCTTCATACCCGCTGGTCCCGTTGATCTGCCCAGCCAGATACAGCCCCTCCATGCTCTTCACCTTCAGCGTCCGGTCCAGTTCCGTCGCGTCCACGCTGTCGTATTCAATGGCGTAACCCGGCCGCAGCATCTCCGCCTCTTCCAGGCCGGGAATCGAGCGCACGATCCTCCACTGCACCTCCATCGGCAGCGAGGTGGACATTCCGTTCACGTAGACCTCGTGCGTGTGCAGCCCCTCCGGCTCCAGAAAGAACTGATGCTGACTCTTGTCGGGAAACTTGACGATCTTGTCCTCGATCGACGGGCAATAGCGCGGCCCGATCCCCTCGATCCGCCCCGAATACATCGCCGAGCGATGCACATTTTCGCGGATGATGCGCAGCGTCTCCGGCGTGGTGAAGGCGATGTGGCAACTTATCTGCGGCTGAACGATTCGCTTCGTCCGGAAGCTGAAAGGCGTCGGTTCCGCGTCGCCCGGCTGCTCCTCGAAGGCCGCCCAGCGAATCGTTCGCCCGTCGAGCCGCGGCGGCGTCCCAGTCTTGAGTCTGCAAGTCCGTAACCCAAGAGCCCGAAGGGCCTCGCCCAGAAGCAAAGAGGCCGGTTCGCCGCTGCGCCCCGCCGGATACCGCTCCTCCCCGCAGTGAATCAGACCATTCAGAAACGTGCCGGTGGTTATGATGGTGGCCCCGGCCAGCAGCGTCCGTCCATCGCGCAGCTTCAGCCCCAGAACACGCCGCCGATTAGCAAACAGGCTGTCTTCCTGAGCGAGCGCGGCGAGTCGAAGGACCTGCGGTTGCTCTTCGTTCTCCATTTTCGACGGAGCGGAGCGAAGCGAAGTCGAATGCCTGCCCTGAGCTTGCCGAAGGGGACCTGCATCTTCTAATCCATGATCCCTGACACCTGATCCCTGATCCCTGTCGTCGATCACCAGATCGACCACTTCCGCCTGCCGAATATGCAGCCCCGCCTGCGACTCCAATACCTCCCGCATCTTCACTCGATAGAGTTGTTTGTCGCACTGCGCCCGCGGACTCCACACCGCCGGCCCCCGCGAGGCATTCAGCAGCCGGAACTGAATGCCCACCGCATCGGCCACCTCGCCCATCACGCCGCCCAGCGCGTCCACCTCGCGCACCAGGTGCCCCTTGGCCACGCCGCCGATCGCCGGATTGCAGCTCATCTGCGCGATCAGGTCCAGGTTCATGGTGATGAGCGCCGTCTTCAGCCCCATGCGCGCCGCCGCCATCGCCGCCTCGCACCCGGCATGACCCGCGCCCACCACAACCACATCGTATTGTTCCGTAAATGCCATCTTGGGCTATTCTACGGATTCCTCGTTCTTTTCGCCGTCCCATGATGCGACCTGATGGCAGTCCGCGCACAGTTCTGGAACCACCGCCCCGCCGCCCAGCCCGCGACCGGACAAAAACGCGGTCTTCGGGACGGCGGGGGTAACTGTAGGGTGCGGCCAGCGAGGCGAGGTACTGGAACCGGGGTTAGCCTGATTACTGAACGGTAAGAATGAATGACATCGTGTACGAGCAAGCAGTGGGGTCGGTGTAGGTTGCGGTATAGGTGTTGGCTCCGGCGCTCAATGGAATGTTGTCGATCTCACTGGAGGCGGAGGTGAATCCGCTGGGACCGGTCCAGCTCCATGTGCCGCCGCTGAGGGGCAGGAGTTTAAGGTTGACCGTGGAGTCAGGCGTTACGCTGACTGCGTTGCCCGCCTGCCATGCAGCCCCGTTGACCTGGAAAGAGGGGGTGAGGACCAAAGGCTGGAATTCCCAAAGGTCGTTGAGATTGCCTTCATTGCCGTAGGCATCGAAGCCGCCTCCCCCAAAGAGCCAGATATTGCCGCTGCTGTCGGTCCAACTCGAAGCGTAAACGCGGCCTCCGGGGGAGTTTGCGGCGGCAGGCGATCCCAATGTGCCGTAGACGCCGGGCTGACCTTTACCGTCAGATGGCACCGTGTTGCTACCACCCTCCCACGCCCATTGGTTCGTGGAGGGGTTGAATGTCCAAAGGTCGTTAAGTTCGCCCCAATTGCCGTTGGTAGCATAGCCCTCGCCGCCAACTCGCCAGCGCATCGAACCAGGAGACTAGATGAAAGTCGAAGCGTGGCCGCTAGAGGGGCCGCGGACGAACTGCGGCGCGACGGCTACCCCCGCGGCAAAGAGAATGACGGCGGGGCCAGCGATGCGAGGCCAGCGGATTGTCATTCGAGCTTTCAAAGGGGAAACCTAGTCAAGTCCTAAATCTTCTGTAGATTCCCATTCCTCAGGGTAGTTGGTTTTTGT
>CAZMHC010000102.1:0-10711 GCA_964565955.1 uncultured Occallatibacter sp.
CCGCTTCGCTAACCCTTCGCTCCCTTCAGGCTCATCCTTCAATTGGAAAAGACTCATGTAGCGCAATGAAACAGCGGGCCTGGTTCAAAATCGGACCTTATGAGGTGCCGGAATAGATAGCGTTGCCAAGTCAGTCTGTCCTCTCAACCGCTCTATATTGATACAAACACGGCGGACTTTCAGCAATATCGATGCCGGGGAGTATGGGCCGGGAAGGGCAGCCGGCCCGCCTCCAATCCCGGCCTAAAAGTTGAAAGCGATCTTCGCCGTCAGTGCTCGCGGAGTCACATAGTGGGTCCCGCTGAAGGTGGAGAGGAAGTTATACAGAGCGTACTTGTTGGCGACGTTGATTGCAGTCAAGTCGAAGTTCACCTTGTACCTCTCTTTGTGGAAGATGTTGTCTTTTCCGATGGTAGCGTCGAAGAGATTGCGCGGCGCGATGCGCGGCGGGTTGTGGTCGTCGTTTTCGGTTCCCGGCGCGGGAATTTTGACCAGTGATGAGCTGTACTGGGAGGGCAGGCAGGACTGAAAGCCCGCTGTGCGCGTAGCTGTGACGCCGTTGCAGGTCAGGCCGGCCTGGGCCTGCTGGTCGAAGGTGAGTCCGCTCAGATCGACGGGCGTGGTGTTGTCGGTGGCGAAGGGCACCGCCCCGGCCACCAGGCCCGAGTCGTAGCGCCAGTTCCATCCCATCCATGGCCCGCGCTTGCCCAGTTGGTATTGCACATGGGTGGTCTGGTTGAACTTCTCATCGTGATCGATGCGGAAGGGCTGTCCGCCGGTTTGCGGTGTGGCACCCGCCCCGGCTGATTGCGGCTGGAAGAAGCGCGCTGCCACGGATGAGGCCACCATATAGGCGCTTACGCCGTGCCAAACCGGCACATCGACATGCAGAGCGTAGCCGGGGATTTTGGAGTTGTGCCAGTCGATCGGAAAGGTAATGGGCGTGTTACCCAGGACACTGAAGTCGAAGGCGTTGTGGGTGTACTTCCAGATGTACTCGCCACTAACAACGACTCTCTTGCCGACGGCCTGCTGGAATCCGGCATGAAACTCGTTGCGGAAGCCGGGAGCCAGGGTTCCAGAGACACCGGGGGCGCAAAGAAGCAACGGAGAGAGAACGGCATCCGAGCAGCCACTGCTTGAAAGAACCAGGTTTTCGTTGAAGGGCGTTTCCAGCGTGCGGGCATAGGAGACACGCAGCACTGTCGTCGTTGGCTTGATGTTGTAAGCAATGCCTATACGCGGCTCGATCTGGTTAGCATCCGTCAAACCATTGTACAGATCCTCGCGCAAGCCCAGATTGAAGAGCCAGTTGCCGGCCTTGATCTGGTCCTCGGCGTAGATTGCGGCTTCCTTCACATCGGTGTGGCCTAAGTAGTGGTAGGATATGCCGCCACGCGTCAGGTCGTAAGGCGCAAGAACCGAAAGGTAGCTGGGGTTCGGGAACGAAACTATGCCATCGCAGGGCGTGGGGCCCGCGGGGCCGGAGTAGCCAGGCAATGGGTTGCCGTTTACATCAACGCAGGGCGAGTTGTAGGTGGGACCGACCACGCCCAGGCTGTCGTTTTCTCTCAGGAAGGTCTGCCCGTACTGCAATCCGACCTTGATGTTGTGGATTCCCCTGGCATACGAGTAATCCGAGTGAAGTGCCGCATTGGTAAGGGTGCGGTACTGCGAGATCGAGGAGGTTTGCAAGTTGGCCGGCCCCAGATCCGCCAGAGAATTTCCGCTGGGATAGTAGTTGTATTCGTCCCGGCGGAGAAAGGCGCCCAGGTTGAAGACCGAGTACGTACTGAGGATGTGCGTATAGGTCGGCGCAATGTTGTAGGTGTTGATCTTGGAGCGTTGATCGGCGTTGCCTACATTGACGAGGATAGGACTTGCACTGCTGCCGCTGTTCGGTCCGCTAGACTGCACGTTCTGCACGTTCAGGTTGTCGTAGGAGTTGGGCGTCTGGAACCAGGAGCGGCTGTAATTGAAGTCGAAATGAATCGAGTCGACCGGAGTAAGAACATAGTCCACGCGATCGAAGACGTTCTGCTCATTGCCCTTGTCGTGGAAGACCGCAAACTCCGGAGGATCGAGAAAACGTCCAGTGTTCAGGCCGTCTACCTCGATGAAATTGCCCCATTTCTTGCCGCCATAGGCCAGATCGAAGCCGCCTGATGCCGACCCGAATGTGCCGTAGGAACTGCTGACGCTGCCGGTGGGCTTGGCAATGCCTTGACCGGAGCGGGTTGTGGCCACGATGACCAGGCTGGTCTTGCCGCCGTACTCGGCCGGCGGCGCGCCGGAGATAACTTCGATGGATTGAATGGAGTCGGCCGGAAGCTGGTTGGAGAAAACCTTGCTCTGCTGATCGGTGATCGACTGGCCATCCACTGAAAACGAATTGGAAGCGTGGTCGCCGAGGCCGTGAAAGAGGCCGTTGGAGTCCGCCGCCACGCCGGGAGTGGAAAGCGTGACGAGTGAGCTGAGCGTTGAGGACTGGCTCTCCAGCGGCACCTTGACGAACAGGTCTCGGTCCACGTCGGTGTGGAAGGTGGGGTCGTTCTCGATGAGGTCGCCGCTGGCCTCGACGGTGACGGTCTGCGAGCCGCCGGCAACCTGCAAAACCAGCTTGAGATTGGTTCCCACCGCCGAGCGAATCTCGACATTCTGGCTGAAGGCGGCAAAGCCCTTGACCGAAACCGCGATCAGATAGGGGTTGAAAGGGACGTTGGTGAACTCGAACTGTCCGAGACTGTCGGTGAACGTGTCGCGGCTCAGGCCGCTGGTTGGGTTGGACAGGGTGACCGTCGCGCCGGGAATCACCGCGCCGGTCGAATCGGTAACCGTGCCGCGGACGGCGCCGGCATTGCCGCTCTGCGCGGGCGCGTGAAGCGCGGCGAAGAGCACGCCGAGAATGGGCAGTATACGAAGAAATTTGCTACGAAGAAACTGCATGGAAACCCTCCTGAACAATGGCTGTAATATGCGGAGATTGGACCGCGGCGTGAATAGCCGCGGCATCGTTCCGTTTTAAGTCGGCGTATGGATATGCGCCAGCGGCTCGCCATAAAAAAACAGGCAAGCTGAGTCGCGCATTGGACGGAAACGAAAAGATCGGAACCGGGCGCTAACTGCCGCAGGGAGGGGGGCGCGTATAGAGCTTGGGATGCCAGTGGCGGACTGCGGCGCGCGGCTTGAAAACCGGCGCCTCTCTCTCGATTTGGACCATCACCACCACGGCGGCCAGCACCGCGACGGGCGCGGCGGTGTGCATGGCGATGCACACCGGGCAGTGGTCCGCGTCGCTGTCGAGGGGATGGACGTGGGCCACTTGGACCACGGTCAGCAGCGCCAGCAGGACAAGGCACAGCACGGTGAGCGCCGGCAAAGCGAAGAGCTTTGCGCGGCCTTTCCCGCCGAAATGCGCCCGCGATCCGGTCAAAACCGCATCCTCTCTTTCAAGGATATATGGAATTGGACGCGGCGTTCCGCGCAAGGATGCGTTTTCTGCCTCGTTTTGCCGCGCCGCCTCTTGAAAGCGCGGTCGCGCAGATTCGTCTAAACTGTCCGAATATGACCTATCCGCGTCCCATGCGGCTCTTGCTTGCGGTCGGTCTGGCGGTGTTGTTGGCTGCCACGACTCCCGATGCCGCGCAGACCCAGAAGCCGCTTCCACTCAAGCCCGACCTGCCCGGCATGGCCTCCAATCATCGCCTCATCCTCAAGGACGGCACTTATCAGACGGTGCGCAAGTACGAAATTGCGGGCGACCGGGTGCGTTACATCTCCGCGGAGCGGGGCGGCGATTGGGAGGAACTTCCCACGGACCTGGTGGACTGGGAGGCCACGCGCAAGTGGGAGCGGGACCACGCCAACCGGCCCGAGGAAGAAGCCTCGCCGGCCATGAAGGAGGCCGCCGCCATCGATAAGGAAGAGGCCGCCGAGCGCAACGAACAATTGGCGCGAATGCCTGAGGTGGCCAAGGGTCTGGAACTGCCCGACGAGGACAGCGTCTTTGCGCTCGATACATACGAGGGCAAGCCGGAGTTAGTCGAGCTTTTGCCGGTTGAGTTAAGCATGAACGGCAAGACCAAGCGCGGGCTGAGCGCGCTGAATCCCATGGCGGGAGCCAAGGCCACGCTCGAACTGGAGGGCGCGCGCGCCAAGGTTCATCTGCACGTGAACGATCCGACGATCTATCTCTCCCTGGCCGCCCGCGACGATGCCGAGAAGGTCGTCTCCCACGCCTTGACGGTGCAGACGGGCAGCGCGAAAGAGCCGGTCAACCGCAAGCATGGCGCGCATTCGCCCGCTTCTGGCTTCGCCATCGTTCATGTGGACGAGCGCAAGGCGGTGCGCATCGTCGGCGCCATCCATGTCAGTTCCGGCGGCGCGGCAACTCAGGACGAGGACGTGGTCCCCGCAAAGGTCGAAGCGCTGCCTGGCAAGCATTGGCTCAAGCTGACTCCCATACAGCCGCTCACCATCGGCGAGTATGCGCTGGTGGAGATTCTCTCCGCCTCCGACATCAATCAATCGGTCTGGGACTTTCGTGTCGACCCGCAACTGGGGGACAACGAGGGGGCGCTGGGGCCTATCTTCAAGTAGCGGGCAACGGATCGCAGCCTCGACGCGGAAGCGGCACTTTCATTTCACCCCGCTTGCTTGGGACGACATCGGGAAGGTACGTGAGTTGGCGATCGGCGACAACAGGTTCATGGCACGCCGCAGATATAGATTCCGGTTGTTCTGCGCTACCATAAAAAGGATAGGGGATGGGTATGTTCGTGGTTGTATGGCAATTCGAGATTGCCGAAGAGAAGGTTGCCGGCTTTGAATCCGCCTACGGGCCGGAGGGCGCCTGGGCGCGGCTCTTCCGCCTCTCGCCCGACTACCGGGGCACCGAACTGTTGCGCGACGCCTATATTCCCGGCAACTACCTGACCGTCGACCGCTGGACAAGCGAAGCAGCCTTTCGCGCCTTCCGCAAAGACCACGACTCCGCCTACGAGACCCTGGACCGCGCCTGCGATGAGCTGACCGGGCGGGAAACCCGTATCGGCGCTTATACGGTTTGAACAAGGCGCTGTCTTTCATCCTTCCCGGCTCCAGCCTCGGTGCTGGGATTGCAAGTCTACCCCGCGACGGCGGGACAGGCGCGATACAACTTACCCGACGATGGTCTCTTTAAGTTTTTCAAAGACAGATTCCTGGACAAGGGGCCGTCAATTGCGTCTTCGCGGGGAGCATCTCATTCCCGCGATAGAGCCAAAAATCGCTCACCGGCTGCCAGGAGCGTGCCTTGAACAAGATCAAGCTGATTCGTCCCATGTACGCCGAGCGATTTCGCTGCATCGGTCCCGCCTGCGAGGACTCCTGCTGCATCGGCTGGACGGTGGCCATCGACCGGGACTCCTATGAAAAATACCAGGCCATTCCGGCCGGCCCGTTGCGTTCGCTGATCGATGCCAATATCGTGCGCGCGCCGGAAAACGCGGCGGGCGCGCGTCCTGGAGAATTCGCGCAGATTCGCCTGACGCCGCCTGAACTCCGCTGCCCGTTTCTCTCCCATGAAAGTCTCTGCCGCATTCAGGTGGAGCGCGGCGAAGGCTTTCTATCCCAAGTTTGCTCAACCTTTCCCCGCGCGACCCACACCATCGACGGGCAGGTCGACCGAACCCTCACCCTCTCCTGTCCGGAGGCCGCCCGCATCGTTCTCCTCGACCCGCACCTGCTCGTCGAGACCGTGAACGCCGCACGGCCGGTTCCCTGGGACCAGGCCGCCGCGGACGCCTCCGCTCCGCGCTCCTACTTCTGGCCCATCCGCGAGTTTCTGATCGCCCTGATCCGCAATCGCTCCTATCCGCTCTGGCAGCGAATGTTTCTGCTGGGAACCTTTTGCCGCCGCCTCGAAGCCATCGCCCACGGCCAGCTCGATCGCGGCGTCTCCGCTCTCTTGAGCGACTTTTCGTTCGCGGTCGCCGCCGGCAATTTGCGCGCTTCAATGGAGGCCATCCCCGCGGACCTGGCGTTGCAATTGAACACTCTGGTCGAACTGCTCAAGCTGCGCGTGAACAACGTTCAGTTGAGTCCCCGCCTGATGGAGACGCTGAAGGCCTTCATCCATGCCATTCAGATGGAAACCGCGACCACCCTGGACAATCAGATTGCCCGCTACGGCTCCGCCTACCGGAACTACTATGCGCCATTCTTCGAAAAGCACCCCTATATCCTGGAAAACTATCTGCTGAACGCCATCTTTGGGGGGCTTTTTCCCTTTGGGGCGAAGCTCTTCGACCCCGCCGCCGCTCAGCAACCCGCCCGTGAATTCGCCCTGCTGGCCACCAAGTTCGCGCTCATCAAAGGTCTGCTCATCGGCGTTGCCGGTTTTCACCGCGAGGCTTTCTCCGCCGAGCACGCGGTGCGGACAATTCAAGTCGTCTTCAAGCACTTCGAGCACAATCCCAAGCAGCTCGATCAAGCCCACCAGCTTCTCGTCTCCCGCGGCCTGGACAATGCGCGTGGACTGACCATGCTGCTGCGGAATTAGCGGCGTTCCGGTTCAAATTGTTCGTTCGACGATTCTGAGAATCCTCCCAACCGCGCTTCTTCCCAACGGCTCTCCGAATGCATCGTTTCAGGGCGCATCTAACCCAGTTCACAGCAATCCCTCGCTGCCAGGAGGGCCGGTTGCCACAAGCCAGGTTGATCCGCCCCACGTACTCGCAACGCTTTCGCTGCATCGGCTCGGCCTGCGAGGATACCTGCTGCCAGGGCTGGACCGTACCTATTGATCGCGAGGCTTGCGAGAAGTACCGGGGCCTTCCCGACAGCCCCTTGCGTACACTGATAGATGTCAGCCTTACGGTCTCGCCGCAATGCGCCGAACGACCCAAGCCGGCCGGTTTCGCCGCCATCCGCATGGACGCCTCCAACCGCTGTCCGCTGCTTACGGAAGACCGCCTCTGCCGCATTCAAGCCGATCTCGGCGAGGAGTTTCTCTCCCGCGCCTGCGCCACTTACCCGCGCATCGCGCATTCGACCGGCGGCATCGAGGAGACGGCGCTGACTCTCTCCTGTCCGGAGGCGGCAAGGCTGGTCTTGCTGAGTTCCGATCTGCTGGAGGCGGCAAGCCCGCACGAGGAGTCTTTCGGTGGCGGCGATCCTTCGCTTCCGCCTCATTTTTGGCCCATTCGGGCAGCGGTTCTGGCGCTGGTTCGCAATCGCCTCTATCCGCTGTGGCAGCGGCTTTTTCTGCTCGGCCTGTTCTGCCGCCGCCTCGATTCGATCGCCAAGGGCGAGTTGACGGGTCCCGTTCCCGCCTTTGTAGAGGGCTTTGAATCCGCAGTGGCCACCGGCTCGCTGCGGCAGGCGATGGAGACGCTGCCCATCGACCGCGCCGCCCAATTGGATGCGGTGCTGCGGCTGGCGGGGACGATGCTGCATCGCTCGAATCTGCACCCCCGCTTCGTCGCCTGTGTGCAGGCTTTCACCGTCGGCATCGGCAACGGCCCCGGAGCCACCCTCGAATCCCTCGCCGACCGCTACGCTTCCGCTCACGATCGCTACTATGCTCCGTTCTTCGAGCGCCATCCGCAGGTCGCGGAGAACTACCTGGTCAATACGATTCTCCGCTGCCGGTTTCCCTACGGCCGCGAGGGAATGCTTCCCGGCGCGCGCGCGGAGATGGCCCGCGAGTTCGCCAAACTTACCGCCCAGTTCGCGCTGATGAAGGGATTGCTGATCGGGGTGGCCGGTTTTCACCGCGAGCGATTTTCCGGCGAGCACGTGGTTCATACCGTGCAATCTGCCAGCAAGCACTTCGATCATCACCCGGAGTTTCTCGACATGGCTCACAAGCTGCTCGTTGAAAGCCAGTTGGACGGCGCGCGAGGGACAGCGATTCTGCTCAGGGATGCCGGTCCAAGCGCGCCCATGCCGACCGCGCCGGCGGTTCATGCGCCTGAGCCGCGGGCTGGAAAGCGGGTTTGATTCCGCGCCATCGGAAGGCTCGTTTTCGCTTGCCGGTTTCGATGGTGGCATCCCGTTCCCGGTTTGCCCAGGGTTCGCACATTTTCTCTCGTTTGAGCGCGCCGCGCCGATCTACGCTTAGGCGGGGGCGCGGCTCCGGTTCACGGATGCCGGCTCCCGGACAGAGGCGAAGAATGACGGTTGCCGCTCTATCGACTGCGGGATTCTCGCAGTACATCTCCGCATCGAGCAACGTTTCGGCCTCGCAGCAGGCCTGGCAATCGCTCCAGCAGAGCCTTTCGTCGGGCAATCTGCGCGCGGCGCAGAGCGCCTTCAAAGCCTACAGCCAACTGAACCGAAGCGCGTCGGCGAGCGGAAACTCGACTTCCAGCGGATCGTCGAATACCCAACTATCGAGCGATTTGAAGGCGCTGGGAAGCGCCATCGGATCGGGCGACCTGACCGCCGCCCAGGCCGCCTTCGCCACGGTGCGGAACGACCTGAAGTCCACGCCCTCGCAGGCGGTCGCGAACGCGGAGAGCGCGGTGAGCCAGACCGTGCAGTGGGTGGACGACCTGCTCAATCTCTCCGATACGAACAGTTCCTCATCAGCCTCGGTCGATCCCACGACAGCCATTCTGGACAGCGCCTACGGACAGAACTCGTCCTCCGCCGCCACCGCCCCGACGGCCTCGATCCTGAACAGCGTCTACGGAACAAGCGGTACGGGAAGCTCCTCAAGCGCCGCTGGCAGCATTGCCGGGAGCGGCAATCAAGGAAGCAGCGCCGGCGTCAATGCTTACGCCTAGCATGGCGACCGCATTTCATGCCAGGCAATCGTTTCGCCGCACCAAAAAAATCGGCCCCCGCCTTTGACGGGGGCCAAGTTGCCTTGGTTCTCTCGTGTGAGGAGAGCTTGGTTGGCGGCCTGACGGCATTGCTGCCGCCGGCGCGGCGAAGACATTCTGCGGTTGGCAATTATAACTTCTAGTTTACTGCCTTCCCGCACCCGCAGAAGATGCGACATCCTGTGTGGACGCGCTTCCCTGGGCCGCCAAACTGTTTTCCATCAAACGTATATGCACCGTGCTGGTCCTGACCGGCTTGGCGTCTTCATCGCCGGCGCCGCGGGCATTGCCCAGAGCCACTGAATGCAAACGGTAGACGGGAATCTCATGTTCCGAGACTAAATAGCGCTTGACCGCCTCGGCCAGACGCTCGGAACTCTGGATGCCGGCGCTGCCCGCGACGGGGGTATGCGCTTCGATCTCCAAAACGTAACCTTGATGACCGGTGAGGCTGGCCGCCAAATCGTCCAGTTGCTTGTGCGCAGCGGAAGACAAGGTTGGCTGTCCGCCGCGGAACTCCACTTCGACCTCGCTGATCTGGCGATACTGGTCGAGACCGTTGACAGTGCTGTTCAACTGGTCTACTCGTCCGGATGCTCCCCGCGCCATGGTGCCAGCCTTCTGCGCCTGGTCGCCCGCGACCAGCGCGGCTTGGTTGGCGGCATCGGCAGAGGACTGCGCGCGGCTAATGCCAGCCTGCGCCCTGGAGTCCACATCCTGAATGTCGCGCCCGTTCTTGGCGTTGACCTCATCCAGTTCGCTCAGTCGATCCTTGAGCGGGTTCACCCGATCGTTTACCCACTTCTTGCGGGCAAAGGGATTCACTCTTCCCCAGAACCCTTCCTTGGGAGCACTGTTCGCGGCCGCGGCGGGGGACTGAGGCCGCGTCTCCGAAGGAAGGGCGCCTTGCTCGCCAACAACCGGCTGCGGCTGCTGCGTCATGGCGGGGATTGCAACGACAGATGCCAGGAGAAATACAACGGCCTGACCAGGGAAGGGAAAACGGAGCGATGATTTTCTTTTCATGGAGGACAATCCTCTCGGAGCCTTTTTCGCCAGACTCCTAACGGGCTGAGCGATTCATCCGCTCACCGTTCATGGTGCAATGCCCATGCCAAAGCGGAATAATTCGGGAATGAATATATATCTCTTTTAGATTGTTTAGCATGAATGTGCGCGTTCAGCGGAAGGCAGGGACGGATCAGGATTTCGACAGGCGTTGGGGTGGGTATTTTATTCCCGATCTTGAATTTTTTACCATGCAGAAAAGAACCCCGGACCTACTTTGTGTCCACGTGAATCACGCGGAGTTCCGGGTACGCGCCGTCCCAGTCGGGCGAAACCGCGTCGAATATCAGGCGGAAATCCTGTTCGCCGCCGGGCTTGAGCGGCGCGGCGGAGACCGGTTCGATGTCGATGTAAGGTTCTCTCATGCGGATCAGCTTGAGGGGCTGGGTCTCGTTCTGGGCCACTTGGCGGGCAGAGTTGCGGAAGAGTACCTGAACCGCGATGCCGGTGATTGTGCGGTCGCCGCGATTGGCGATGTGGCCGTCGAGATAGGTGATCTTGCCTCCAGCCAGATTGGTGGACTCGCTCATGGACAAACCGTCAATGGACAGGTTGGCGGCGTAGGCGTCCGGGGCCGCCGAGACCGGCGTTACGCTCTCCAAGCCGTTGCGGTTGCCTCTTTCAAAGAGGACCGCTATCAGAATGGCGATGAGAACGACCGCAACGGCGATAGCCGGCGGCAGCCAGTTGCGCTCCCGCGGCTGGGGGGAAGGGAGGAGTTGAGGACCAGCGCTCATTTGCCGAATTTTACACCGATCGGCGAAGGAATACGCGGCGAACTCTTGTCCAACGCAAGATGAGCCTAGAGCAGGCAGTTGATTCCAATGCAAGAT
>CAZMHC010000103.1:0-10670 GCA_964565955.1 uncultured Occallatibacter sp.
GAATGTCTGCAAAGGTTGCGTTCATAGGCTCTTTCCGCCCCCTCCATGGGGCCGTGCTAGCTGCTAACTGCTAGTTTGTTCTGCCGGAATCCGGCTTTGGTTGGTCCTCTCCCGGCAGGACACGGTTCCGGTTACTTACCACCGGGTCGCCTTCCAGCCACAACTTACACGCTAGTTATCCCAGCTTTTAGCTAGTGGCTAGAAGCTGGAAGATGTCTTCACGCGATCGAGCCTGCCCGCAACAGTTGAGTCTTTACCGCGATCCGCTGTTCCAGGCTCAATCCGGCAAGCGCCGCATCCAGTGTTCGCACATCCACCGGACCCTCGCCGAGTCCATGCTTGGCCAGCATCTCCGCGGTAGCCGACGGCAACGTCCTGCGCAGCGGATTCAGCGCAGTTGGCGACGCCCCAGCCTTCAGTTCGCCCAACTCCCGTTCGGCTGCGGCCAGTTTTTCGGTTAACTCCGCCTCCCGCAGGCTCTGCTCGACCGTCGCTGAAATTCTCTCCACCTCGCCGCTCAACCTTCCTTGCCGCTCCTCAAGCCAGTTCAGCGTTTTCTCCAGCGAGGCCGTTGCGGCCTCCAGTCGTTCCGCTATCTCTCTGCTTTCCTGTTCCATCTCATTCCTTTCCTGTCCGCCGTGAGTCTCCGGCGCATATCGCTCCGGTTCGCTAACTTGCAGACAAATGAGGCTCCGCATCGCGGAGCCTGGTTGCCGATTGCAGGCTCATCGACTTGCCTGTCTGCCGATCCGTCGTCCCACTAACTCGCCATGCGGAAGCTGGTCGCTCGATAAGCCGCCTTGTCCCGAAGCAGGATCGCCGCTCCCGTGAAAGTCACCCTGGTCAGCTTCCACACCTCGGCCCGCATATCCTCCACACGTGCGTCGGCCAACTCATAACTCATGCCCATCGTCTCGGGTGCCTGCGCATGAATCGCGCCTGCTACCTCGGGAAAATCCCGGGCATAAAGGTATCCGCGCACCATCAGCCGTTGACCAACCAGATCCGCCTCAGTCAGCAGTCCGATTTTGCGCCGCGCGTCGTGCCCGTCCCATCCCGGACGGTAGTCCACCGCCATTCCCAGCAGCGATGGCAGCGCCTTCTCCGCCGCCTCTCGCGTCAACATCACCCGGTGCCCGCGCGCCCCGGCCGGAGCCTTGTCGCTGGCCGCATTCACCACTGTCAATACCCCCTCGAACGCCACCCGATTGGGGTGCCCGTCCACATGAGGAATCTTCACCGCCATCGCTTCCAGTCTCATGCGCTCCCCGCCCATCCGATCTTGTTGCCTAGCCCACCTGCTCCGCAGCCGCCTCGCCCGCCAACTGCGCCGTCCCATCCTGCCGCAGCGGTCCCAGCCCCCGCATCGCTCGCACCTCGTCCACTGTCAGAACCCCGGCTTGCAGCAGTTGCACCTGCACCGCCAGTTCCGTCTCCTCGTCCCTCGCATTCAGGTCGTTGAAGACGAACTCGAACTCCCGCCAGCCGATGCACTTGCCGAAAAGGTCGCGCGTGATATGCCCGGCCAGCAGCATCGCCAGCGGCGAGATCGCCCCGCGAAAAGCCTCGTCGGTCATCTCCGCTGCCGTCGACTGATTCACATCCGCCTCTAGCCCCAACATCAGTGGCGGCAATCCGAATGCGTTGGCAACCATCCGGATCAAAAACTCCTGCCAGGCCAGCCGCATATCCGCGTCGGTGCCTTGCGCAAAACGAAGTACCTCGGGCTTCTGCTCGGTCGAGATCAGCGGCACCCGCCCCGTTCCCTCGATCTCGTCCTGCCACCAGCGAATCAGGCGGTCGTGCTGCGCCGGCGTGGCCTCGTTCAGCCACAGCGCATACTGCGCCACAGCATTGGCCGCCAGCTTGCCCGCAAACCGGTGCGCGCTCAAGAACTGGTTGACCGTCTCGAAGGCCACCTCCAACGGTCCCAGTCCGAAGGGCGTAAAGCTGCGCGGATTCATGCGCACGTACATCAACTGGTCGTCGCGCAGTTCGATCGCGCTCGACTCCAGTTGCCCCGGCAGCGCCTGCGCATACCGGGGCGTCTCCGGCCGGCCGTCCCAGCGCGGATTGATGCGAATGGATGCCCCATCCACCGCCCACAGCATCGCAGGCCGCTCGCCGTCCCCGGTCGGCTCCATCTCGATGGCCCCATATCCGCCCGTCAGCGCGTCCTCGATAGTCTGTTCGATCAACGTGCGAAAGCTGTCCACTTCATTCGGCTCTTCCAGCGTCCTGCGCAGCGCCCGTATCTTGCGCTCCGCAAAGGCCAATTCCCCCGACTTCACCCCGCGCCGCACCCGCACCTGCCAATCCATCGCCGCAATGCGATCCTTGATGACGTTGATCGCCCGCCGAACCACCGGCGTCTCCGCAAACCGGCGCAGATTCATCGGCGTCGGCTTGGGCAAATGCCGCCCCGGAAAGTGAACCGGACTCAGTATCGAGGGCAGCGCCAGCGTCCTGCGCTCCGCCTCGGCATCGGCCGCGCCCGCCGTCAAATCCCCCTTCCGCCCGCTCCCGGTCGCCTGCCGCCAAATATCCCGCAACTGTTCGCCTACCCTCACACGCACCTTCCTTTTCCCGCTTGGCCCGCAAACAAAAAGGCACGGACCTGGAAAGGGCCATGCCTCGTCTTCGAAATTAGGCGGTGAACAGCGGTCAGTTATCGACGATCCGTTGGCATCTCACCAAAGACACCCCGATGACTTCCTGCCGCTCTAGCTTCCTAACAAAATCAATCCTACCGCAAATGCGGTTAATTATCTGCAAACCGCGTAGATAACTTATTCGCGGTTGAATGATAGAGTTATTCCCCTGTTCACTGACATCTGTTCACTGACAACTCGCTTCTCACACCCGCAACTCCCGCCGCGCCGTCTCCGCCATTCGCCCCAGATCGGAGGTGGTCAGCACCCGTATCTCGTGCTCTTCCATCGTCTCCACCCCAAAGCGGTACATCTCCAGACGTTCCGGCTCCTCGTCGGTCGCCCCCAGCCTGGCTGCTGGCTCAATCACCGCCGTCAACTCCAGTTGCGCCTTCTCCACCCGTTCCACGCCTATCCGCAACCCCGCCGCCGAAAATGCCAGAACCTTGGCCATCTCCACACCCGGCTCCAGGCTCACGGCGTGAAACATCCGAATCGTTCCGTTGGGCCGGTACCCGCAGTCGATCCGCAGCGGATCCCCGGCTCGCGTATACTCCGAGGCCGCTATCCGCTTGCGCAGCAGATCCCATACCCCGGCCCGCTCGAACTCGCCCCGCATCCGCGCCTGGATCGCCGCCCGTCCGCTCAACCGCTGCGTTCGTTCTCGCGCCGGCGGCTCGACATAGAGCCGCATCAACTCTTCCATTCCCGCCGGCAGGCTCTCCGCCAGATAAGCTTTGGGCGCGGTCATCTGCACACTCAACGAAAGAGACTCATTCAGCAGCCGCATCAGGTTTCCGGCCGGCTCTTCCAGAAAGCGCCTGCGCAGTTCGCCTTCCATCCCCTCGAGAAGCGCGGTATCGGCCTCCGGGTCCAGGCAGCGCACTCGGCGCCAGTCGCGTGTAAAGCGCACCAACACCGGATCGGGACTGCCCTGTTCGCGCAGGATCACCCCGATATGCACATACTCGTTCCGCACCGCGTCCGGTACATACCGGAGCAGTTGAAACTCGCACATCCGCCTTTCATTCGCGCTCGTCATTCCCGTGTCAACCGCCCACTTCCGCCACGCCCCCGGCAACCGCTTCACTCCAGGTCGGGCAACCGCCTTAACCGCATATCAACCGCCCACTTCCGCCACGAATCCGGCAAACGCTTCCCACCCGTGTCAAGCGACCCTTTGCTCTCCGTACCCGTTCTTCCCTTCTAATTCACTCTTCCCTTTATGTTAGTCCCCCATCTTCCCTCTTTCCAATCGTCTCCTTCAATTTTCCCCCTACCTCTCCATTTCGGAAACGGCTCCCGATCCGACTTCCCGAATTCTTCAATCAGCTCTCGTATCCGTCCGCGCCGCGCCAGCAGCCTTTCCACCAGCGCCTCCATCTCGTTCAGATCCCCGCCGTACCACTCCGGCGGAATCTCGCCGCCCGCCGCCCACACCGTCTCTTCGGGCATCGTCTCCATCCGTGTCAGCCACGGCTCGAACGACTCCCATCCGGCGATCTCCCGGTAAACGTCGTTGCGATAGTAGACGCCGCGCAGCGGAACATCCTCGAACCTCCACTCCCCGGCGTGAAAGCAGTAACCGAAGTCGATGAAGACCGCCCGATAGCGCCGCTCCCGCTGCTTGCGCGTGAAGACCGCCTGCCGCCCGTTGGCGTTTCCGGTCCATTTGTCCAGCGCCAGTATCCCGGCAAACTCGCACAGATTCCGCACCTCGGCAAGTTGTTCCTCGGGCAGATAGTCCACCACTTGGCCCGGCATCAGCCCACCCACAAACCGCGACCCGAACTGCAATCCCGGCTGGCAGCGCACACGCGTCCGTCCCAGGTCGATCTCCAGATCCGGCGTGTTTTCCACCAGCCAACTCGAAACATCCACCAGCTCCACCTCCGGAGCCGTCAGTCCCGCCGCCGTCGCCAGCTTCGAGGCCAGAAATTCATTGGCCAGCACCCGCGTGTGCTGCGGATTGTTCTGGAACTTCACCACGTACACGTGACCGTCCGCGCCCAGCATCAACTGGCCCTGCGCCCCGCCCCGCATCCGCCGGATATGCTGCACCGCCAGTACCGCCAAGCCCCGTTCCCTGCTTTCCTTATATCCTCAGTCGAATTCTAACGCTCGGACCGGAAGCTGCCCTTCACAGCAGTTCCGCCCGCGCCCCCAGCCCTATCGCCATGGCCATCACCCGGTCGTCGTGCGTTCCAGCCCGCGCACCGGTCTTCCCGTCCGCCTGCCGCACAAAACTCCGGCATTCGGCCAGCAGCTTCCGGCTCTGAAACCGCTCCGCCTGTTCCACCAGTCCCGCATCCAGCCGCCCCAGAGCCGCCGGCCGGCTCAACGTTGTGGTCAGCCAACCCGCCTGCCCGCTCTGACGGTAAATCCGCTTGTATCCGCAAACCGTCTCCGCCAGCGCCAGCACCCCGCTGCCGTGATTGTTTCTCTCCACCACCAGCCACGCCTGGTTGTACTCGGCCGCCAATTCCGTCGCCAGCCGCGCCAACTCCAGCCCCCCCACATGCCCGGCAAACTCCGCGCACTGCAAACCTGTCTCCATCTCCAGTATCTGGATCGCGGAATAATCGCCTTCGCTCCCCCCTCCCGAGGGGTCCACCGCCGCCAGATAATCCTTGCCCTTCAGCGGCGGCAGCCAAATTTCCAACTCCCCGTTCCGCCTGCGCTCCGTCGGCTCCGGCGCCGTCGCCAGCCGCGACTCCACCGCCGCCAGCTCGAAGACCGAATTGCCGCTGGCCAGAAAGCAGCTCTCCTCGTCCTCGGCATACTCCTGCCGCGCCAGTCCGCGAAAGTTCGCCCGAATCTGCCGCCGAAAGCCGATCTGCTCCAAATCCAGCCGCTTTCGCGCCATCAACCCCCGCTCCTCCGCGGTCAAGCTGGCCTCATCCACCGCCCGCGCCCGGTAGCGCCGCTCCATCCACCAGGGAAAGAAGTGCCGCGCCATACCCGTTTCGCCGGCCTTTTGCCACTCCTCGTGGAAGCAACCGCCTACCCCGTCCGGCGTCGATTCCAGAATCACTTCCGCCCCCGGAGCCAGCGCCGCCCGCAGCCCCGCCAGCGTCTCCGCCGGGTCTCCCGGCCAGCGCGCCAGTTCCGAACCGTGCAGGTTCTGCGCCGTCAATCCCCGCCCCGCGTTCCGTTCCCCCGCCGAGACCACACGATACTGCGCATCCATCTCCGGGAAAACAATCTGCCGCGCATTGGCCCGCGAGGTCCGCAGCGCTCCTTCCCGCAACTCCTCCGGCAGCCAATCCAGAAACCGATGCACGATCCGGAATATCTCCTCCGCCGCCTCCTGCGTGTGCGCCACCTCCAGGGTCAGCGTGCCCGGCTGAGTAATGGTCTTCAGAAAAAACCGCGCCGCCGCCCAGGTGGTCAGACCCATCTGCCGCGCCTTCAGAACGATGTTTCGCTGCCCGCGCCGCCGCTCGAAGACCCGCTGCGCCGCATTCGCCTTCAGCGGCGCCGTCCAACCCTCCCGCGTCCTCACCAGTAGCAGTTTCTCCGCCAGCGCCATCCCCACCGTCCGTCCCCGCAGACTCGCCGGCCGCTGATCCAGTATCCTTCCATACCTCGCCAACTCCTCGGCATCCAGTTCCTCAGGGCGAAGCTCCCACTCGCCCATCCCATGACTCTGCGCCTTCAAGCTGGAACCCATGCCCTTCGCCACCCCCGGAATCCGCTAACTTGCCAACCCGCTCCCGGCGCGCCGGGGCTGACTTTCCGTCAGATTGCGCGCTAATTCCCCCCGCACCAGTACTTCACCGTATACGCCGTCGATGCCGTCAACGCCGCATTGGCCGTCAGCGTCACCGCCGTCGTCGATTCCGTCCAGGTCGCCGTCGTCACCCGCCCAATCCCGCTTTGCAGCACGTCCACAATGCAGTTCGCCATATTCGTATGCGTATTCGGAAAACTCAACGTAGCCAGCGTCCCCGTCGCCGGACTCGTTCCCGTCGTCACCGTCACCGTCCCGCTCACCCCATCGCACACATGGCTCGCCGCGCAAGCGATCGCTGGCCCCGTCCCCGCCGCCGCCCCCGTCGCCAGCCCCATCGTTCCCGCTCCCAGCATGAACTTGCCCGACACAAAACCCGTTGCCGTCGTATTGCCGCTCCCCGTCACCGTCAGCACCGCCGCCGGACTCGCCCCGCCGCTCTCCACCAGCATTCCTCCCGTCCCGCTGCCGCCCGTGCCGTTCACCACAACCGCATTCGCCCCCGCCCCGGCATTCAGGTTCGTATTTCCGTTCTGGTAATAGACTTCCCGGTCAAGCGAGTTCACCGCATCCGTCAGCCGAAGATAGTTGCTGGCATCCTTCTTCAGCTTCCACTCCGACATTCCCGTATAGCTGTTCCACGCATACGCACCCACCTGTTCCGCGCCCGCTCCAGGCTGAATCGTCACATCCTGCTCCGCCGGCGCCCCATTCGCAAACGTCGTCGCATTGCCCGTGAACGTCGGAGAACTCGCCATTACCAGGCTTCCCGTCCCCGTAGTCGAGCAACCGGTGCCGGAATACGAGAACCCGCCCGGCCCGAAGCTGTAAGAGCAAGCGGGGCTTGCCCCATTGCGATTTGTCGCTCCCGCCGTCGCGCTCCACGTCTGCGTTACCGGGTTGTATCCCCACACATCGTTGGCATACTGGCTGGCGTTCACGTTCGTCACTCCTAGAACCGGAATCGTCTGATTCCAGGAGTTGCATACCTTGCTGTTCGTGAACGAATCGAAGCAGTCGATATACAGCCCCGCCATTTCGGAATTGCCGTTCGCAGCGTAGGGCGGCAATAGCATCGCCAGGCCATCCGCGTGAGGGCCTTCTTCAACTATTCCGTAAGGCGTCCCATATTGTCCCATGCCCGGAACGTAGGACTGATTCGCTACTGGATAATTCTGATAAGTCGTTGCCGCATTGTTATTGACGAATGTAGCTTCGTAATCGTTGGTCCCGAAGTTTCCGTTCGTCACAAACGATATATTGTCGTGCGACCCGTCGCCCTGATGATTCGTCACCGCCAGATTGAGACCCAATGTCCGGCTGGCAAAGTAGTGCGGCTGTTCGACGGCGTCTCCATTCGTAAACGTTCCCGAGATCGCCGTCGTCTGCACCGCCGAGCCATCCACCGCGCCGGTCGTCTTGTTGTAAACCTCGAAAACTCTCGCCTGCGGGAAGATATGGTAAGCGTTCGTCGGTACAACCGACACCGTCGGTGTCCCGCTGATGCCCGCCCCCGGCGTAGCCACCGCACAACTTGCTAGTGCTCCCGCGTTGATTCCGCTCACGTAGATAACCGGCGCCGTCGTCGCGGTGATGCCGGCGATGACAAGCTGCGGAGGATCGTTGACGCCGATGTAGCCGCTCCCCCCGGTTGCCGTGCAGCTCGTCACAGCGCCTCCACTCACCGTCACCGTGGACGTTCCGCCCGTTCCGCCCATCTGCGCATAAGCGTGGGTGCTGAAACCGTTCACATGGCCGGCCAATCCATCGCCGAACAGTTGAATCGCATTTCCGCTGCTGTTCGAGATGATCGGATACACCGTACGTATCGTGGTTCCCGATGGAATGGGATCGTCGGAATCGGTCGTGCTGTTTGTGCTCGTCGCGTTGTCCGCGTCCAGCGAAAATCCGTAGCACGTCAACCCGCCCGCCGCCACCGTGGAACCGCTCATCAAAGGCCAGTGCATCTCCGCGACCGTGATCGTTCCCGATCCCACTGCCGTTATCTTCGTGCACATCCACTCCGGGTTGCCCGTGTCGAATAGCCCCACCGTCTGCCCAACTGAGAACCCACTCGTGCTGGCCACGCTGATTGCTTGGTTCGCGCGTGGGAAGGTATTCGGTCCGGTGTTGTCCTGCACTGCCGCTGTTGTGGTAGTGATCCCCGTCGTGGCCCCGTACGTCGTGTACCAATCCACACCCGACGATCCAGTGATCTGACCGGCGGATGCGTTGACCGTGGCCATATACCCGCTCGTATCCGCGCGAGTCAAATCGATCAGCGCAAGTCCGTCTCCCATCCCGCCTGGATTGCCCGCCGTCTGCGAAAGAACGAAGGTGCAGTCGCCGGAGGTTGCGCAACTGTAGCTGGACAGCGTTCCATCCCAAACTTCCCCCATCTCGCCAACGCGCCCGTGCCAAAGTTCATGGCCCTCGTTCTGCCCAAGTGCGATACCCACTCCATAGTCCCACGTCGCAAGAGCTATATTGTCGCTCGGAGAGTACTCGTGCCTGCCCATTGAAATCGAGTAAGTGGAAGCCTGCGAATTCGTCTGTTGCCAGATATTGAGACCGCGCGATGCCGTCTCGGTATTGTAAAAGTCCCGCCCCCCCGAAAAAAACGTCTCGGCAACCTGCAAACCAGCTGGAGCCGCCCCGGAAAAGCCGTTCCCCATTGAAATCGTCGAGGATGCGAATGTGGCCTGCCCTACAAATCTTCCGAATGAGTCGAAAGCTTCTCCCCCATTGCAAAGCACCTCCGGTCCGCCCCAACGATCGTCCGTCACGCATCCCACCGCATCGGCGCCCTTCGGTCCATACTCCTGGTAGGGGCTATTCTGTTGCGCGTTCCCCATTCCCCACGGTTGCCCCTCCAACTGGGCATAGAGAGCGGGCGCAAGAATCGAGCAGACGTAAGCCTGCGATGCGCACTGGGTCAGCGACATCCCTATCCCGTTGTTTCCCGTTCCCCCAGGCGACTGCCACTGGTCGGCATAGAGCGTCCCCTCCACCGTCTGCCCCCCGGCCACCGTCGCGCCGGTCCCGGAATAGACCGCGATCTGCCCCGCCGTCCCAGCACTCACCGTCCCGCCTCCGCCCCCGCTTCCGCATCCCGATCCGGTATTGGTGACGAATCCCGAGTTGTCGATCTGCAAGCAGTTGTGCCCGCTGCTCGCCGCCAGTCCGGGAAACTTGATCGCCGCCGTTCCCGTAAAGCTCGCATACAAGGAATTGCCGTTGCCCCCATATATATTGAACGCCGAACCCGACCCGCTTTCGTAATTCACCCGCACTGTCCCCAAGCTGTTCGAGGCATCGATGTAAGTGTCCCCGCTGTTGGTGCTCTGGTAGGCCTTGAAACTGTCCAGTCCCCCCGTCGCCGAGTTGAGCGCCCAGTTATTGCTTCCATCCTTCACCATGTACCACTGGCTGTTCCCGTTCCAGTCCTTGTAGATGAACGATTCCTTCTGGCTGGTCGTCAATCCTGCCCAAAGCGTCGCGTCGATCTCCGCGTCCGCCTGGTTCTTCACCGTCGGCGTCGAATTGAATGTCGTTGCCCCGCCCACCTGCAATGTGCCGTTGAACTGCGCATTCCCCGCGTTGTTGATCGTCGCTACCGTCGTTTCGATCGGCCCGCCCGATCCGAAGACCACACCGCCCGTACCCGCGCCGTTTGACCCGTTCAGCACCACCGCGCCCGTTCCCGCCGAATTCAAAACCGTCTGGTTGTTCGTGCTGCCCGACAATGCAATCTCCGCGATTGCATTCGGCGGTGTCGTCTGGTTTGCCCCCGTAAAACCGACCGTCGGCTGCGACGTATAACCCGATCCGCCCGAACTCATCGTGATGCCCTGCACCACGTAACCGCCCGGGCAACTCAACGAACTCGTCGTAGCCATCGCCGCCGCTCCCGCCGCGCCCGTTCCACCCCCGCCCGTGTAACTGACCGTCGGCGGTGTCGAAGATGTATAGCATCCTCCGTTGTTCACCAGGGTGTTGGTCACCGTATCGCTCGTCGAGCTCAGATACTGACCTATCGAGAGACGGTTCACGCCGTTCAGAAGATCGTCGATGTTGTAAAACTGCTCGCCGCTCGTTCCATCCGTGTAACCAGCCTCCCAGCGATAGCCGTAGTCGGTCTGTATCTCGTTCAACAAACCCCGTTCATTCCCAAGCCCGATCCCCAGCCGCTCATGATTGGTCACCGTCGCGTCCTTCTGGCTCGCGTACCAGTCACCATTCAGTCCGTTGAAACTCCGGTGAAATGTATCGAGGAAGCTGTTGCG
>CAZMHC010000104.1:0-10609 GCA_964565955.1 uncultured Occallatibacter sp.
TCGCTGCAAACTGCGACTTCCTAAAATGTCTCACTTTGGGGGGCAGTCCAAGAACAAATTGAAATACCAGATCATCCGGTCAGGTAAGTTGGGAAGATCATCGTCTGAAAGGCGGCAATGAGGAAAAATCACACCGCGCGGCCGGAGGCGGCGGCGGAAGCCCAGGCCCACTGGAAGTTGAAGCCGCCGAGGTGGCCGGTGACGTCGACCACTTCTCCGATGAAATAGAGGCCGGGGACAGCGCGGCACTCCATCGATTGCGCGGAGAGTGCGGCGGTGCTGACGCCGCCGGCGGTGACTTCGGCCTTCTCGTAGCCCTCGGTGCCGGCGGGCGTGAAAGCGAAGCTGTGCAGGCGGCCTTCCAGCTCGTCGAGGCAGCGGTTGGTCCAGCCCGGTGGTGCGGCCAGTTCAGCCAGCCGCTCGGCGAGTCGGGCGGGCAGATGTGTGCGCAGCGCCGCTTTGAGCGAGGCGAGATCGCGGCGGGCGTTGGGCGCGCGCAGGGGCGTGAGCAGTTGGCGGTCCGCCGCCCAGTCGATGCGGATGGGTTCCGGCTGCTTCCAATAGGACGAGATTTGCAAGATGGCTGGGCCGCTGAGACCGCGATGGGTGAAGAGCATCTGCTCGCGAAAGCTGTGCCTGCCTGCGGTGGCGACGACCGGCGCGGAGATACCGGCGAGGTCGGCGAAATGCGCTTGCTCCGCGCCGGAGAGAGTGAGCGGAACGAGCGCGGGGCGGCACGGTTCGATCGGGATGCCAAACTGGCGGGCAAGCTCGTGGCCGAATGCGGTGGCGCCGATTTTGGGAATCGACAGCCCGCCGGTGGCGACAATCAGCGCGGGCGCCATGTAGACGGCGTTGCCGGCGACGACAGTGAACGCGCCGCGGGAATCGTTGCGGCGCACTTCGTGGATGGTGGTGGAGACGAGCACGCGCACGCCGGCCTCCATGCACTCCCGCATGAGCATATCGACGATCTGTTGCGCGGAGCCGTTGCAGAAGAGCTGGCCCAACGTCTTCTCGTGCCAGGCGATGCCGTGGCGCTCGACGAAATGGATGAAGTCGGCGGGCTTGTAGCGGGCCAGGGCCGACTTGGCAAAGTGGGGATTGGCGGAAAGGAAGTTGTCGGGGCGGGTGTGCAGGTTGGTGAAGTTGCAGCGGCCGCCGCCGGAGATGAGTATCTTCTTGCCGGGTTGGTTGCCGCGCTCGAGCACCGCAACGCGGCGGCCGCGGCGGCCGGCTTCAATGGCGGCCATGAGGCCCGCGGCGCCGGCGCCGAGGATGAGAACGTCGAAGCGGTGTGGATGCACGATGCTGATATGGACCGCGGGACAAAAGCGAAAGTGGATGAGTTATGGGAGAAACTGGGGCTGTAGATCGCATCGGAAGCGCCCGGCAATCGCCGGATTAGAGTCGATGAAAGCCTCTTGTGACAGTCGGCTGACTGTCGATGGATTCTATAAGCCATGAACGAAAGATTCCGAAGCGGGGGCAGCGCTCGGAGATCTTCTCCGGGTCGATGGTTTCCAGCAATTTGCTGGCGTGCTTGATCTTTCCATATTCTTTCTTCGCGGTGGATTCAGTCGCCTTTTTCAGTTTCTCGTATAAGTCGGCCTTCGGCTCGTCTTCAAGATTCTCGCGCTTGGGAAGGCTCTCCTTTTTGAAGTCCTTCTTGTAGAAACCTCCCATTGCATCGGGATCTGCAACGATCCACGCCTCCATGCACTGCACCATAAGATGAACCCGCGCGGCCAGATCGTCCGATAACTCCCAACCGTCTCCCTGCCCGCGCTCTACGGTCCCCTGTTTCTGCCGGAGATGGGCCACTCGAATCAGCGCGTCCTTCGCCTTGTCCATTTCCCCCGCCTTATCTTTGGGAATCTGAGCAATCCCGGTTTCCGAATCGACAAGCAGCGCGTTGATCCTCTCGCGATTGACATTCAGCGCATTCTTGAAGGTTTCGTATGCCTCTTGCCTTCCGCCGCAGCAGACAAAGGTGAGGCTCAGTCGTTTCTCGCCTGCGCGGGATTTTTCCCTTGCGAACAGAGCATCGAATCCACGCCTCAACTCCGCTTTTTGTTCCGCCGTGTTGCCGCCGCCCTCGACATAAACCTTGATCTCGGTCACAGGTTGCCCCCAATTTCGCCGATGCGCCATATCTCGCCGAGCTTGTACTTATCCAGCCAATAGCGCAGCTTCTCCGATTCCACACGCTTGAAGACCGTGCCGCCCCGGTACTCGCATACCATCACCGAATCGGCTACGTCCGTCAGCGCGGATACCAGCGCGTCCGAGTGCGTGGTAACAATCAATTGCGTTCTTGTCGAGGCTTCTTGCAACAAACTCGCCAGCAAGACGATAGCGTCGGGATGAAGCCCAAGTTCCGGCTCTTCCATACAGATAAGCGGCGGCGGCGTAGGCGAAAGCAACTGCGCCAGAATCGCAAGAAAGCGAATCATTCCGTCGGAAAGCCGCGTAGCCGGAATCGGATGTTTCAAGTCACATTCATGAAGGTAAAACTGAATGGTGCCACCTTCGACGCGTGTGCTGAATCTCTCAAAACGAGGCAGGAAGCGAGACAAATATCCGTGAAATTCCGACCGTGCGCCCAGATATTCTAGCTGGTTAAGAAGCATTCCTAAGTTGCGCGAGTCGCATTCAAGAACGTCTGCGGGTAAATCGGTAGGCTGGGGTCTGCGAACCTCTGAGTTGCGTCCAAATGTCCACTCGCGAAATGTTTGAATTTGTCCAAATTTTCGTCCTAGCTCTGTCAATTCCGGGTAAGAAATAGGATCCTTGCGTTGAGAGAGTATAGATTCATCGGGTGTGAGTTTTTGCCTCTCGATAACCTGCTCTCTCCATTTAGAGCCAGATGCCACGTTCACATTAATTATCGGCTGTCCAGATTTATATCTAAAGTAAGACAAAACTTCCGCGTTTTGTTCATTCATATTTACCGCATTTTCAACAATCTCTTCTGTTATTTCAAGACGCTGCCCGGAAGCTGCAAATGCAAGCTGATAAAATATATCATTGGGATAGAATGGGATACCTGACCATACTGGATATATTGAAGCACCGGATTCAATTTCAGCAGCATTAACAATATGAGGTACATTATTCCCCGGTGTGAAGGCCAAATCGACATGAGTCTCGATGCTTCCGGTTCCGGTCCGTTCTTCCCCCTTCCAAAGCCACTCGCGCACCCCGCCGCCTTCACGAATCACTCTGGCAAACCCCGTTGGCGTAGCGTGCAGCAGTTCAATCCCTTCGATCAGATTGGACTTTCCCGATCCATTCGGTCCGATGAGCACGTTCAACGGCTGCAACTCAATTGCATCCGAGCC
The DNA here is from genome assembly GCA_964565955.1 of uncultured Occallatibacter sp. Taxonomy (GTDB): domain Bacteria; phylum Acidobacteriota; class Terriglobia; order Terriglobales; family Acidobacteriaceae; genus Telmatobacter. Next base: position 3,345 of record CAZMHC010000104.1, read on the forward strand.
GGGCGGAAACGAAAGCAACCCATCCAGGCGCAGGGATTTCAGAAAGGACACGTTTGCCTCCAGTGCGGCTTCGTGAGAAGAATACTACTTCTCAGTGTACCGGCATCGGATGCCACACGCGGCAAGGCGCCCAGCCGCCTTTACATCCCGCCCTGGCCCCTGCCAAACTGGAAACGTGCCCACCCAGACGATCGTAATCCTCGACTTCGGTTCGCAGTATACGCAGTTGATCGCGCGCCGCATCCGCGAGCAGAACGTTTTCTCCGCGGTGCTGCCCTGCACGGCCCCGCTTGGCGAGATTCAGGCCCTCAACCCGCTGGGGATCGTCCTCTCCGGCGGGCCGTCTTCGGTTTACGACGCGGACGCCCCTGCCGCCGATCCCAAGCTGCTGGAGCTGGGCGTACCGGTGCTCGGCATCTGCTATGGGCTGCATTTCATCGTGCATCATCTGGGCGGCAAGGTGGTTTCCGCGCCCAAGCGCGAATACGGGCACGCCGAAGTGACTCTGGAAGACCGCGCAACGCCGTTGTTCGCGGGGCTGCCGGCTACGCTCCACGTCTGGATGAGCCACGGCGACGAGGCTCTGGAGCTGCCGCCCGGCTTCCATCGCATCGCCGTCTCCGCCAACGCGCTGGCCGGCATCGCCAACCAGGAGCGCCGCATCTGGGCGGTGCAATTCCATCCTGAAGTGCATCACACCCCGATGGGATCGCAACTGCTCAAGAACTTCGTCTTCGATATTTGCGGCGCGGCCGGCGACTGGACTCCAGCGCGCTTCATCGAGAGCGCAGTGGCCGCCATCCGTGAGAAGGTTAGCGCCGGCCATGTGATCTGCGGACTCTCCGGCGGCGTGGACTCATCGGTGGCCGCGGTGCTGGTGCATAAGGCCATCGGCAGCCGGCTCACCTGCGTCTTCGTCAACAACGGCGTTCTGCGCAAGAATGAGTTTGTCAGCGTACAGAAGAACCTGCGCGAGAAACTCGGACTGAATATCGTCGCCGTCGACGCCAGTGAGCGCTTCCTCGCGCAGTTGGCCGGGGTCACCGACCCGGAGACCAAACGCAAGCGCATCGGCGCCGAGTTCATCGCCGTCTTCGACGATGAAGCCAATCGCATCGCGAAAGAGACCGGCGGAGTGGACTGGCTCGTCCAAGGTACGCTTTACCCAGACGTGATCGAATCCAGCAGCGTCAAAGGACCCAGCCAGACGATCAAGAGCCACCACAACGTGGGCGGCTTGCCGGAGCGGATGAAGCTCAAGCTCATCGAGCCGTTGCGCGATCTATTCAAAGACGAGGTGCGGCGCATCGGCCGCGACTTGGGAATGCCCGAAGACGTGCTGGGCCGCCAGCCGTTTCCCGGTCCAGGCTTGGCCGTGCGCATCCTCGGCGAGGTCACGCCGGAGCGCGTGGCCCTCTTGCAGGAGGCCGACGAGATCGTAGTAGCAGAGATCAAGGCTGCCGGACTTTATAACTCCATCTGGCAGAGCTTTGCCGTGCTGCTGCCGGTGATGAGCGTAGGCGTGATGGGCGACCAGCGGACTTACGCCTACACCTGCGCGGTGCGCGCCGTGCATTCCGAAGACGGCATGACCGCGGACTGGGCGCCGCTGCCCCATGAGGCGCTCAAGCGCATCAGCAGCCGCATCGTCAACGAGGTGCGCGGCATCAACCGCGTGGTCTACGACATCACCTCGAAGCCCCCCGGCACCATCGAGTGGGAGTGATTTTACCGCAAGCGCAAACCGGAAAACTCTGAACGGATAACGCCCACGGGAGAGCCGCGATCTCCCGCACAATCCTCGCGGACTCATCGTTATTAACGGCAGTGTAACATTCCAGTAACCGGAATGTAGCAATTGGCTGCTAGATTCTGAGAACGCGCAGTGCATTTCCCAACCCGCGTTCATCTGAAACGAATAAAAAATCTCAATTTACCCACATCAGGAGGCTCGTTTTGTCACACTTCATCCAGTGTATGCGGAAGCGTCGGTTCGCCTTGGCTCTCTCGGTTCTCACGCTGTTCTTCGGCATCGCGCTGTACGCGCAGTCAACCGATTCGAAGCTCGAAGGCACGATCGCGGACGCGCAGGGCAAAGGCATTGCCAGAGCGGTTGTCAGCGTGAAGAATGGCGCGACCGGCGCCCTGAAGACCACGCGCAGCGACGCCAACGGATACTACTCAGTGGACGGGCTGCCCGCCGGAAACTACACCATCGAGGCAGCCGCCGAAGGCTTCGCCAATCTGTCCAAGAACGACGTGGCGCTGGCAGCGGGGCAGACTCAGTTTGTCGCCCTCTCGTTGATCGTGCGTTCGGTCCTGCAGGAGATAACCGTCAACGCCGGGGTTGATTCCGTTGCGGCACAAGCCGCGCCGAGCGGCGGGTTTGTCGAAGAGCGTTCGGCGCAGTCGCTGATCTCCGATACCTACATTGAGAACTTCACCTCTCCGATCGCCGATTACGGCGAAATCGTCCAGATTGTCCCAGGCACCTTCACCACCAGCACCGACGGCGTTGGGTTGGGCCAGAGCAAGACCTACTTCCGCGGCTTCCAGGACGGCGATTACGACATCGATTTCGACGGCATCCCTTTCTACGACACGAACACGCCGACCCACCACTCCTGGGCCTTCTTCCCCGCGCAGTGGATCGGAGGAGTGGACTTCGACCGCAGCCCCGGTTCGGCCTCCACAATCGGGCCAACTCCCTTCGGCGGTTCCATCCATCTGCTATCAAAGCCGCTGACTAGCGAGCTTGACATCCGCGGCACGGTCTCCTACGGAACCTGGAACACCAAGCTCTACGATGGCGCCTTCAACTCCGGCCCCTTCGGATTGTTTGGCGGCCCCAAGAAGTCGAATCTCTTCATCGACGCGCACCACATGACCTCAGACGGCTACCAGAGCTTCAACTACAATTTGCGCAATGCCGGATCGCTCCTCTACCAGTATCAGTTCTCGCCCAAGACCGTGCTGACGGGCTTCAGCGGCGTCCTCCAACTCAACGCCAATGCGCCCAATATCGCTTCCACTCGCTGTATGCTCTACGGTGTGCCCGCGAACGGATCGTACAGTTGCGCCAGTGCCGATACGGCCAATGGACTTCAACCCCATACCGGCGCGGGGCTCAAATTTCTGTTGACCGACAACTCCGATCCCGTCAGTTGGTTCGACTACCAGTACAACCACTATCAAGTGCCCACGGACTTCGAATATGTCGGACTCAAGAAAGAGTTCGACAAGGGATGGTATCTGGATTTCAAGGGATACACATACAACTACGACAACGGCGAACTGTACTCGAATGCCACTCCCATCACCGAGGTTACACAAGCCCAGGCCCTCGCCAATCCATCGTTGGTCCCCGGCTCGATCGTATTGGGCGGCGTAGCGTACTACGACGGCTCGCCCATTGCGGCTTGCGACGTTCAGGTCAGCAAGAAAAACAAGACAACCGGACAACTGACATCCGTGGCCGAACCCTGCGGAATCGACAAGTACAACAGCTATCGCAAGTACGGCGAGACGCTTCTGATCACGCAGACCTCCAAGTTCGGCGTCTTGCGCACCGGCCTCTGGTACGAGTGGGCGAGGACCAACCGGCATCAGTATCCCAGCGATCCAGCGAACGGCTGGGCCGATCAGGCGCTGCCCAAGTTCAACGAAACCTTCTGGACTAACTCCTATCAGCCCTACGCCGAGTATGAGTTCCACGTCTCGCCAAAGTTCAACGTCACGGCCGGGACCAAGTTCGCTTACTACACCATCAACGTGTTGCACCACGCCGACGACGGCGCGACTGTCGGTTCTTTGACCTGCACACTTACCAACCCAACAGTTCCCTGCTCGGCCACCATCAGCAACAGCGGCAGCTTCTTTGCCACCTTGCCCTCTCTCGATTTCAACTACCGCATCCAGCCCGGCTGGTCGGTCTATGCGCAGGCGGCAACCGGAAGCATCGTTCCCCCCAGCGCCGTCTACGACTACAATCAGACCGCCGCATCGGCCAGCAGCGCGGTTCCCCAGCTCGCCACAGCTCCCAAGCAGCAGAAGTCCACCACTTACCAGGCGGGCACGGTGCTCAAGATGCAGCGATTGGCGCTGGATGCGGACGCCTACCGCATTCGCTTTCAGAACAGTTACTCAAGCACGATCGATAACATTCCCGGCGATGTAGACCTGGGCGACACCATCTTCTACGTCCAGCCCAGCTCCATCACCCAAGGCGTTGAGTTCGAGACCACCGCGGTTGTTGCGAATGGCCTGAGCCTGTATCTCAGCGGGACCGCCTCCAATGCGTACTACTCGGGATCTTTGAACGCAGGCACAGCAACGGCACCCTTCAACCAGCGAGCTCCCGCCGGACTGTGGGTGGCGCAGACTCCGACCGATACCGAGATGCAAGGCCTCACTTATCGGAGTCATGGGCTCGACCTCGGCATCTTCAACCACCGTGTCGGAGAGCAGCGCGTGGACAATGGCCAGTATCACAATCAGGCCATCATCACCCCTTTCAGCACGGTCAATGCCTTCATCAACTACACCGTCCGCAATCGCTCCATCCTCGATGGGACCAAGATCAGGTTGAGCGCCAACAATCCGCTCGACTCGCACAACATTCAAAGTCTTTCTCTGACGAATTCGCCTTTTCCGGCGGCGAATTCCAGTCTCCCCGCGGGCGACACCGATCAGTTCAACGCCAGCACCGCCATCTCAGGACTGGATACCCCTGGAATCATGGCGGGACGCAATTTCGCCGTCACGGCCACCTTCGGTTTTGCGCCGAGGAACCGCAAGATAAAGTAGCCACGAGTCCGGTTCCGCTGGGCACCCCTCAATAAGGTCAAAGGCTTTGTCAAACCCAAGAATCCCGGGCGGTGCGCCAGCACCGCTCTTTTTTTGTCGGTAGAGTTGAGGAGCGAAGCCGTTTGAGCGCCCGATCCATCGTCTTTCGGCGGGCAACAACGTCATACCAACCATCGATGCGTCCCCTGGTCTAAAATTGGGAATATGACTGATCGCATCTCACTCCCGCTCTCCCAGGCCGACCCCGAGGTGGCAGCCGCCATCGACCATGAAACCCTCCGCCAGCATGAGGGGCTGGAGATGATCGCCAGCGAGAATTTCGTTTCCGAGGCGGTTTTGGAGGCGGCCGGATCGATCTTCACCAACAAGTACGCGGAGGGCTATCCGGGGCGGCGCTACTATGGAGGTTGCGAGTTTGCCGACGTGGTGGAGAATCTGGCGCGAGAACGCGCGAAGCGGATATTCGGCGCGGAGTACGCGAACGTGCAGCCGCACTCCGGTTCACAGGCCAATGCCTCGGCCTACGCGGCGGTATTGCAGACGGGCGATACGATTCTCGGCCTCGATTTGGCCCACGGCGGCCACTTGACCCACGGTCACCGCTTGAGTTTCAGCGGCAAACTTTATCGGCCGACGTTCTATACGGTTCGGCGGGACACCGAGCTGATCGACTACGACGCGCTGGAAGCGATTGCCGAGCGCGAGAAGCCGAAGGCCATCATCGGGGGAGGCAGCGCGTACCCGCGGCTTTGGGATTTCGCGCGGATGCGGCAGATCGCCGACCAGGTGGGCGCGGTTTACATCTTCGACATGGCCCACATTGCCGGACTGGTGGCGGGCGGCGCGCATCCATCGCCGGTGCCGTACGCGCACATTGCCACCACAACGACGCACAAGACCCTGCGCGGGCCGCGATCCGGCCTCATCGTATGCGGCAAGGACTTTCAGGTGGGCGAAAAGCCGGAGCAGACGATCGGCAAGGAGATAGACAGGGCGGTCTTTCCCGGTCAGCAAGGCGGACCGCTGGTACACATCGTGGCGGCCAAGGCGGTGGCCTTCGGCGAGGCGCTGCGGCCGGAGTTCAAGACTTATGCCGCGCAGATTGTAGCCAATGCCAAGGCGCTGGGGACGGCGCTTCAGGAAGCTGGCTTCCGGCTCGTCTCCGGTGGCACGGATAACCATCTTTTGCTGGTGGATGTGTTTGCGAAGGGAATTTTGGGTTCCGAGGCGGAATTGGCGCTGGGAAAAGCGGGGATTACGGTCAACAAGAACACCATCCCCTACGACGTGAATCCTCCTCTGAAGGCCTCGGGCATCCGCGTGGGTACGCCCGCCATGACCACCCGCGGCATGAAGGAGGCGGAGATGGGGTTGATCGGGGCCTGGATTGCGAAGGCTCTGGAGCGGCGCAACGACGATGCGGCGCTTGAAAAGATTCGCGGGGATGTGGCCGAGCTGGCCGATCGCTTCCCGCTGTATGCGTGGCGGCGGGGGGCCGGAGCTGTGGAATCGTAGTACGGCGTTCTCGATCCCCCTGGTAGTCTGTCGGGCATAGATTGATTTCTTCCTGGTCGAGCGGCGGTTCACGCGCTCGGTGGCCTCAGCGCGCTGGCCGTGGTCTGGATCGCCGGTCCCCGCAAGGGCAAATTTCCCAAGATTGACAGGTGCCCCATATGATCCCTTTGTGAAACTCCGGTGGATAGCAGTTCCCTTTTGCGGTACTATCCGAAGTACAAGAAAACAACAGGTTTTCCAGGGGCTACGAGAGAATATAAAAACAGTATGGGGGAAATTGGGTCATGAATGCAGGTGCAATGACACTGAGTGTTGTTTCGAGCAGAAGAAGTCGATGCGTAGCCAAAATCGGCACTGAGGTCGATGCTTTGGCAGCACTTGAGCGGAAACCGAGACTCCTCAATCTGTTCTGTTGTGCTGGCGGAGCAGGAACCGGGTACAGCAGGGCTGGATTCGACGTTGTCGGAGTGGATATTAAGCCGCAGCCGAACTACCCATTCCCATTTATTCAGACTGACGCCCTGAGTCTTGACCCGAAGTTCATCTTGACATTCGATGCCGTCCACGCATCGCCACCTATCTGATTCAGACCAGCAGGCAATAGCGATAAATGGGAGAAGAGATGAAACGCGGGACAAATTGGCAGGACGACGAACTAGATTTGATCGTCGCCGACTATTTCTCTATGCTCGTCAATGAACTCTCTGGGCAGCCATACGTCAAATCCAGACATAGTGCGGCTCTCATGTCTAAGATTGACCGGACTCATCGCTCCGTTGAGTTCAAGCATCAAAACATTTCGGCGGTGCTAGACGAACTGGGAATACCCTGGATTCCCGGCTACAGGCCAAAATTGAATTTTCAGAATGCAATTTTCGATGCGATAGACCGGGTGTGTCCAGGTTTCTGTGTAAACGGCCTGGTTGAAGTTCTGTTTCCGGTTA
>CAZMHC010000105.1:0-10471 GCA_964565955.1 uncultured Occallatibacter sp.
CCCAGATGGCGCTCATAACCTTGCGCGCCTGGCCGGGATAACTCTTGCGGATGGATACCAGCATCAAGTTATGAAATACGCCCTCGACGGGAAGATGAATATCGACGATTTCCGGGATGGTCATCTTCATGGCGGGCAGAAAGATGCGCTCGACGGCCTTGCCCATCCAGGCGTCTTCCATGGGCGGCTTGCCGACGACGGTGGCGGCATAAATCGGGTTCTTGCGGTGAGTTATACAAGTTATATGGAAGACCGGATAATCGTCGGTTAAGGTATAGAAGCCGGTGTGGTCGCCGAAGGGGCCTTCGGCGCGCAGTTCGCCTAACTCGACGTAGCCTTCGAGAACGATCTCGGCGTGAGCTGGAACCTCGAGATCGACGGTCTCGCACTTGACGATCTCGACCGGCTTGCCGCGCAGGAAGCCGGCGACCAGGAACTCCTCGACCTCGGGCGGCGCGGGAACGATGGCGGCAAACGTAGTCGCCGGATCGGTGCCGATGGCCACGGCGACTTCCAGCCGCGAGCCTTTCAGGTCGCCGAGCGCAACTTGCGGCAGGCCGCCGTGGGGTGAGTCGGGAATGACGCAGGCGCCGCCGGCCGACTCGGCCATGACGGCGACCATTGCATGGAGCGGACTCTCGGCCGAGTGCTCAACTGCCTGTCGGCGCAGCGCCTCGCGGTAGTGCTCGGCGGCAACCTTCTGGCGCTGCCAGTGCATCCCGGCAGTCCGGCCGTCGTAGACCTGCATTCGATACATTCCGATATTGCGCTTGCCGGAGCGCGGGTCTTTGGTATGCACACAGGGGAGGGTGATGAAGCGGCCTCCGTCATGCGGCCAGCATTTGAGGATGGGATATTCGTTGAGATCGAAATTCTCGCGCTGAATCATTTCCTTGCACGGCGCGTCTTTGGCGCTGACCGTCTTGGGAAATGCGCCGGCGATCGCGCCCAACTGCGGCAGCATCTTGAGCTTGTCGAGGAAGCCTTCCGGGGCTTTCATGTTCATCAGCCCCTTGATGCGGTCGGCAATCTCGTCCAGTCGCTCCACGCCGAGCGCCAGGGTCATGCGCCGCTCGCTGCCGAACTGGTTGATGAGCACCTTGTGGCCGGGATGGCCCTTCACGTTTTCAAAGAGCAGCGCGGGGCCGCCGGGAGCGTACTTCCCTCCGCTGCCGGCGACTTTCGCGCCCGATCGCACACCGATTTTGGAGACGCGGTCGGCGATCTCCGTGATTTCCAGTTCAGGCGAGACTTCCTCGCGGATGCGCTTCAGTTCGCCGTGCTTTTCAAGTGCTCCGATCCAGTCGCGCAGATCGTCGTAGGCCATGAGTGTGCTCCCGCGCGGCAGGCTCCGCGCTCAACCCTCTAGCTTAACGGGTCGCGACGGTTGGGCCGAGGACGATCGGTTGTGCGGCAAGCGAATCTCGTCGGCCAGCCTCAAGCGCACTCGATGCGATTGCGTCCGTTCTGCTTCGCCCGGTAGAGCATCTCGTCGGCCTTCTGAAGCAGTCTGTCGCGCTCTTCGATCGTGGTTGGAGACGCGGTGGCGACCCCCACGCTGAGGGTGACGGCAATCTCGTTATCGCGGGAGACGACCGGCTGCCGGCAAACTCCCTCGCGGATGCGCTCGGCCACTTCGCATACCGCGCGCGGTGAGCAGTCGGGAACCAGGATGAGAAACTCTTCTCCGCCGTAGCGACCAAGAAAATCGTAGGGGCGAAGCGAGGCCTGCATACGGCAGGCGATCTCGCGCAGGGCGATGTCTCCGCTGAGGTGGCCGTAACGATCGTTGACCGTCTTGAAGTGATCGATATCCGCGATCAGCGCTCCCAGAACCGATCTCTCCCGCTCCGCCTTGGCGCACTCGCGCGCGAACAGGTCCAGAATGGCGGGCCGGTTCCAGATCGCGGTCAGCGAATCGTGCGTGGCCTCGTACTTCTGCGTCTCATAGGCTAGATGCAGCTTGTTTTGCAGGTCGATGATGCGCTGGCCGGTGCGCAGGCGGGCCTGCAACTCCGGAGTGTTCACCGGCTTGGTCATGTAATCGTCGGCGCCGGCGCCCAGGCCGCTGAGCAGGTCTTCCTGGTTGCTGCGCGCCGTCAGCAGCACGACATAGGTATAAGGCCGCTCCTTGAGCCCGCGCAGACGCTGGCAGAGGACGGTGCCGTCCATGCCCGGCATCATCCAGTCCAGCAGCACCATTTGCGGGGCATCGTCGCTCTGCAACACGTTCCACGCCTGATCGCCGTCTTCGGCAACCAGCGTCTCGTATCCCCACGAGGAGAGGCAGCGCGTCATATACAGACGTTGCATCGGGTCGTCGTCAGCCACCAGCGCGCGCATACGCCTCCTTTCCCAGCGCGGCGACAGCGACCCCGAACTCGCCGAGTAGCCTCTTCAGCCGGTCGAATGTATCGTCGGCCCTCGCCAACTCCCGGTTGCGCCCCATCTCCTCCAAGGCGACCGCCGCCGCGATGTGCGGGCCGTCTCCCAAAACGCTCAGTGCCCCTTTGAGCCGGTGCGCGGCGCGATGCACCGCATCCGCGTCCTGTCGTTCGATCGCCGCGGACAGCGCCTCGATCATTCCCGGCGTCTCCGCCAGCGCCAGGTCGCAAAGCTCGGCCAGCAGTTGCCAGTCGCCGTCCAGGCGGGCGAGAATCTCCGCCTTGTTCAGCCGTACGGCGGCTTCCTCGCAGAGAGCGGCCTTGTTTTCCGAACTCATCGAGACCTCCCTGTCCCGGCCAGTTGGCCACCGTTCGAGGAACCGGACAAAGCCGCATCGGGTCCGCGCAAGCGGGCTATGGCTTGTTCCAGATGCTTGAAGACGATGGGCTTGGCGATGTAATCGTCCATGCCCGCCTGCAGATAACGGTCGCGGTCGCCAGCCATCGCATTGGCTGTCAAGGCGACGATGGGAATGTGGCATCCAGTCTGCTTCTCTTCTGCGCGAATCCGCTTGGTTGCTTCGCTTCCATCCATCTCCGGCATCTGCACATCCATCAGAATCAAATCGAAAGCTCCCTTGCTCCACTGTTCGAGAGCCTCAAGCCCGTTGCCGGCCACCACCGCCTCATGCCCCATCTTCTTCAACAGCGCGCTGGCCAGCTTCTGGTTGATGAGGTTGTCCTCGGCCACCAGGATGCGCAGTGCGCTCCGCGCCGCCGCCGGAACGGAGATAGATACTCCGGCATTCCCAATCCGTATGCCCAGCGCTGCGCGGATGCTTGCCAACAGTTCGGCCGTGCGGATCGGTTTCACAACCCAGGCGGTCAGTCCCATCGCGCGGCATCGCGCCACGCCATCGATCTGATCGCTGGATCTGAGCATCATCGCGGCCGCGCAAACCAGCCTCGGATCGCCGTGGATGCGATCCAGAATCTCGAAGCCGTTGCTGTCCGGCATCGCCGCGTCAAGAAGGATCAGTTGGTATGGCTGCCCGCTCGAAGCCGCGCTCACCAGTTCGTCAACTCCCTCCGCTCCCGATGCCGCGCCAGCCGGCCGCATACCCCATTGCCGGGTGGCATCGATCAGGGATTCCCGGCTCGCCGCGTTGTCGTCGATGACCAACAGTCGGATGCCGCTCACATCCTCGAAACCCGCCGCCGGAGCCGCCAACGGTGGCGCCGCCTCGAAAACAGCCGTGAAAGAGACCGCCGTGCCCACTCCAGGAGCGCTCTCGATCCAGATGCGGCCGCCCATCGCCTCGACCATGCGCCGGCTGATCGCCAAACCCAACCCGGTCCCGCCGAAGTGACGGGTAGTGGAGGTGTCCGCCTGCTCGAAGGCCTGAAATATCCTCGCCTGGTTCTCGATCGCGATCCCGATGCCGGTGTCCCGCACCGTGAAGCGTAGCGTCGCGCGGTCGGCCTCGACGGATTCCACCGTCACCGTCGTCGCCACCTCCCCAGCGGCGGTGAACTTGATCGCGTTTCCCACCAGGTTGGTGAGTATCTGGCGTAGCCGCACCGGATCGCCAAGCGCAAACGCCGGAACCTCCGGCGAAACGCGGCAAGCCAGCTCCAGGTTCTTCCTGTCGGCCGCCAGGGCCGAGGACTTCAAGACATCGATCACCGCATCGGCAACGCTCATGCGGGTCGAGTCCAACCGCATCTTTCCCGCCTCGATGCGGGAGTAGTCCAGAATGTCGTTGATGATGACCAGCAGCGAGTCCGCAGAGGTCTTCACCATGCCCAGAAACTCGCGCTGCTCGGCCGTCAGATCGGTGGAAAGCGCCAGTTCCGTCATCCCCGATATGCCGTTCATTGGAGTCCGAATCTCATGGCTCATGTTGGCCAGGAAGCTGCTTTTGGCTCGGTTGGCCTGCTCGGCCGCGTCCATCGCCCGGCGCAGCGCGGCGGTCTGCGACCGCACCTGCCGCCGCAGCATGGTTACCCACACCATCGCGCATCCAACGATGAACGACAAAATCGCCAGCAGAATGAACACCCGTTCCGGCGTCCACCACGGAGCGTTCTTGAGCACCTGAATATCTTCCGGACCGCGCAGCAAAAGGACGAAGGAGTCCGGATCGGCGTTCACCACGCGAAACAGTTGGTCGGCGTCCATCTGCGCCTGGTAGATGCCGGTCAGACGCAACAGGCTTCCAGCGCGCAACTCGTCGATGGAGCGCGGCGAAACGTCGTCGTCGATGGGCGCGTTGAAGGTGCGCATTCCCGATTCGAGCACCAGGGTCTTGCCGCCCGCGCTGTTGATCACACGCAGCAACCGGGCGTCCATCCGAACCGTCCGGTTGTTCAGGCTGATGTCCGGGTTCGCGGAATTCACGCTCCTCGGGGCGGACGGGGGACGAGTTCCGATCTTGACCACCGCGGCGTCGCGCATCACCGGCGAGTAGGCTCCGGCGGAAGACACATAGCCGACCGCCTCGGCTTCATCCCCGACTTGCAGATCCTCGGATTGAATCCGCACCTGCAACCCTCCGGTCTCGTCCTCGATATATATCCCGCTATCCAGCGAATTCATGGTGACCGTGCCCCGCACCTTCACTCTGTGGTTGAAATCGACGTGCGAGTAAAAGCGCGACAGGTTGGCGATGGGGATGGGCTGGGATTGGCGGGGGTCGACGGGCGGACCATGCAACACCCTAACGTCCTCCATCCGCGAAACACTCAATTGATAGCCGATGATTTGCCCGTCCCGGTTGAAGATCGTGCCAAAGGCTCCGCGCAAACGCACACTGGAGTCCACCAGGCTCCGCAGCCGGTCGAGGGGCAGGTTGCAAGTCCAGACATGGACCTTGCCCAGCGGCGTTTCCACCTCCAGATATGGGTGATCTGCGAAAACGGCGGCCGTGTGCACGATCCCGTCCACGCTCACCCACTGCGAGTCCTCGGCGCCCGAGGAGGCCTGATCGGAGGTGATGGCCAACGGAGCCGGCATCCGGCCTGGACCCAGAATGCGAATCCGCGGGGCGGAGACGGTCGGAGCGAAGTCCCCGGAGTCGGTGACCCCTTCCACGTCCACCTCCTGCCCCGTCTCCACCGGATCGGTTATATATTTGACAAAAATGCCGGCGCTGGCGTCTTGCAGAAAGCCGAAATGCCAGCCCCGATCCGCGTAAGTGAATACGCCGCGCAGATGCACTCTCCGCGCCCCGGCCGCTTCCCGGTTGTCCATGTTGCGAATCTCCGAGGCGCGGGTCAGAGGCGGCAGAAGATTGTCCTTGCCGAGCCGATCGCCGGGCGCGGTTTTCAGCACAACCATGTCCGCATACACAATATCGTCGAGGTTGTCCCCTTGGGTGGGAAAACCGGTGACCTCGACCTCGGTACCCCGGTTCAGGGCTTGAACCGCGCTTGACCGTACGCGCACCAGGCTGGGGATGCCGCTGATAACAGTCATCTGTCCGTCAACCGACACAATCCGGAGCTGCTGTGCCACAACCGTGCCGCGAATGCGGACGCGATGGCCTTCCCGGTAGCCGGACGCCGCGGCCAGATTGTCAAGCGAGGGGACCAGTGGGATATTGGAAGGCGGGGGAGTATCGATCGCCAAGCCCGCGCTGTCGGGAATCCATAAATTGTAGACCCGGATATCCGGGTCGTTGGTTTTTTCCGTCTCCAGAACCCCGGTCACGGTCACGTCGGCATCCACCAACCGGGACGGATCGACGGATAAGCCCGCGCGCGGAAGCTTCACCTGAACCTCGTATCGCCCCAAAGACAAATTCAAATTCAGATGGGATTCGTCCAAATCGGCCTCGCGCACGATGCCCTGCAAGCGGACGCGCGTGTCGCTCATGGACCGGCTGGGCAAGGTCTGGAAGGAGCGAAGCTCGGCCACCGGCAGGGCGCTATGGCCGTCCAATGTCGCCACCCCGTCCACCAGACCCACGCTGCTAGGACCGCTCAAGCGGTCGTAGCGGTTGGTCGTGCGCGCGGTCACCGCCAGAACCTGACCCGCCCGGAATATCTGCCGGGGATTCTTGAGGGCAATCCGCGCCGCCCCCGTATCGTCCTGAATGAACAGTCGTTCCCCATCCGAATATGTGACCGTGCCGCGCAACCGCACCGTGCTGCCAACCGGCAACTTGCGCAGACTGCCGATGGCGTCGCCGCGCTCCGTCAAACGCCAGGGGCGCGCACCTGGCGCGACGGCAATGCTGCCAAGAAGAACGGACAGCGCCGCAGCTGCGGTCCAGACGGCAACGCTCGACGACGCCCGGCGCAAGCCCCGCTCCGCGCCGCGCGCCGGACCTGTATCCCCGCGCCGGAAAGCAATCCGAACTCGATCGAACCATCCGCCGGGCATTGCCAACCTCGCCGTTGCGCGCGCAGACCGCGAAAATCTGCCCTCGCTCACCCCAAAAGCCTCATACCGTTCATCGGCAATCCCCTCCGCGTGTTTACCTTTGAAACCGAGATTGTTCGATATATCCCGTCGTTTTCCCGCGGCGTTCGCTCGCCGCCGCGCCGGGCAACCGGCGCTTCCCCCTATAATTGACCGGGGAGCCGGAGGGACTTTTCCGCTTCTAAAGCCCGTTTGCAGAGGAATTCATGGCCGCACTGATCGAAGCCATCGCCGTCAAGCGCAAGATGTACTTTGAGCTTGAAAATACCCCGTATTACTGCCTCGAAGCCGAGGTCTCCACCCCCACCGCCCGTGGCGGCCAGACCCTAGTCCGCCTAAAGATGCGCAACCTGCTCACCCGCGCCGTCTTCGACAAGACCTTCAAGGCCGGCGAGAAGTTCAAGGAACCCGATCTGGAGACCGTCGAGGCCTCCTACCTCTACAGCGACGGCGAGGGTTCCCACTTCCTCGATCAGGAGAGCTTCGACACCCACACCCTGACCGGCGAGATGGTGGGCAGCGCCCTGGATTTTCTGATCGAGGGCGCGCTCCTCCAACTGCACAAGTTCAACGGCAACCCCATCGGCCTGCAACTGCCGGAAAAGGTCGAACTGGAGGTCGCATACACCGAACCCGGCGCGCGCGGAGATACCAGCGGCAGCGTCACCAAGTTCGCCCGCCTTGAAACCGGCCTGGAGATCAAGGTTCCCCTCTTCGTCCAGAACGGCGAAAAGGTCAAGGTCTACACCGAGACGCGGGAGTTCGCCGGCCGCGCCTGAGCGGTCGAAGATCGGTTTTTAACAGGCGCAACTTCAGTCCTCCCGCTACTGCCGAGGAATGAGTTTGGGCTTCATGTCGAAGCGAAGAGTCCAAGTTGCAACGATCCCGGTAACTTTTGCGCTCGCTGCGCAGTCTCATAGTTGTGCGTGGACAATTCCACTTCCCCGCATCGACCAGGGTACCGGCGCCGGGCCGACGGAGCGATCGACTTGATGCTATTGATTCTTTTCGCCTATCTCGGCGGCATTCTCACCATTCTCAGCCCCTGCATTCTTCCCGTGCTGCCTTTCGTCTTCGCGCGCTCCGATCGGCCTTTTCTCAAGAGCGGCTTGCCCATGCTGGCCGGAATGGCCGCCACATTCGCGCTGGTTGCGAGCCTGGCGACCGCGGGAGGAGCCTGGGCCGCGCGAGCCAATCAGTTTGGCCGAGTTGCCGCTCTCACTCTCTTCGGGCTTTTCGGACTTACACTGCTCTTTTCTTCGCTTGCCGAGCGGCTCGCCCGCCCGCTGGCGCGACTGGGCGACAAACTGGCGCACGGCCACGATTCCCGTTCCGGCATTCGCAACTCGTTTCTCCTCGGCATCGCGACAGGGTTGCTGTGGACCCCCTGCGCCGGTCCCATTCTTGGGCTGATCCTCACTGGAGCGGCGGTGAGCGGCGCAAGCATCCGCACCGCAATCCTCCTATTGGCGTACGCCGCCGGAGCCGCCACATCGCTCTCCCTGGCGCTGCTTGCCGGAGGGCGCGTCCTCGCGGCGATGAAGCGTTCGCTTGGCGCTGAACTGTGGATTCGCCGCATCCTGGGAGTTGCCGTGCTGGCCGGCGTGGCTGCCGCTGCCTTTGGCTTAGACCGCAGTGTGCTGGCGCGCCTCTCCCTTGCCGCCCCATCGGGGTTTGAGCGGCGGCTGGTTGCCCTTGCAAACCCATCCAATGCGCAACTCCAGCCGATGAATACCGATCCCAATCCGGCCATGATGATGTCCGTTAGTGGCCACTCAGACGGAGTGCCTAGCACACTGCCCGATCTCTCCGGCGCCACTGCCTGGATCGACTCGCCGCCGCTCACCGCGGAATCGCTCCGCGGCAAGGTCGTGGTCATCGACTTCTGGACCTATTCCTGCATCAATTGCCTGCGTTCGCTGCCCTACGTCCAAGCCTGGCAAGACAAGTACAAGGCCAGGGGCCTGGTCGTCATCGGCGTGCATACCCCGGAGTTTCCTTTTGAAAAAGACCCGTCGAACGTCCGCAATGCGGTTCGAGAGCTTGGCGTCTCCTACCCCGTGGCCCTGGACAACGACTATCGCATCTGGCGCGCCTTCAACAACAGGTTCTGGCCCGCCCATTACTTCATCGATGCGGCCGGTCGAGTCCGCTACCATCGCTTCGGCGAAGGCAACTACGAGGAATCCGAGGCATGGATTCGCGGACTGCTCCAGGAACGGAACTGCCAGCCACCTCCCAAGTCCACCCTGAGGATTGCCGCAGCCGGCGCGGAGGCGGCCTCCGAACCCCAATCCGCCCACTCGCCGGAAACCTATATCGGCTACATACGCGCCAAGAACTTCGCCTCCCCGGGCGGGTTCGACGAGGACGACCCGCGGCTCTATCGGTCGCCGTCCCGGCTCGATCCGAATCAATGGGCACTCACTGGCCGATGGAAGGACGAGAGCCAAATCGCAACCGCGCTGGCGGCGCACACTGCCATTCTCTACCGCTTCCAAGCCCGCGACCTGCATCTCGTCCTGGCTCCCGGCGGAGAGGGAAAACCCGTCCGCTTTCGCGTCACGTTGGACGGAAAACCGCCCGGCCAGGATCATGGCGTTGACACCGACGCAAACGGCTATGGCATGGTGACCGAAAGCCGCTTGTACCAAATGATTCGCCAAAAAACCGGAGCGCGAGATCGTCTCTTCCGCATCGAATTTCTCGCGCCCGGCGTACAGGCATTTGCATTCACCTTCGGATAAACCATTCAAACGTCGGAGGAAAGCCCATGAAGAATCCTTGGCAAGAGCAGTCGCCATCCCAGGGCGAAACCGGATTTGCCCAACTGGGCAGGCGAGCATTCATCGCGGCGGCCGCCGGCGCGGTGAGCGGTGCGGCCTTCTGGGCCTTGCGCCGCGCCCTCCTACTCCAACCGCGGCCCGTCTTCGCCGCCGATGTTCCGGCGAATGTCGCCATCGTGGAGTTTGCGGCAAACGGCAAGAAGACAGGCAAGGCTACCGTACCCCGCGTCGTCAAGTCCGATGCCGAGTGGAAGCGCCAGCTTTCTCCGATCTCCTACGATGTTACCCGTCGCGCCGGCACCGAACGCGCCTACAGCGGCGCCACCTGGAACCTGCACGATCGCGGAATATTCCGCTGTATCTGCTGCGAGACGGCCCTGTTCAGCTCGGAAACCAAGTTCGATTCCGGCACCGGCTGGCCGAGCTTCTGGCAGCCCATCGCCCGCGAGAACGTGGTGGAGTCGAACGACTCAAGCATGGGAATGGATCGCATCGCGGTCTCTTGCCGCCGTTGCGATGCGCATCTCGGCCATGTCTTCAATGACGGACCGCCGCCGACCGGCCTGCGCTACTGCATGAATTCGGCCGCGCTCAAGTTTGTCCCGGCGTAAAGTCGCCCTTCCATCGCCGCTGCATCCAAGAGCGAAACCAATCCCGGCGGCGGAGACAGCAGCCAGACCTTTACCATCACCGTCACCGGCGGCGCGCCCTCCGCCATCACTCCCTATGTCGCGCTGAACGGCGTCTGGAACTCGACGCCCGAAAGCGCGCTTTCCGTTGCTCCGGGAACTTCCGTCAGCCTCGGCCCCTGGCCGGACACCGCCACGGGCTGGAGCTGGACCGGTCCCAACGGCTTCACCTCCAACTCGCGCGAG
>CAZMHC010000106.1:0-10464 GCA_964565955.1 uncultured Occallatibacter sp.
ATGAGACCAGGGCCACCCGCCAACTTCGGAATGAGGAATTGATATGACCACGTTTCGTTTTCTTGCAGTGTTCGTAAGTGCGACTATGGCGTTTGCCAGTTGCTCAATTTCCCTGGAAGCCCAGACCGCTCCAGCAGCTAACCAATCGGATTCGACCTCAATTCGTATTGAGGTCCAAAAGGATCACTTCGCCGCTGGAGAAAAGCCCATCGTCATTATGACGATTAAGAACATAAGTCAACACGAGGTATGGTTTTCGACTAATCCATCTCTCCACCGTATCCATGTAACGAGGAGAGATGGCGAGCCGCCGAAAACGGAATTACATCGTCACCTCCTTGGCGATTTTCGTCCTGGAGATGGACCGGAACTTATGCCTGGTCCTGTGATTAGTCGGCCCATCGCCCCCGGCTCGTTGGATTCGCAACAATATGATTTGGCGCGGTATTATGATCTAAGCGCGCCTGGAGACTACAGCGTTTACCTAGAGATATACGACCCCGCTGGACCAAAGGACGGGTCCGGGCACTGGTTGCGCACGAACACTGTGAAGTTCGAAATGCAAGCGCCCGCTCAATAACACGGAGATGATATGGCTGTTGTTCGCCAAAATCCCATCCGGGCGCAAATAGGCATCGTCCACCAACACCACACCGCAGGTAGTGGCCGCCACGCCCCCGCCGCCGCCTACCCCGCCACCACCGCCGCCAGCAGGAGCATGACCATGGAAGATGAGAAATATCGAAAAATCGCTTTCGAGCTTGAACAGGATGAGAATGGGTACCCGCCTGACAGATGGGAAACCTTATGGGCCTATGAAACAGAGTCGGGCATCTATTGCGTGGATAACATACCCTTTTACGTGAAAGGAATCAGCAGCGAGGACTTGGTGTCGGCGGAAAGTGATGGGGAGCAACTGATCTTCAAGAATCTAGTTCGTCCCTCTTCAAACAGTGTCGTTCGTTTGTATGTCTCGGATGCTGCTGACGTGCAGGCAGCGCGAGACAGCTTTAAGGCGCTTGGGTGTGAATCAGAACTCTCGAATTTACCCAAACTGGTTGCAGTGGAAATCCCCGGCAATGTTAAGTTCGAACCTGTCGGAAATCTTTTGGCGGAGGGGGCAGAGATCGGGCGCTGGGAATATCAAGAGGGTGTTCTGCGCCATCAGGTCACTAGCTAATCTGCGTGGATGTTTCTACGCGAGCCGCTCTTCGAGGCGGCTTGCTTGCGTCTGGGGCTTCTATCCGGCAGCATCGGCGCCGCGGGCGCAAAGCGCCATGCTTGCGCATGGGCAGGGGATAGGGACACGTCATGTTGGGTTTAGGCCACAAAGGGTAAGTTTTAACCCACGACCGCCGCCCATTGTTTCCATGGGCTTACATGGGGCAAATGTCAAATCCAAATTCAAAGCCCCAGGTTATTGCGCCAGTTCCTCAAAACTCGCCCGATTCTGTCGGGCGGGTAGTGCGGGCGAGTCGATAATCGCGGACTGAAGGCGATTGGGATCAAGAAATTGTCGATATTTCTTGTAGTATACTTGGGCAAGAAACTCATTCATCATACAGATATATATAGAGTTACATCGGAGCAGTGATTCTGAAATGTTGCCAAATCGCCAATGGGCTCCTTGAAGACTGGCTCTCTCTAAAATCGGCAAAGCTGATCCTATCGCCATCCATTGCGGGGAGTAACCCTGCAATCTCCTCGATCTTCGATTGACTTGAAGCTGCCTGTCAATGCAGCAGCACCGCCACGCGATAGGACGTGAACGAATCGTCGCGCGCATCGGCATCCTGGGGCGCGCAACTGCCCACGGCGGCGCGGCGATAGCCCCCCGAGGCCAGGCGGTCGGAGAGTTCTTGGGGCAGTTGCGTCAGGTCCGCGCCCTGCCAGAGAAAACCGTATTCGGAGCGGCTGACGGCGCGGTCGCCCGCGGCGCAGTAGGCGCGGGCATCGGATGCGTTGCCGAATGCCGTGACTCCCTGGGCGCGGAGCAAGCCGGAGATCGTAGATTCCACCTGCGCCTGCGTCATCGCTGGAACGGCGCGCTCGTAATCGGCCACCGCATAGAGGCCGTGACGTCCGGCCACCACGGCCACGCCCACCCGGTCCACGGCGGGGTTGAGCAGGTTGGAGCGATGGCCCGGAGAGCGCATCCATGCATCGTGAATCTCGGCGGGGGTGGGAGCGATGGCCACGTTCTCTTCGATCAGGCTGAAGCGCGCGCCGGCCTGCGCGGCTCGCTTGGAAACATCCGGTTCGCCGGCGTATTGGTGGGAAATGGGACCCTCGGCTACCATGCGCAGACAGTGGCGGCGGGCGGCCGTGGCCAACGCGGGGTTCCAGAGAAGCGGCCCGGCCCCTTGCGCGGCGCGGGCCTGATTGGCCAACTGGAGAAGCTGCCAGGCCTCGGCCTGAATCGGATAGTTTTCAACCTGTGAGCACAGGGCCGGAGTAGCCGGCGCAAGAAACAACGAAGCAACCACGGCCAGAATCGAAGACTGCTTCAAGAAGCCCATACCCGATTAGAACCCACGTTCCTTGCCGGCGTCGCGGTATTCTTGACGTGGCGATGATCTTTTCCCGTTTCAGTTCATTCCTGCCCTCCGGCAAACGCATCCGTCGCCAACCGCTGGCCGCGGTGGGGGTGCTGCTGCTGGGCGTTTTCGTACTGGCAGGGGTGGCCGCGCCCTGGATCGCCCCGCACGACCCAGCCTCCATCGACTTGCGCCACCGGCTGGAAGGCTCTTCCGCCCAGCACTGGGCAGGAAGCGACGAGTTGGGTCGGGATATTCTGTCGCGGCTGCTGTGGGGAGCGCGGCTTTCGCTGGCCGTTTCGGTGAGCGTGGTTGCGATCTCGCTGGCGCTGGGGCTGACAGTGGGCGGTCTGGCCGGTTTTCTGGGCGGCTGGGTCGATACATTGCTGACCACCTTCGCCATGAACACCTTTCTGGCGCTGCCGGGGATTCTGCTGGCCATCGCCTTTGCCGCGTTTCTGGGGCCAGGTTTCGCCAATCTGGTGCTGGCGCTGTCGGTAGGCGGCTGGGCCGGATATGCGCGGCTGGTACGAGCGCAGACGATGGCGGTGCGTGAACTTGAGTTTGTGGATGCGGCGCGGGCGCTGGGCGCAAGCGGCCTGCGCATCTTCTTCCGGCATATTTTGCCCAATATCGCGCAGCCGATTCTGGTGCAGGCGGCCATCGGCATGGCCGGTGTGATTCTGGCCGAGGCAACTCTCTCGTTTCTGGGGCTTGGCATTCCCGCGCCCGCGCCCAGTTGGGGAGGAATGCTCAACGACGCGCGACTGCATCTCTTCGACTCGCCGCATCTGGCGCTTTTTCCCGCCGCGGCCGTCGCCGGAGCCGTGCTGGGCTTCAACTTTATCGGCGATGCTTTGCGCGACCAACTTGATCCGCGGACGCGGCTGGAGTTGGGGCTGTGAGAATCGCTGTTATCCGCTCAATGCCTGAGCGCCCCGCTGTTTTATCGCCTCAGAGCATTTGGGGAATTGTGTAGACCGAAATTTGGTGGGTTTCCCACCCGTTCCGCAGAAAAACGCGGAATGGATGGGGCACGGAAGTTTACAGTAAATCGGAAAACGCTCCAATCGGAGGCTCCCTGATGGGATCCGCTTCGGCGCTTGTCTCCGCATCGCCCTGGGGCTATTCGGAAAGTTGAAACTGTTGGACCAGGCCTTCAAGGGTTTTGGCGGTGACTAGCAGATCGCCCGCCGCGGCCACCACCGCCTCAGCGCCGGCCTCGCTCTCCTTGGCGCTGGCCGCCACTTTGCACACCGTATCCCGCAGCGTATGCGCGGCCGATTCTTCCTCTTGCGCGGAGCGGGCGATCTGTTCCATTCTCCCGTCCACTTCAATCGCCAGTTTGGCTATCCGTTCAAAGGCGCTGCCCAGGCCGGAGACGGCCGCGGCGCCCTCCGAGGCATGGGTGCAGGCGGCCAGAATGTCGCAGGAGGCCTGCCCGGTCTCCCGCTCGATGCCGCCGATAAGGCTGCCCACTTGCTGGGTTGCCTGGGCGGTGCGTTCGGCCAGGCGGCGCACCTCGCCGGCCACCACGGCAAAGCCGCGTCCATGCTCTCCGGCGCGGGCGGCTTCGATGGAGGCGTTGAGCGCCAACAGGTTGGTGCCGGCCGCGATCTCCTCGATCACCCCGACGATGCCGCCGATCTGCCGGGTTCTCTCGCTCAATGAGGAGACGCGGCTGGCGCTCTTCTGGGTGTCGTCGGAGAGTCCCTGGATCAACGCGACCGTCGCGGCCACCTGCTCGTTCCCCTGCCGCGCAGCGTCGGCCGCCGCCCGGGTATGTTCCGAGACCTCGTTGGCGCGAATGGAGGCAGTGACAATTTCGCTGGACAATTGAGCGACGGCGGTCGAGGCATCCTCCGCGCACTGGCGCTGCTCGGCCATGCGGGCCACCGCGCCGTGGGAGATGCCGCGAATCTCGCCGGACTTGGCCGTTGCGGCCGCCGAGCCGTCCCGCACCTGGAGCATGGTTTGCCGCAGCCGCAGCACGAACTGGTTGAAGCCTGCCGCCAAAGCGCCGATTTCGTCGCCGCGATCGAACTCGATCCGGGTATTCAGGTCGGCGCTGGCCAGCCGCTCGGTCAATTGCAGCACCGGGCGCAGCACCTGGCGGTCCATCAGCACGAACTGCAGCGCGACGATCAGGCCCACCATAATCGCCGTGGCTCCGGCTAACGCTCCCAAGATATTCAGCAGCCGCGCGGTAACGTCCGAGTTCGGATAGGCGGCCAGAACCGTGTAGCCCCAGTCCGGATAGCTCTGCTCGTGGATCGTCCAGCCGGCGGGGTCGCGGCGCAGTTGCTCCAACGCCTCGGCGGAGATTTGCTTGCCTTGGAAGACGGCCGCCCCCGATGGCTTGAGCAGGGCCACAAATCCGTGATCGAGAATGCGGGCCTCCTCGATGACCTTGCCCAGCGAGGCGAACGAGTCCAGCCGAAAGCCGGTGTACCAGGCTCCGGCCAGCTTGCCGTCCCGGTCGAGCATGGGCGCGTAGCTGGTGGTGTAAGGCGCGCCCAGAATATCCACCACGCCGCTGAAAGGCCGACTCCGGGAGAGAGCCGCATAGGCCTTGCCTTGAGGATCCAGCGCCGTGCCCACCGCTCGCGAACCGTCGGGCTTGAGCACATTGGTGGTTACCCGGATAAAGTTGGAGCCGTTCCAGACAAAGAGCGTTGCCGTGCCGCCGGCCAACTCCTTTACGCGGTCCACCATGGCGAAGTTCATCGCCTGCGATTCCGTCCCCAGGCGAAGATCGGGAACGGCCTTGCCGGCGACGGAGGCTGTGCCCCCAACCGCGGGCGCGCCCTTGAGCCTGCTTTGGTCTTGCAGGATGCGCATAGCGCTGTCCACCTGCGCGCGAGAGAGTTGGTCGATGGTTGCCAGGCGGCTGAGAACCTCCGCTGACTGGCCGACGGCCTCCTGGGCGGCCTCGCTATCGACTCGCGCTGAAACGACGCGCCAGGCAACCGCGGCAAAGACCACGCAACTGACGAAAACCACCGCCAGCGTGGAGACAACCAGACGCACGGCAATCGAAGAATGCTTCATGAGGAGAGGATACCTTTCCAGCGGCCGCGCCGATCGTCCCTTGAACTCTCCCTTGAACTCAAGGATAAGGGCACACGCATGGAGGGGTTATCGGCAACAGGAAGATTCGCTTGAGGGTACGGGGATGCGAACGCGCCCTGCTGGGAGCGCGCCTGTGGCGCCGGAACTCCGGCAAGTATCTCCGATCGAGCGATCAATCCGCGCTTGCTTGCCACGGTATGTATATGGTGCGTGAATGCGCCTCATGTCACCGCACACCGGATGCGATTTGCCCGTGCCGCCGTTCCTGATTGCATGGATATGGCGCGGCGCGGCAGGGTGAGGAGACGGGTGCGCAGTTGGCCGCCCGGCATGGCCGGGGTTCCCGCGGACAGGTCCTCGTCCGTGGGGTGGACGGCGTGGCGCGCCGGTTAGCCGGTCTCGCGCGAGAGGCGCGCCGGTTAGCCATGGGACCCCAACGCAACACCAATTGCCCCTTTTGGATGTGTTGCACTGGTTCTTGAGCGTTGCGGGTGTTTTCGAGCGTGAAAAAGTGTTAAAAATTCAACAGGACTATGGGAAAACTTGCAACGCCGCCAGGCTCGGTCAACCTTCGCACACTCTCCCAGCATCTGGAGCTTTCCCAGACGACTGTCTCGCTGGTTCTGAACAACTCTCCCTCCGCCAAATCCATCCCCCAGGAAACACGGAACCGGGTCTTCGAGGCGGCCCAGCGGCTCAATTACCGGCCCAACTACTTCGCCCGTTCGCTGCGCCAAAGCCGCTCGATGTGCGTGGGCGTGCTAGCCCCGGACCTGAGCGAAGGCTACTTCACGAACGTGATGAGCGGCGTGGTCGCGGAGCTGACCGCCGCCCACTATTTCTATCTCACCGCCTGCCACGACTGGAAGCGGGAACTGATCGAGCTGTACCCGCGAATGCTTGTGGATCGCGCCGTCGATGGCTTGTTGTTGCTGAACACCCCATGGCCGCACATTGAAGTGCCGGTTCCGGTGGTGGCCATCTCCAGCCATATCGCGGTTGAAAACGCTACCGACATCGTGCTCGATCACTGTCTCGCCGTGGTGCAGGCTCTGACGCATCTGCACTCTCTCGGCCACCGGCGCATAGCCTTCATGCGCGGGCCGCGCGCCATCCCGGACTCGGAGTATCGTTGGGCGGGTATACAGAAGGCGGCAAAAGAGATCGGCCTCCGGCTCGACCCCGCTTTGGCGGTCCGCATCGATGACGCCGGTTGGTCGACGAAGGCTGGCCACCACCCCATGACCCCGGAGATCGGCTACAAACCCATGCGGGCCTTGCTGGAGAAGACCAGGGAATTCTCCGCCATCTTCTGTTTCAACGACATTGCGGCCATCGGCGCCATGCGCGCGCTGATCGACGTGGGCCTCTCGGTGCCCGGCGATGTCTCCGTGGTGGGCTTCGACGACATTCAATCCGCCGTCTTCACCACGCCTTCGCTCACCACCGTGCGCCAGCCTCTGTTGGAGATGGGCAGACAAGGCGCCCGACTCCTCCTGGAACGCATCTCCCATAAAGAAGAAAAGTATCCGGCGGAGATCGTGATGGCCCCTGAATTGGTCGTCCGCGAATCCACAGGGCCAAGAAAAGGGAGCGGAGAGTCGGGAACGGGGAACTGAGATGGGTTGAGTCGGCGATGTTGCTTGGAAGCGCCCGCGTGGCGAACGTCAGCGAATATGCGCTCGATTCCTTGGGATGTCGCTTGCCAAGAGGACATCCACCGAATTGGCGGGAGAGGACTTTCCGCGATCGGTGCAGTGGGCCGTCGCCAGGTGAAGCCAATCTACAGATTGAAGAGTTCGCGCAAGCGTTTGGTTTGGGCGCGGCTGACGGGGATTTCGGTCCGCTTCTTGTCGTTCATGCGCAACTGGTAGCTGGACTTGAACCACGGGACCACTTCGCGGATGTGATTGAGGTTGACGACAAAGCCGCGATGAGCGCGCCAGAACAGAGCGGCATCGAGCAGTTCCAGCAACTCTTCCAGTGTCCGGCATTTGGAGTGGCCCTCGAAGCTCTGGGTGACCACGCGGATCACGCCCTCGTCGATGGCCGCGTAGCAGATGTCGGCTTGATCGACCAGAAGCAGGCGGCTCTGCGCCTGCACGATAAGCCGGGCCGGTTGGGGAGCGCGCGGGGCGTCCTGGGGCCTGTTGAGCAGGCGCATCAAGGCCTCGAGCTGCGACTCCGGCAGCGGGACGGGCGCGCT
Organism: uncultured Occallatibacter sp.; assembly: GCA_964565955.1. Taxonomy (GTDB): domain Bacteria; phylum Acidobacteriota; class Terriglobia; order Terriglobales; family Acidobacteriaceae; genus Telmatobacter. The sequence continues at coordinate 7,816 of CAZMHC010000106.1, forward strand.
GCCGGGCACGGCGGCGCCCATGCGGCCGCGGACCCGCTCGACTGCCTGCTCGACGCGGGCGCGGTCGAATGGCTTGAGCAGGTAATCGACGGCGTTGACGTCGAAGGCGCGTACCGCGTACTGGTCGTAGGCGGTGGCAAAGACGATGTGGGGCAAAGCGATGGCCTCGCTTCCCGCTCCATTGCGCTCCATGAGGCGCCTGATAACCGCAAAACCGTCCAGACCCGGCATCTGCACATCGAGAAAGACCAAGTCGGGCCGATGCTCCTCGATCAGATCGACGGCCTCGATGCCGTTGCTTCCGTGGGCCGCCACCTCCACGCCCCCCACCCGGTCGAGCAGGAACTGAAGCTCGTCGCGAGCCAGTTGTTCATCGTCGATGATTAGCGCGGAGAGAGTCATATGGGCAGGAAATTCGATTCGAGTCTCGATTGTAGGCAGGCGGCGCGGCCCAGCGCAACTTTGCGCCCGCATCGGCGGTGGCCCAGGCGTGTGCGCATCGATAAATGCCGGCCGGGAGCAATCCGCGTTTCCGATCCCCGGTTGCAATCGTCGATTTCAATGCGCCAGAAGATAGACCCCGATGCAGACCAGCACGGCGGCGGTCCAGCGGCGGCGGTCTACGTTTTCCTTGAGGAAGAGCTTGGCGGCGACGGCGTTGGTGACCAGCGTGAGCGAGGCCGAGGCGGGCGCGACCAGGCTCAGGTTCAGGTGGTTGAGCGCAAAGAGCAGCGAGAAAAAAGCCAGCGCCAGAAAGCCGACTCCGGCAAAGAAGAGCGGGCAGGCAACGACGGCGCGGATGGCGCCCATCAGTCCCGCGCGCGCGCGAATCTCATCCAGGTCGCCGATGGACTTCATGGCCGCGGCGGTCAGCACTTCGCCGGCCGTCGAGCAGAGAACGATGGCGGCGATCATGGCGGTTGCGGCCCAAACGCTCGGTGGCGCGGCGGAAGCGGGAATGGTCATCGCGCCCGCTCCTCGGCGATTTGAATGCCCGGCTCCGCGGCTTTGGCGCGGGACGGGTCTTTGGGAGCGAGTCTCTCGGTTGCGGCGCTCTCAATGGCCGGCCGCTCCGTCAACGACGGGCCTTGCGCCACGAAGCTCACGCCGACGGTAATCAGCACGATGCCCGCCCAGCGCAGAAGCGAGATCGGCTCATGCAGCCAGAAGCGCGCCAGCAGCGCAACGATCACGTTGCCGAAAGCGGTGGCGGGAAGCACATACGTGAGATCGGCCCACGAGAGCGCGGTCAGATAACTGGCGAAGAAGCCGATGAGCAGCGCGATGCCCAGGGCTATCCAGGGCGTGAAGACAGCCGCGATCACCGTCGCCGGGCGGTCCATGGCGATGGCCGGCATACCGGTCATTCCGTGCGCCAGGCAGCTATCGCCGAGCGGCGCGCATATGGCAACCAGTCCCAGGATTGCGTATTGCCGCGTCGAGAGTCTGTCGTGAGCCATCGGGGTTTCGGAGGTTCCTCCGTGCCAGGAAAAAATAGATCGAGGGCGAACGCGAGCGCCGCCCTCGTTGGGAAACTGCGCAAACGGCGATTACGCTCCGGCGCTTGCCGGGGCGGGCGGTTCAGCCGGCCGACTGCGCGCCACCTTGACCATCTTGTTGCGCTGTGAGCGCAGCTTGAGAAAGGCCTTGGCTTCGACGTACAACCGGGGCAGATCTCGGTTTACGAACGCTTTCCAAACCACGCGGAAGGCCGCCCTGGGCCGGAAGTAATACTCGTCGTAGAAGCGATGCACCATCTCCAGCACGTAGTCGGTGGGCAGGCCGGGATACTCGATGTGCGCCATCTGGTGGCCGCCTTCGTCCATCATCGCGGCAGTGTTGACGATGAAGCCGTTGGCCTTGGCATAGTCGTAGAACTCCGTGCCGGGATAGGCGTGGGCGATGGAGACTTGAATCGTCTCCACGTCCAGCGTCTTGGCGAAGTTGATGGTGTTGCGGATCGACTCTTTGGTCTCGCCCGGCAGGCCGAGAATGAAGTCGCCGTGGACGGTCAGACCGAGGTCGTTGCAATCCCGGGCGAAGGCGCGGGCGCGCTCGACGGTGGCGCCCTTCTTGATGTTTTTGAGAATCTGCGGATCGCCCGACTCGAAGCCGACAATGAGCAATCGGCAGCCGGCATCCTTCATGGCCTTCAGCGTTTCGCGGTCGGTGGTGACGCGCGATGTGCAACTCCAGGTAAGTCCCAGCGGCTTCAGTTTCTCGCATAACTCGACGGTGCGCGCCTTCTGGATATTGAAGGTATCGTCGTCGAAGAAGAACTCCTTCACTTCGGGGAAGTTCCGCTTGGCCCAGGCTAACTCGGCGGCCACATCGTCCGTGGAACGCTTGCGCCAGGCGTGGCCGCTGAGCGTCTGCGGCCACAGACAGAAGGTGCATTGCGCCGGGCAACCGCGCGTGGAGTAGAGCGCGATATACGGGTGCAACAGGAAGGGCACGTTGTAGCGCGTCACATCCATGTCGCGCTTGTAGATTTTGGTGGCCCACGGCATGGCGTCCAGGTCTTCCACCTGTGGGCGGTCGGGGTTGTGGAGGATCTGGCCGTCGCGCTTGTAGCTGATGCCGAGAATCTCATCGAGCGGCTTGCCCTGGGCAAACTCGACCACCGAATAATCGAACTCGCGGCGGCAG
>CAZMHC010000107.1:0-10338 GCA_964565955.1 uncultured Occallatibacter sp.
TCCTCTGCCCAATCACTTTACGTAATATCAATCATTTATGCAAGTAAGCACTAGTACTACAGTTGTAGATTGCGAGATCGGAGGGAGCAGAGGCCTTCAGGCCTCTGAAATTGATACCAAAATGTTGGGCCTTTAGGCCCGGGCCTTTGCCAATCTCAGCCGAAATCCAGATATACAACTGTAGTACTAGTGCGGCGAATCGGAAGTTCATTCAATCGTTCAGCGGCGAAACGCGCGTTAGGCGCAAAAAACGCGCCCAACTCCGCTCAGGATGACAGCTTGGTTTTGCCATGAACTTTAGACTCAGGACAATGGAATCGCTGCATCTTTGAGGAAGCTCCACGGTGAATGTCATTGCCAAACGGGCGCTGCCGGCCGCGCTTCCATTGCTCGTCCTGACGTTTCTTTTGCCGCGAATGGCGAGCATCTTGCGGCAATTGGATACGCGAAAAACGACGCCGGTTGCGCGGAGTTCCCAGGCAGGCCAGGGCTATCGGTCAAGCGCGGCGCGGGATTGGAGCGACCGCTTTGGCGACGGCACACCGGATTTCCTGAGGCTTTCGGACCCATCCGACCAAGCAGCGTTCCGCCGCTGGTTTGCGCTGATCGCCGACTTTCAGGCGATACGTCCCAGGAACGAACTTCCCGCGGAGATCGTCGACTGCGCCGGCCTGCTGCGCTTCTCCTACCGCGAGGCCTTGAAACGCCACAACGCGGCATGGTTTCAGACGACAGGAATTGAGGTTTCCGCGCCACCGGGAGAGATACGCGCCTGGCATTATCCGGATTCGCCGCTCGGCGCCTCGCTGTTTCGCGTCAAGCCGGGGGCGTTCGAGGCGAAAGACCTGGAGGACGGAAGCTTCGCCCAGTTTGCCGACGCCAAGACTCTGGTCGAGCGCAATGCATACCTTGTCAGCCGCGATGTGCGACTGGCTCGGCAGGGGGACTTATTGTTCTTCCGCCAGTTTGAACAGTCTTCTCCCTGGCACTCTATGATTGTCGCCGAAGCTGGAACGGAGGCGCGGGCGGTTTATCACACCGGACCGGATCGCGACAAACCGGGCGAGCTTCGCCGCGTATCGCTCTCCGAGTTATTGGATCATCCGCGGCCGCAATGGCGTCCTGTCGCTCAAAACCCAAACTTTCTCGGCGTCTATCGCTGGAATATCTTGCGAGGAAACCCATGAGGTTCCGTTCGGCTCTTTTGGCCCTTTCGTTCCTCTTTCTTCCGACCTGCTTCGCGCTGGCGGCCGACAAAGACGCGCCGCGCAGCTTTTCGCTTTCCACCTCGCGGACCTTCGCTCCCGGCGAGAGCGTGAAGATTCAGCTCTACGCGAAAAACACTCCGGCGCTGGAGTTTCGCGTCTACAAGGTGCGCGACGCGCAGAAGTTCTTTGCCGGGCTGAAGGATCTGCACAGCTATGGCGTGCAGAGCCAATCGCCTAACGAGCAGGTGGATCGGCGGAGCTTTCTGGAGTGGCTGCACGACTTCAAGGCCAGCCTCTGGTGGCGTGTGCGGCACTTCTTTCGCGGCCAGTTCACGGACGATGCGCGAGACAGCTTCCGCGAAGGCCAGGGGAAACTCGGCAAGAAAAGCCAGGTTGTGGGAGCGACAGGCTTCGCGCGAATTCCGCTGCTGAACGCGAGCCAACTCGTCGAGCGGTGGAAGCTGGTCACACCGCCGGCCATCGTCAGCGAGACGCAGCAATTGCCCATCGAAGGGCTGAGCGCCGGGGTTTATCTGATTGAGGCGACGGACGGCACGTACAAGGCTTACACGATAGCGATAGTCACGAGCATTGCGCTGGTGGAACGGGCGAGCAGTGGGCGCGCCGACATCTACGTCGCCGACCGCAAGAGCGGCAGGCCGATCGAGAAGGCCGAGGTGGCGCTCTGGTCCGACGGGCACGAACAATCGTCGGGCAAGACGAGCGCGGACGGTCTGGCCTCGCTGACGATGAAGGTGCGCGGAGGAACAAATTCCTCTGGCGGAGCCACGGGCGCGACGCCGGAGAATGTCTGGATTCTGGCGCGGCATGGCGAGGATGCGGCCATCGTCACGCCTTACGGCTATGGCTTTGCGGCGGATCGGACGGCGGATTTGACCTCGTTCGTCTACACCGACCGTCCGGTCTATCGGCCCGGGCACACGGTTCACATCAAGGCCATTGTGCGCCGTCAGAAGGACGATGCGCTGCTGCTGCCGGAGGACCGGACGCTGGAATTGACGGTCAAAGACGCTGACGGGAAGGTGGTGCTCAAGCAGGATGCGCAGGTATCGGCGCATGGAACGGCGACCGCCGACCTGACGCTGGACAAGGATGCGGCTCTGGGTTATTACGACATCGAATTCACGCGCAGCGACGTGCTGGGAGCCGGCAGTTTTTACGTCGAGGAATACAAGAAGCCGGAGTATCAGGTGACGGTGAAGCCTGCCGCGCAGCGCGCGATGCAGGGCAATTCGATTCAAGCGGTCATCGAAGCCCGTTACTTCTTCGGCGAACCTGTGGCGGGGGCCAAGGTCAAGTACGTCGTGCACACATCGACGCACTACTGGTGGGACGAGGACGATTCAGAGGGCGATGAAGCCGCGGGCGGCGAGAATGCCGACGACTCCGACTACAGCTACGGCGAGAGCGAGCAGCAGGAGCGGGAGGGGATTCTCGATGCGGAGGGACGGCTGACAGTCACGCTGCCCACGGCCATCGATGCCAAGCACAACGATCAGGACTACCGCATCGAAGCGCGCGTGACGGATGCCGGCGAGCGTGAGGTGGCGGGCCATGCAACGGTGCTGGCCACATACGCCTCCTTCCGCCTGAGCGTGGAGCCGACAAGCTATGTCTTTTCGCCAGGGCAGACGCCCAGGGTGAAGGTGACGGCGCAGGATTACGATGGCAAGCCGGTGCAGACGCCGGTGCATCTGGCGGTCAATCTGGAGAAGTGGGCGTCTGTGCCGCGGAACGGCTACTCGACCAGTCAGCGCACCGAGACGTCAGTTACCAGCAAGGATGCGGCGACCGGCGCCGATGGCACGGCGCTTGTCGATCTTCCCGCCATCGCCGGCAGTGGCGACTTTGAGATTGCCGCAAGCTCCGAGACGCCGGAGAAACGCAGCGTCGAGGGCAAGACCTGGATTTGGATATGGAATGGCGGCGGCGAGTGGTACAACCGGAACGCGCAGGCGCAGATCGTCGCCGACAAGAAGAGCTATCAGGTGGGCGACGTGGCCCATCTGCTGCTGGTCACCGGACTGAAAGACGAGTCCTGGGCGGTGGTGACCGTCGAGGGCAACAGTGTGCAGTCGCGGCAGTCGATTCACGCGACTGGAGCCACGGTGGCTTTCGATGTGCCGATTGCCAAACTGGCGCAGCCCAATCTGGTTGTCGATGCGGTCATTGTTCATGACGATCAGTTGACGACCGCGCAGAAATCTCTCAAAGTGCCTCTTGTCGAGCGAACGCTGACGATTACCGCGACGCCGAGCAAGCCGCGCTTTTTGCCTGGAGAGACAGGCAGCTTCGATGTACTGGCCGTCGACTATCAAGGCAAGCCGGTGGAGGCCGACCTGAGCTTTGGCGAGGTAGACGAGGCGATCTACTCGGTGCGCCCGGACCAGACCGGCAACATCGTCAACGCTTTTTATCCTCAGCGCGAAGTGGAATTGAATCCGGAGAGTTCGTTCGCGTATTACTTTTACGGCGAAGCGGGATTGAAATCTCCGCTGCTGGCGCGGCTGAACGATAGTCTCTTCCATCCGCGCATGGCGCAGGTCAAGCCGGGATCGGACCTGGTTGTGCCCAGGGTGCGCAAGGCCTTCCCGGATACAGCTTACTGGAATCCCAGTGTGCATACCGGAGCCGACGGCCATGCGCACGTGAGCTTTGCCTTTCCGGATTCGCTCACGACGTGGCGGACGACGATTCGCGGCATGAGCGACGACGGCAAGGCGGGCAGCGTGGTGACGCGGGTGCTGGTGCGCAAGAATCTGATTGTGCGCCTGGCCGCGCCGCGCTTCTTCCGCCAGGGCGACGAGACCGTGCTGCGGGCGATCGCGCACAACTACCTTGAAACAGCCAAGGTCGTCACCTTTGCGCTGGATGTAAGTGGCGTCGATGTCATCGGCGGCCCCACTCCAAACTCGCCGCGGAAGATCGAAATACCCGCCAAGGGCGAGGGCTTCGTAGATTGGCGGGTGAAGGCGCGCGCGACAGGCAATGCCGTGTTGACCGCGAAGGCGCTCACCGATGAAGAGTCCGACGCGCTGGAGATGACGTTGCCGGTGCTGCCTTTCGGGGTGAAGCAGCGGGCGGCGGCTTCGGGCGCGGTCTTCAGCGGAGACGCCCGGAGCCAATGGAACTTCGGCTTCCCGTCAGCCTCGGATGCAGGCTCGCGCGGGCTGACTGTCACCGTGGCGCCCAGCGTGGCGGGAACGGTCTTCGATGCCCTCGACTATCTGACGAGTTATCCGTGGGGCTGCACCGAGCAGACGATGTCCAGCTTCCTGCCCGATCTGATTGTTTCGCAAGCGGTGGACAAGCTGCATCTGAAATCGCCGATCGATCGCGCCTTATTGAACGATATGGTCAGCGCGGGCGTCGAGCGGCTGCAAAACTATCAGCACGAAGACGGCGGATGGGGATGGTGGCCGGACGATCCCAGCCGCGTTTTCATGACGGCGTATGTGGTGAGCGGGCTTGGGCAGGCCAAAGACGCCGGTTACAAGTTCAACGCCTACAAAACCGATCAGGGCCGCGCCTGGCTGCAATCGGCGCTGACCGCGCATTCTGAGATGATCCCCGACCTGCGCGCCTATGCGGTCTACGCGCTGGCCACCACCGGCGGCGCGCCGAAAGACGCACTGGACAAAGCTTGGTCGAGCCGCGACAAGCTCAGCGACGAGGGCCTTGCTCTGGTCGGCCTGGCGCTGGACGCCGCTGGCGACAGCCGCGCGCACGATGCGTCGCTTCTGCTGGAAAAGAAGGCCCGGACCGACGATACCGATGCCTATTGGACGGGAACCTATGACGGTTTGCTCGAGTATTGGGACGATACATCCGCCGAAACGACGGCTTTCGCGCTAAAGCTGATGATTAAACAGGATCGTTCGAGCAGCCTTTTGCCCAAGGCGGCTATGTGGCTGGGCAAGCACCGCGACGGCGACTACTGGCACTCGACCAAGCAGACGGCGATGGTGATCGGCGGGCTAACCGACTACCTGAGCTTGAGCGGCGAGTTGGCCAACAGCACCGATGTCGAGGTGCTCGTCAACGGCGCGAGCGTGGGCAAGCGTCACTTTGGCCCGGAGGACGCCTTCTCGCCGCCCTGGAAGATTGAAGTCCCGGCGGCGCAGGCATCCGGCGGTGGCCAGGTGACGGTGCGCAAGAGCGGCAACGGCATTACTTACTGGAGTGCAGAAAGTACTTGGTACTCCGCCGACCGCAGGCAATTCCAGCAAGGGCAACAGGGGCTGAATATCGCGCGGGATTACTATGTGCTCCAAAAAGTCCAGGCCAAGCCGACCGATGCGATTACTTACGATCTGATTCCGCTCAAGGGCGCGGTTCATGTGGGCGATATTTTGGCGGTGCGGCTGGCGCTGGGCGGATCGGATTGGAAGTATCTGCTGGCCGAGGATCCGATTCCCGCGGGCGCCGAGTTCCTGCCCAACACCGGCCTCTACACACTGAACAGCAAGCCCAGTTGGTGGTACGACGGGTACACGCGCAAGGAGTTCCACGACGACCGCGCGGCCTTCTTCAACGCCGAATTCAACAGTCGGCGTGAGTATGTCTACTTGCTCAAGGTCGTCAATCCGGGCAAATTCCAAATCAGCCCCGCGCAGGCCGGGCCGATGTATCGATCGAATGTGCAAGCGACAACCGATCCCGCAACGCTGGAGGTGCAGCCGTGATTTTATTGAAAGATTTATTTCGCCGTCTGCTCCTCGGCCGCCGCTGGATTGTGGCGCAGTTCGCAATCGCACCGCTGTTGATCGTGATCGGAATCGCATGGACGCGCTTGCCGGAGAAACACGCCTGGCAGGTAGCGCTCTCGCTGCTTCTGCCGCTGCTGGTGGCCATCTCAGCGCTGGAGTTGCAGGCCGGGACGATGCGCAGCCTGGCCAACGACGAGGGCAAGCGCGTCAAGCTGGTGTGGGGCGCGCTCTCACTTCTTGTCTGGATCGCCGCGGTGTGGCTCTGCTGGGCCATGCTGGATTCATGCGACGACCGGATCCCGCAATGGGCAGGTTATTTGAACTCGCAGGCTCCGGCGCACTGGCGGGCCAGACTTTTCACGTATGAGCACATCTCTCAGTGGATGACCTGGATCGAGTGGGCGCTGCGCTGGATCGTCGTGCCGGCCTTGGCCATTCCCTTGGCCGTGGCCTCGGCGCAATCGGGCTGGCGTCTGCCGGTACGGCGGGTGCTGCAACTTCTCCGTGAGTGGCGCTGGTGGTTGGGTGTGACCATCGTTGCGCTGGTGAGCGTAGCTCTGCCTACACGGTTCTACTCCGCCGATCCGCATGGAACCGTTCATCAGCAGGAGTTTCGCGTGGCAGTGAAGCTGGCCGCGAGTTATCTGCTAGACGTCGGCGGATGGGTTTTGTCGCTGGCGTGGGCGGGCGTACTCTTCAACCGAACTTTGCCGGCGGCTTGCGAAGCGATTGTGGAGGTTTCAACGCCTGTTACCGGAGGGTGAGCAACGCGCTTTGCGGAACGCCGGTGCGCAACCATTCCAACAACTGCGCGCGGCCAAAGCGGTCAAGAAGCTGATGCGCGTACCAGCCGGCAGCACGGTGCGCGGCCTCTGACTCTTCTTCGTTGGCGGCGTGAGCCAGCCTCTGGTTGATCGCCTCCAGAGTTTGCTCGATTCCCACCCTTTCGCTTGCAATGCAAGACGCGGGTCCTTCGACTCGCATGGTTCGCTCAGGATGACAAAAGGATGGGGCCGCCGGCTTTTGTCGTTGTCGCAGATCGCCCGACCAAGCCTCCACCAGCCCTTCGCGCAGCCAGAGCGGCGTTTGCGCGGCGATATGCTCCTCCACCAGCGTGTGCAGGAATTCGTGACGAGCAACGCTTGCAAGCAGTTTGCGCGCAGCGAGAATTCTCAATGGTTGCAGCGCGATATGGTCGCCTTCGGTGAAAGCCGCCACCCAGCCGGGCGCCAGCGTGGCATCGCGAAAGGCCGGGGTTGAGCGGAAAGCCCTGACGGCAATTGAAGAGTGAGGAGCAAGTCCGCTGCGGCTCTCCGCCTCGCCCAGCGCACGCGAGAGAGCCGGAAGAAACTCTTTATCCTCCGGCGAACTGCTCTCCAGCGTGAAGCCTTGACCGTTCAAACTCTGCCAGGGCGCGCCGGTCGTCTCCTCGGCAACTGTCGCGCCGGGGAAATACTGCGCAAGTATCTCGCGGTAACTGTATCCCTCACGCGCCATCTCGGCTGCGCCCGCCTGGCAGAGTCCCACGCCGTGCCCCGAGCCGCGGCCATGAAAGAGAAAGCTGCCGCCTTGCGGCGCAATCTCAAACCAATTGCCGCGAATGCGGTTCCATCCCAGCGCGCGGCCCACCGCAAGGCGAAAATCTTCCGTGGAGATTTTTGCGTCTCCGATCAGCAGCGTCGCGGCGCGGCCCGATTCGCCTCGTTGCGCCACAGTCAGAGTCGTCCATCCTGGCGCGACCAAGCCCGCGGCGGCGAGCGCTTGAGTCAACTCCTCGCGCGAGATAGTCTCCGACCATTCGCTCGATCCAGCGCGCTGGCAATAGGGGTCCGGGCGCGAAACCAACCATCCTTGCGCTGCCCGCCCCCGCGGCCACACTTCCGCCGCCGCCGCCGTGCGGCCGCCGCAGTTCCGATGAAAGTACGCTTCGGCGCGGCTTCCGTGAAACCACAAACTTTCGCCTGCCGTGGCCAGCACGGCCGCATGAGCCTCGCGCGTCGTGTGCCAATGCACCCACTGGCAATGCGTCGAGTCGCAGACATCGAAGGCCGCGTGTCCATGGGTCGGGAGCAGCGCGAAGCTGCGCGCCACGACGGCCAGGGCCTTGCGCGACTCCAGGGAATCGGCCGCGCCGCTCTCGGCGGCCACCGCCAGCTCCACGTATCGCTCCACTGGCAGTGTGGCGGCCAGCACCAGCGCGCCCGATCGCGCGGCGACTCTGAGCGGATAACCGAGCGTCAGAGATTCTCCATGCGCGGTGAGCCGATAGCTGCCCGTGAGCAGCAATTCATTGGAGGAAAGGGCAAAGCCTCTGGGATCGGTCCAGCTGAGTCGTTCGTTATTGGCATGAATTGCGACGCTCTTGAGCGGCCCGACGGTGCAACCGCCGCAAAGCCGAATCGTCGCGCCGGAGATGGATGCGACGGTTGCATCCTGGTCGCGCCACAGCGTCCACACTCCCACGCGAATCGTCGCGCGCGGAGGCGCGAGCGCCTGAGTCATGGCGCAGGAGGCCACCAGAAAGAGCGCCAGCGCGGTTCGCTTCATGGCTTCCTCAGCGGCGAATGCGCCAGCAGTTTGGATGCCACCAGCGCGGCATCAGAGCCGCGCCCAGAAGGCAGATAAACGGCCACCACCACCACCCGCGGCGACCCGGCTGGCGCAAGGCCCACAAACCAGCCGTGCGTTGCGCCGCCGCTCTCCGCACTGGCCGTCCCGGTCTTGCCGGCAACCGGAACGCCTCCCAGCGATGCGGCGCCCGCCATGCCAAAGCTGGCCGAGTCCCTCAGCCCCGCGCTCACGGTTTTAGTCGCCACCGTCTCCGGGTGCGCGGCCATCTCCGCGGCCAGCGACCTGTACGCCTCCGCCAACTCCGGCAGAGTGATTCGAATCCCTTCCACGCCTAGCGCGGCAAGCTGAACCTGCTCTCGTGTGCGCGGCTCGCGAAAGGCGGCTATTTCCTCTTGCGCGGTCAGCCCGGTGGCCGCCAGCAATCCTCTTTCTTCGAGGGCTTGCCGCAACACCCGGGGCGAAAGCGTTCCAGCCAACTCCGCAAAGTAGGAGTTGCAGGACCAAGTCAAAGCCTGCCGCGCGTTCATGGGGTCGGCAATGGGATGAGAGCAGTTGAGCCGGTGGCTTCCAACGCGCAATCGGCGGCTGCAAGCTACCCTTCGCTCCGCATCCCAACGACCGGAGGCAAGCGCAAAATAAAGAATCGCCGGTTTCAATGTCGAGCCGGGCGTCGCCAACGTGCGGCCCGCTTCGGCAAGGCGAGTCGAGGCGAGAAGATCGCCTGAGCTTGCCTCCAGAACCAATACTCGCGCATTGGGCGCCTCGCGCACAGCTTGCTCCACTGCGCGTTGCCATCGTACATCGGTACGCCGCCGCGCCGCGTCATGCGCCGAGCGGGCCGTCTGTGCCCCGCTGAGTGAGCCGGCGATAGCCATTCCCAATATCAGTGTCCCCGTCCATCCCCGAAATGGCTGCATATCTGAATTATGAATCAGCCGCTCATCGACGCGCCGGGGTCAGCCCACGACGAACAGCGACGGCTTGGTGCTGGCGGGTAACGTCAATGAAGAAGCAAGAGGGGAATAAAAGACGAAAGCAAACCGGCCACGCACTGTAGCAACGCGCTATTTAGGACATTGCCCGGCAGCTCATCGTTCGCCCCCAGCATTTACACTGGTAGACGGAGAATTCTGTGTTTTTCGATAAAGTCCTTACCAAGATATTCGGCACGTCCAACGAACGGCAGATCAAAAGGCTGTGGCCGGCTGTGGCAGCTATCAACGAGCTGGAAGCTGGGATCAAGCAGCTTTCGGACGAGCAACTGCGGGATAAAACGGTCGAGTTTCGGGAGCGGATTGCCGCGAGCCTGGAAGGCATAACCGACGCGGACGAGCGCAAGGCCGCTGAGAGGGCCGCGCTAGACGAGGTGCTGCCGGAGGCCTTCGCGGTGGTGCGCGAGGCGGGCTGGCGGGCTGTGAAGATGCGCCACTTCGACGTGCAGTTGATCGGCGGCATGGTGCTGCACCAGGGCAAGATCGCCGAGATGAAGACCGGCGAAGGCAAGACCCTGGTGGCGACGCTGGCCTGCTATCTGAACGCGCTGGCCGGGCACGGGGTTCACGTGGTGACCACCAACGATTACCTGGCCAAGCGCGATGCCGAGTGGATGGGCAAGATATACGAGTTTCTGGGCATGACGGTGGGGGTGATCGTCCACGACCTGGACGATGCCGAGCGCCGCGCCGCCTACGCTTCCGACATCACCTACGGCACCAATAACGAGTTCGGCTTCGACTACCTGCGCGACAACATGAAATTCGAGATCAAGGATTGCGTGCAGCGCGGGCACTACTACGCGATTGTGGACGAGGTGGACTCGATCCTGATCG
>CAZMHC010000108.1:0-10279 GCA_964565955.1 uncultured Occallatibacter sp.
TGTCGATCTCGCGGGTGCTGGCGGTAAAGCCGTTGGGTCCGGTCCAGCTCCAGGTGCCGTTCTGCGGCCAGGGGCCGAGGTCCACGGCCGTTCCCGAAGCCACGGTGACCGGACTTAGAGAGGTCGCGCTCCAGACGCCGTTCAACGCAACGTAAGGAATGATCGGGTTGGTGGTGCTGCAACCGGAGCTTGCCGCGGTTACGGTCAGCGCGATGGTGGTGGTGGCGCTGAGGGTGCCGGAGGTTCCGGTGATGGTGACCGTCGAGGTTCCAGCGGCGGCGGTGCTGGCTGCCGTGAAAGTAACTGTGCTGGAGCCGGTGGCGGGATTGGTGCCGAAGGCCGCTGTAACTCCTGTGGGCAGGCCTGTGGCCGCTAGAGATACGCTGCCGGTGAAGCCGCCGGCATCGGTTACATTGACGGTGTCGGTGCCCGTGGAGCCGGCTACCACGGAGGCTGTGGATGCGGTGGGAGCCAGGGAGAAGCTGCCTCCGCCGCCGGTGCTGCCGCCGTTGCAGGCGGTGCCGTTGATGGCGAAGTTGGTGGGAATCGCGTTGGTGGTGCCAAGCCAGGCGCCGTTGAAGCCGACGCCGGTGACGCTGCCGCCGGCCGCGACCGCGCCGTTGTAACTCTCGCTGGCTACGGTGACGACCGCGCCGCTCTGCGACTCGACGCCGTTCCAGAGCGAGGAGATGGTCTGTCCGTTGGCGAAGGTCCAGGTCAGCGTCCAACTTGTCCAGGCCGTGGTGCCGGTGTTCTCGATAGTGAGAGTGGCGCCGAAGGCCGTGGAGCTTTGCGGTGTGATGGCGTATACGACGTCGCACGCCGCCTGGGCGCGCGCGGACGGCGCGAGGAAGGTTAGAAGCAAGGCCGCGAGTACGGTCAGGTACGCGCTCAGCCGGCGAACGCTCAGGCGCCCGCGGAAGGTATTGAACTGCTGAGACATGGTTTCTCCTTATACATCACACAGCCCACCCAAATCCCGATGGATGAGTGCCTTTTGGTTAAATGATGCCGGTACTTGAAGCCGTACCCCACGGATGGGGGCGTTAATTTACTGACCGGTGGCCTGAACATACTTAGTTGACCCATGTAAAAAATCGAAACCGCCAAGAAGAAAACAAGTTATCCGCAACGCTTACTTGAAACCCTGCTTCTTCGTACGAATGACGCTTCACGCTCGGCACTCATTTCTGAAAAGCGGGAATTTGCCGAGACTACGCATCGAATACGACAGCCAATAGGACAGCTATCAGAAACAATCGAAACCTGCCGATAAACAGCCCCCACGACCGCAATTGCATTTTGAAGCTGCTCACGGGCGAAACTTGCTTATTGCGACTGCGGGACGAAGAATAAAACGTTTGATCGGAAATTGACAAGTTACGCAAGTAACATTACCGATTGCCCGATGGGTGTTACGAAACCCGCCTCGAAACCCGCATTCCAAGTCTTTGAATTGCGACGTTTCAGCCGTTTGGGCAATGGCTTTTGGACGGGTTGAGTTGAGAAATCAGGCCGCTTTGAGAGGGAGCCGGCCACCGTCTGCAAGCGCCCCTCGAGCGTCTTCAAAGCGCGATGCCCGGCGTTCCAGACAATTCCGGGCGTTCGAGCGAATGCAACGGCGGGCCACAACCGGCATCGTCCCGTGCGCCTTGTGCGGGCGCGCGCTGCCGCGTCATGGAAAACGCCCTAACTAGGCGACCGACCGCAGCCCAGGCAAGGTATAACTCGTATATAACTTGGAACAGGTTCGACGATTCTCAATCCGGAGGCGAATACAAAGACAGCGGCTGTGCGGTGGGCGCGGGGGCTTTCGGAACGCGATGAATGCGGGCGGGCTTGGCTAGGGCATTTGGGGAATTGTCCAGACCGAGATTTGGTGGGTTTCCCATCCATTCCGCAGAAAAACGCGGAATGGATGGGGCACGGAAGTCTGCGGTAAATCAGAAAATGCTCTCGGCCTGTTAACACTGCCGCATCGGGCAGCGTTAACAGGCCCTAGTGAAAAAGCCTCGAAGCGCGGCCCAAGGCGCTTTTGTTCGACTGCCGGCGGGTGTATATTCTCCTTGCGCGGTACGATTCAAGATGCGGTCCTGACGGCGGAGGCCTTATGCACTCGACGAAGAAAACGATACTTGCAGTTGCGATAGTCGCGGGTTTGTCGGCGATCGGCGCTGCGACGGGGATTGCCGTTGCAGCCGGTCAAGCGTCCAACGCGGCGCCTTCGGACGCCTCTTCAGTGGCTTCGCCCGCGTCTCCGAAAGTTGCCGCCGGCGAGGCAGAGGCAAAGAAACTGCTGCTCCTGATGGATGCCGACAAGAACGGCAAGGTATCGAGGGCGGAGTTCATGGCCTTCATGGCGGCGGAATTCGACCGGCTGGACAAGAACAAAGACGGCGAACTGGATGTGAAGGAACTGGAGCAGTCGCAGCTAGTGCCCGCGCGCCGCGGTGGAACGCATCGATAGATGCATAGGCGCATGGCGGCTGCGAGATTCTCCTATTGCGCCATGCAAAGCGCATTCAGAGGCGAACAGCTTGCGGAAGGGCATCAGAATTCGGCGAATTCGACCGTGACCTCTCGGCGTTCGGCAACCGCCTTGCCCTTCTTGGTGGCGGGATAGAACCTGTAGAGGCGAACTGCCGCCTCGGCCTTTTGATCCAGGCCGAATCCTAGGCCGCGCCTCACACGCACCTCTTTAGGCGAACCGTCTTCTCCCACCAGGACCGAGACGATGCTCGTCTGCACGAACGGATGCCGTGTGAAGGGATCCACGAAGTCCGCGTCGACCGTGTGGATGGGAAATGGCGGAGTGTAGGAGAGGGGACGGTGACGCTTGTCCCGCAACTGCGATTCTTTCGGGGCAGGCAGGTCTCTCTCGGTGATGAGGATCTCTGGAACTGCCGGGGTTCGGTCGGCGCGGAATACCACTCGCACGTCGATCCACACGGGAACCGGCTTGCCGCCCAGCCTCCCCGGATCGAAGATGGAATGCTTCACGGCCGCGATGGCGGCCTGATCGAAAACCGCGCCGTGCTTGTGCAAGACCTGAAGGTGCTCTGGAATGCCTTTGGCATCGATGGTCATGGCCAACACGGTCATGCCTTGAAGGTCTTTCGCGGGAATCCCTTCTGGATATGGAGCCGCGAAGGTGCGAAGCAGACGGGGCGCGGAGACTTCAGGACCCACGTAGTACATTCCATCCCGGTCAGGCGCCTGATGGATCTGGGGCATGGGAGAGACCGCATCCTGTGCGCAAAGGGCCGCGCCTGCCATCGCCAGAAGAGAGTATACATATGCAGTTTGCCGCATTCAATTCTCCGACTTCCACATTGCGTTCCGCGGCAATTCTTCGCTTGAAACCGCCGCTGCTAGTTTCAATCCTAGAGAGAACTGGATAAGGAAGAGATAAGGACACCGAGAGGGCGAGCGCGGCGTGGCATTGAACGAATCGGAACTGGAAGCTCCGCTTCGGAGGGTCGGGAATCGCCGATCGCAACCGGCAAGGTCCATTCAGAACGGCTCCGTATTTATCGCTTTCTTATGCAACGTTCACGCATAACTCATAACTATATTCAATTTGCGCTAAATACACATAGGATCTTTATGACGGGCCTCTTAACTTCAAACTCAAGCTGTCGCCTTAGCCTCCTAGCTGGACAGGATGCAATAGGCGGTGAGCGCCGGTGGTGTGAAGTCCGATAAAGCGCGGAGTTTTACCCGTGAGTTGTTTACGTATTCAGATCGAAATGCTTACGAATGCAGACAACAAATCCATTGCGAAAGCGAGAGGCCAAATGAAGATCGATTTTTGGAAAACCATCCCAGCCGTTGTCCTTCTGTGCAGCGGAGTTGCGCCGTTGACCTCACGAGCGCAGCAGTCCGCTCCCAGCAATCAAACCGCTCTGGCGAACCTTCCCGCGGAGGTCGGGTCGGTCAGCGGCGGAACGACAAGCAAGGCGGATATTGCCGCGGCCACCCCCGCGCCGGCATCCGTTGCGTCGCCGACAAGCCACGATGCGGTGCTCAAGGAACTGACCGAGTTGAAGGCTCGGATCGCGGAACTCGAAGCTATCGAGAGCGCGGAGCACGATGCCAATAAGTTGCGCTCCGCTGAGAACGGAGACGAGGCATCCCCGGAGCAGACGGCGCAGGTCACTCCCGTTCCCACCGCGCCTGCGTCCACAGCGCCCGCCCCAGCAGCGGCGCCCACGCCCCCGGAAATAACAGCGGAAACCACCACCAAATCCGCTCCGTTCCCCGGCGATTGGACTTGGCTGAACAGCGGCGGGCACAACGTTGACAGCCCCATGGCGACCAAGTACTTCACGCCGGAGTTCCGGGCCGACGCCAACTACATTCTCGATTACAACCACCCCGAAGACGACTCCATGGGCGGCTCGACCGAGATGTTCCGCGCCCAAGAGTGGCAACTGGAGCAGATCAGCATCGGCGGCGATATCCGCATTCAGAATACGCGCGGACGCATTCTCTTCATGAACGGTTTGTGGGCCACGACCACTCCGCGCAACGACGGCAGCCCCAACCGCGGCCAATGGAATCTCTCCAACGCTTACCGTTACGTTTCGGAGGCTTGGGGCGGCTATCACTGGGACGTGAACCACGGCCTCAATGTGGACGCCGGCATCTTCGTCTCCTACATCGGCCTGTTCAGCTACTACAACTTCGACAACTGGGCCTATCAGCCTTCGTTCGTGTCGTCGAACACGCCGTGGTTCTTCAACGGCCTGCGCATCCAGTGGTGGCCTACCGAGAAGCTGAAGATCGAGCCGTGGATCATCAACGGCTGGCAATCGTACGCCCGCTACAACGGACATGGAGGCTTGGGCGGTCAAATACTCTGGCGTCCCAAGCCTTACCTCGACTTCGTATGGAACGACTACGGGCTGGGCGAGGACGATGCCGGCTTCCCTGGACGCTCGCGCATTCACGCCGATTACAGCGCGCAGGTGAAAGTTTACGACAAGCCAAAGAACTTCCTGGACAAGATCGCTTACACGATTACCGGAGACCTCGGATGCGAATACGGCGGCGGGCCTGCCTCCTACGCCGGAAACGGAGTTGCAAGCTACAGTCTGACCGGCGCCTCGCCGGAGCGAGGCACCGGCTCGGTCTATAACGGCGGCGTCAACTGCCACAACAGCTCCAACGGCAGGCCCAAGCAGATGTTTGCCGGATGGATGGCATACAACCGCTTCTGGTTCAAGAAAGACCTGTTTGCGGTAACTCTCGGCGGCGGCGAAATGAACAACCCAGGACGCTATCTCACCCTTCTGCCGCCCATCAACAACGCCACGGCCATCACCGGTTCACCTTACTACACCGAAAACGCCGGCGACCGCGCCCAGATGCACGACGGAACCGTCACCTTCGACTATATGCCAAGCCAGTTCATCACCTTCCGGCTGGAAGAGAGTTACCGCTACTCCGACACGCCCTACTGGACGGGTCGCCGCGGCATCACGCCTCCCGGCGGAAACAACGGCAACGCGGCGGACTACCAGTGCGCGGCGGGAGGAGATTCCGGCGTCGGCTATTTGCCTACGAGTTTGGGAATCGTCCAGGGGTTCACTACCGGCCAGGCCCAAGCGATCGAAAGCTGCCATGCCATGGCCTTGGACAACGGAAATATCGATGTCGGAGGCGTTCCCAACCTGAACGCCCTTTGGTGGCCCGACCTGCGCACCAACCAAACTGGAACCACACTGGCGATCATGGTCAGGTTCTGAACCGTACGCTTGACGCCGCAAACGGAGTCGGGTATTTCATATCCACCAGCATCGCCGGAGTTCACGCAACTCCGGCGATGCCAATTCAAGTCGCGCCGAGCAATCCGTTTCTCCACTATGGAAGACAATATTGTGGGCGGCTTGGCAGCATCGAAGAGCGACACAGCGGCATCCTTCCGCCTCATAATGCTCGCGTTCGGCTAGACCTCTCACTGAGATTCGACTAGGGTCTGCATTTACAGGAGCTTACCATGTATTCCTAAGAATCTCTTCATGCGGCACTTATGCTTTGGAGACAATAATCCTAATAACAACAGCAACGCGCATAAAATCATCGCCGCTTTTATGAAGCGAGATAACGGCTTACGCACGAGTTGCTTATGGATGCTTCATCTTGCCGCAAACACTACGAACCCTTTGCGAATTTCTTATGCCACCGGGCATATCAATTGGTAAAGGGGGTGATCGACACTTAGCTATCTTTTCAACTGGCGTCGGAGCATCCATACACGAACGGCGTCCGGCGTCAAGGAGACAATGCACGGATGAAAACCAGATTATGGAAGGTCATGGCCGTTGGAGTTACTATCTGCGGCTTTGCCACACACCTTGCTTGTCTCGCTCAGAGTTCAAGTTCAAACACCGGCCCGATGGCATCCTCGGACCCGATAACTTCCGCGAAGAAAATGGAGAAAGCTCCCGCAACTATGACTTCGGCAAGACAAGATTGGACGGTGGATACCTCGGAGACGGCGACCGTAGATTCGTCCTCCGCGAATGCGTCAGCGGGAATGGACGGCGAACGCCCCGCATCGGCGCAGTCGCCTGCGTCTTTGCCCAAGCCCACTCAGGGCTTTTTCACTCGCTGGGGAAAAGCGTACGTCGCCGATTGGGCGGGGACAACGCCCGTGGACCCCAACGCGCCCAAGCGCCGCGGCACCCCGCCTCCGATCCCGTCGCCGCCCTATCCCGCCTCCGACTGGCCCATAGGAGGCACTCAGGAGATTGGCTCTCCCGATTACTCGACTTATATGCTGCAAACCGCCATCGATCGCGACCCCATCAAGTTGAGCAAGATCAAGTGGTACGGCTGGGCATCGATCGGCGCCAACGGCTCTACCAACAATCGAGGCAACCCAGGCTTGGGAATTGGAGCGAACAGTCCGGCGGCATACGATGTCTATCCGAACACAGTCGTCCTCGATCAGCTTGCGGTTTACGCGGAGAGGCTCGCGGATATGACGCAAACGGATCGCTTCGACTGGGGTTTTCGCGTAACCAATCTCTATGGGCAGGATTACAGATATACGACATCGCACGGCATTCTCAGTCAGCAGTTGCTGGTGAAGAACGCGCAGTACGGCTACGACCCGGTAATGTTTTATGTCGATCTTTACCTGCCTAAGTTAGGCCAAGGGGCAGACTTGCGCATTGGCCGTTACGTTTCGCTTCCGGATATCGAGGCGCAGTTGGCGCCCAACAATTACTCTTACTCGCACTCGATTCTTTACACCTACGATTGTTATACGATGGTGGGAGCAAATCTAACTGTGAAGATCGACGACCACTGGACGCTGCAAGGAGGCATTTCTCCGGGCTGCGACACCGCCCCATGGACCAACGACGCCAAACTGACCGGAAACGTCTGCGCCGTTTATACGTGGAAGAACGGAGGGGACGCGTTCAACCTGTGCGACAATACCATCAACGATGGGAAATACGCCTATAACAATCTCACGGCGTTCTATGCGACTTGGTATCACAGCATCAGCCCGCACTGGCATACTGACACCGAAGGCTGGTATCAGTATATGCGAGACACGCCCAATATGTGGTGGTATAACACCGGGGTTCCGTACAACAAGATCGCTTCGCCGTGGCCGGAGAATACGGGCAACAACAATTTACTTCGTGGAGGCGCCATGCCCGCGACGTTGAACTTCGGCGCGGTGTGCGAAAACCCGAACTCGGCCTACACGGGTTCGCGCGCATCCTACTGCTATGCGCCGGAGTGGGCTATCACCAACTACGTCGAGCACAATTTCTGGAAAAACGCGGCTTCGCTGAACGTCCGCAGCGAGATCGTGAACGACATCAAGGGACAGCGAACCGGCACACCGGGGATTTACGAGGAACACATGGTGGGCTTCGACTTCTGGGCAGGCACGACAGTTACCTTTCGGCCCGAACTGAGCTATATCCATTCCTTCAGTCCATTTGGGCTTCGGGCATTGGACATAGGGCCTGGATCGTCGGTTTCGGCCCTGTCGGGTAACACCTCCGGGTTTGCACCGGACGCCGTAATGAAAGGCATCGGCGCCAAGACTCAGGCTCTCATCCTGGCCGCCGACCTGATCTGGCACTTTTAACTCTTCATTCGCAAACGATCAAGGTGAAATGCGGATGAGGCTATCCCCGGATGCTGCAAGGAGTACAATCAGGATGTTCATGGAGTTGGCTCTCAATCTCGTTTGGATGGCGCTGGCTGTGCTGATGTTTTGGCTGTGGATGCGCCATGACTCGCCCGAACGCGTCAGCCGTCGGACACAGTTTATAGCTCTGGCGGCGGTCCTCCTGATCCTGCTCCCGGTAATTTCCGTCACCGACGACCTGATGGCCGCCCAGAACCCAGCCGAGACCGACAGTTGCCAGCGCAAGGACCATGTGTGCTCGAACGCGCGCCCCACGCCATTCGCCGTTGTCGATTTGACTCTTCCGGTCTTGGCCGAGCTATCCATCGGTGCCTTGAGCATTTATATGCCGGACGATTCATTTGCCGGTCGGACGAAGTTTCCCACGATAACTGCGATCCGCAACCGGCCTCCTCCAATTGCCTGATCTATCCTCCTATTTCAGTTACGTTCGGCCGGTTTGCTTGCTACAGCCGTCGCCAAAATAACGATGCCCGGGCGAATGCGAAGCGAATCGTCTTATCGCAAATCTGTCGTTGCACAGCCGCCGACCGTTCTTGCCGATGTTTGCCGCCTAGTTTTGGATGGCTGTCGGTTTAGCGAGTAATTCCAGGATGCGAGGATATTCGATGAAAAGCAAATCCCTTTTTATAGCTATCTGCTGTCTGTCTGCCGGCGTTTCCATGACGGCCTGCAAGAAGGAGTTCAATCCGGCGGACGGCGCGCCGCCTTCGCCGCAAGTTGTGCAAACCGGCGATATGAGTTTGGTCTCTGTCGATAAGCCCAACCAGTTCCCGCTTGTAACTGCGGAGCGGCGGGAGGCATCGTCCGAGTTGAAGGTAACCGGAGCTGTCTTTCCCGACGTCGCGCGCGAGGTCCCAGTGATCTCGCTGGCCAATGGCCGCGTGGTCGACATCAAGGCCCGCCTCGACGACTACGTGAAGAAGGGCGACCTGCTCATCAAGGTGCAAAGCCCGGATGTGGCTGGAGCCTTCGACACTTATCTGAAAGCGGTCAACGACGAGCGCATGAACAATATGCAATATGTGCGCTCGCAGACTCTCTTCGACCATGGGGCTATCTCGCAATCCATGCTGGAACAGGCCGAAGACGCGGAGAAGGACGCGCAGGCCGATCTGACCGCGGCGGAAGAACAGTTGAAAACTCTGGGCGTGGACAAGAGCCATCCAAGCAGCATAGTGAACGTCTATGCGCCAATTTCGGGCCTCATCATAGCGCAGAACGTAACTCAGGCGGCGGCGGCGGGCGTCAACCTCTCCGGCTCTGCCACGGCATTCACCATTGCCGATCTTTCCAGCGTCTGGATTGTCTGCGATGTATACGAAAACGACATTCCCAAGATAACTCTCGGCCAGTCGGCGCAGATTCGGCTTGTCGCTTATCCTGATAAAGTTCTTGCCGGACGGGTGAGCGACATCGGCCCGGTTCTCGATCCCAGCATTCGCACCGCCAAGGTGCGCATCGAGATACCGAATCCCGGCGTTCTCAAGTTGGGTATGTTCGTCACCGCCACCTTCCAGAGCAAGACGAAAGAAACTCATGCGGTGGTGCCCGCGCCCGCGGTGCTGCACTTGCACGACCGCGACTGGGTTTTTGTCCCGGCCGGCGGCAATCAGTTCAAGCGCGTCGAGGTGCATCCGGGAATCATGCTGCCGGGCAACAAACAGGAACTGCTCTCCGGCATTCCGTCCGGCCAGCAGGTGGTCTCCAACGTTCTGCAATTGGAAGCTACCCTGGAGGCGCAATGATTGAGAAGATATTGGACTTTGCGCTGAAGAACCGCTTTCTGGTTCTGGCCGTTGTGATCATGCTGTTTGTTTGGGGAGGAATCTCGTTTCACAATCTTCCGGTCGATGCTTATCCCGATGTTGCGGACAATTACGTCAACATTATTACTCAATGGCCGGGGCACTCGGCCGAAGACATTGAAAAGCAGATTACCGTTCCATGCGAAATAGCTATGGCGGGAATTCCCGACATGAAGAACCTGCGCTCCTTCAGTCTGGCCGGCATCTCGAGCATTATGATGAACTTCAATGACTCCTCCGACAACAGTTGGAACCGCGAGAGAGTTCTTGAAAGAATGACCGGCGTCAC
>CAZMHC010000109.1:0-10235 GCA_964565955.1 uncultured Occallatibacter sp.
CAACGCCCGCTCATCGCAAAGAACGCGATGAACGGGGCACAGATTCTCTTCGCTCACCGTGGTTCTTCAGGGGCGATGACCGGGCCACCTGCCATCGTTGAGCACGTTGCCTACCTCCCCGGTCCCCAAATGCAAGGGACCGGGGGCACCCTCAACGTGGTTTGGAAATCTCACCGAGACCGGGGCCACCCGCCCATCTTAGCGCAACGCCCGCTCATCGCAAAGAACGCGATGAACGGGGCACAGCTTCTCTTCGCTCACCGTGGTTCTTCAGGGGCGATGACCGGGCCACCCGCCTTCGGCAGAAATTAGGAAATCCAAACTGTCCCATTGCCGAGGGAGTCCCGCCCCGCTCCTGCAAATCTTCTCCGCCGGATGCCGTTGGGATACTCTGGAATCCCCGGGGATATTCATGCGCGGCGACCAGCCATCCCAGCCCGAAGCAACCGAAAACGTAGCAGCCGAGTTCCTGGAACTGCGCAATGTGAATGTGGCGCGCGGCGACCGGGTGGTGCTCCGCGACGTGAACCTGACGATCCGCGCCGGGGAGCACGTGGCGATTCTGGGGCCGAACGGATGCGGAAAGTCCACGCTGATTCTGGCCATGAGCTGCCAGATTTACCCGATCGCGCGCCCTGGCATGAGGATGCGCATCTTCGGCCGCGAACGCTGGGATTTGACGCAGTTGCGCAAGCATTTCGGCGTGGTCGCGGAGGGTTTGACGGGCGCGGAGTTGCCGGGGAAGCGAACCGCCGCGACTTCGGGACTGGACGCGGTCGTCGCAGGCTTCTTTTCGGCTTCGACGCTGTGGCCCAATCTGCTCGTAACCGACGAGATGCGGGAGCGGGCCGTGGAGGCGCTGGAACGGATGGAGGCGCTGCATCTGAAGGATCGGCTTGTGGGCGAGATGTCGGCCGGCGAAAAGCGGCGGATTCTGATTGCGCGGGCGCTGGTCCATCGGCCTCGCCAACTGCTGCTGGACGAGCCGTCGAACGGGCTAGATTTGGCCGCGCAAAGGGAACTGCGCGAGACGTTGCGGCGGCTGGCCGGCGAGGGAACGGGGCTGGCGCTGGTAACCCATCATCTGGGCGACATTCTTCCGGAGATCGAGCGGATGATTCTGATGCGTGGCGGGCGCATCGTGGGCGACGGGCCGCGCCAGGAACTGCTCACAGAGGCGCGGCTCAGCGAGTTGTTCCACGCGCCGGTGCGAATTGGCCGTGACGAAGAATGGCTGCATAGTTGGTGAGAGCGGGGATAACTCGGCCATGCGGAACAGCGACGCCCGCGACACTTTCAAAAAGTTCACGCCATCCCTGCGGACGCTCTAAAAGCGCAACCGGCGCATGAAGGCTGGAACGTCCAAATCCCGCTGCGACTCCTCATAGGAATCCGGAAAATGGGCGGCGGGCTGCTCGACGCGATCCCCGGACTCGGTTGGACCGTTTCCGTCGCCGGGCTGGTTGGCATCGTCGCTCCTGTGCGGGATATAAAGCGGTGCGGGGGGCGCATCGGAAAGCTCGGCAAACTGCGGGCGGAACGATTCGAGAGGCTCCACGGGGTGATATTCGGTGGATGGCTCGACAGGCGGAGTCGCGTCGGGCGAGTGGCCCTCCTCCGGGGCGGATGCGGGAAAAAATACCGGCTCACGGGTCTCCATAGCCTGCTCATTCCGATCTTCATCCTGGCTCAAGAAGGGCCGGGGACCGGAATCGAGCGCGGGGGCCTGCTCATGCCAATCGCCGGGCGCCACCACGGGCACAGAGGCCGCCGGCAACCGCTCGATGTTGAGCATCCTCGCCCTCCGCTCCGGCAACTGATCGCGGAAGCCGGTGGCGATGACGGTGATCTTGACCTCTTCGCCCATCTTCTCGTCCAGGACCGCGCCGAAGATGATATTGGCATCCTCGTGCGCCGCCTCCTGAATCAGAGACGAGGCCTGGTTGACCTCGGAGAGTTTGAGGGAACTGGAGCCTGTGATGTTGATGAGGATGCCGCGGGCGCCGTCGATGGCGCCTTCTTCCAGCAGCGGCGAGGCCATGGCCGCCTCGGCGGCCTCGATGGCCCGATTCTCGCCCCTGCCGATGGCCGTTCCCATCACCGCGTGGCCCATGCCAGCCATGGTGGTCTTCACGTCGGCGAAGTCGCGGTTGATGATGCCGGGAATGGTGATGATGTCGGAGATGCCCTGTACGCCCTGGCGCAGCACGTCGTCGGCGATGCGGAAACTCTCGAAGAAGCCGGCGTCCTTGGCCACGGCTAGCAGCTTCTCGTTGGGGATCACGATCACCGTGTCCACGCTTTCGAGCAGCTCCTGCAGGCCGCGCTCGGCCTGCTGGCGGCGCCGTTTGCCCTCGAAGGCAAAGGGGCAGGTAATGACGGCCACGGTCAGGATTCCCATCTCGCTGGCCAGAGAGGCAATCACCGGGGCGGCGCCGGTGCCGGTGCCGCCGCCCAAACCGGCGGTGACGAAGACCATATCCGCGCCTTCCAGCGCCTCGATGATCTTCTCAGAGTCCTCAAGCGCGGCGCGGCGGCCCACGTCGGGATTGGCACCCGCGCCCAAACCGGCGGTGAGACGCACGCCCAGTTGCAGCTTGACCGGAGCCTGAGAGAGCTTGAGGGCCTGGACATCGGTGTTGGCGGCGATGAACTCCACACCCTCCATCTCAGCGGCGATCATGCGGTTGACGGCGTTGCCGCCGCCACCGCCCACGCCAATGACCTTGATGCGAGCAGGCTGCATGACTTCCTCGTGAAACTGGATGCGCATATCCTCGGATTCGTTCCCTTGGGATTCGTTGCCTTGCTGTTCCATGACTGCTCCTCTGTGGCCAAAGACGGCGAAGGATCAAAAACTGGCTGCGAAAAGAGCGCGCAGGCGGGTGCGCAGATTGTGTATCTCGGCCGCGCGCGTGGCTCTGGTGCGGTGGGTATACAAGAGCATCCCGATGGCCGTGGAAAAGCCTGGATGAACCAGTTCGGCGGGCAGATTTGAAATCCGAACGGGCCGTCCGGTTCGCGCCGGAACCCGCAATTGGCTCTCGGTCACATCCAGCATACCGGGCAGCATAGCGCCCCCGCCGGTAAGAACGCAACCCGCGCCGAGGGCATCCAGCACCCCCCCCAAGCGCAGGCTATCCTTCACGAAGTAAAGCAGTTCGCGGGCGCGCGGCTCGAGTATCTCGGCAATGTTGCGCAACCGCAGGGTATGCGGTTCCGGAGTGGCGATCTCGATCTCCGCCTGCTGGGGCAGGGCCGTCACCACCGCGTGACCGTACTCCTTTTTCAGTTCCTCGGCCTGGGCCACAGGCATCTGCAAGCCCACAGCCAGATCGTTGGTGAAATGCGCTCCACCAATGGGCACCGAAGCGGTGTGCGCCACGGCGCCCTCGAAAAAAACCGCCAATTCTGTCGAGTGGGCGCCGATGTCCACCAGACACACGCCCAACTCCCGCTCGTCGGCCGAGAGCGTGGCCTCGGCGGCGGCGAGCGACTCCAGAACCGCCTCGGTAACCTCCAATCCGGCGCGGTTGGCGCAGGTGACGGTGCTTTGCAGCGCGCTTCCAGAGCACGTGGCGATATGCAGGTCCACCTCCAGCCGGGCGCCCACCATGCCCACCGGGTCGAAGATGCCGGGCTGGTCGTCGAGGATGAACTGGCGGGGCAACAGATGCAAAATCTCGCGATCCGGCGGCCGCTCGACGGCCCGCGCCCGCTCCACAGCGGCGCGCACATCCTCGCTGGCAATCTCCCGCATCCGGTTGCCCAGTTCGATTCCCCCATTGGTGTTAAGCCCGCGAATATGCGGCCCGCCCACGCCCACCACGCATTCGTCGATATTGACCTGCGCCTCCCGCTCGGCCAGCTCGCAGGCCGCCTTCACCGCCTTGGCCGCTGGCGCAAGTTCGGCGATAAGCCCCTTGCGCATCCCGGCAGACTCCACCATCCCATGTCCGCAATAGCGCAACGACCCCTCAATCTGGTCCGCCGCCAGTATGCGGGTCCAGGCGCTGCCGAGGTCCAACACTACAATAAGTTTGTCCTGCTTCTGGCTCATTCCATTCACTGACCTTGTCGCGCAACCTCAGCCTGGGGTGGGGCTGAGGCGGTCTTTCTCTTGCTCGCGTTCAGCGCGGCGCGTTTGGCCGCCGCGCGCTTCTTGCCCGCTTTTGCCGCGGCGATCCTCGCCTTGACGGCTCTCCTTGCTCCCGCTATCTTGGCCGGCTTTGTCACCTTGACCTTGACCGCCAAAGGCGCTTTCGTTTCGGCTTGAGCCGTTCCCGCCGCATCTCCGGCCGATGCGTCGGCAGCCTCCGCGTTCGCCTCCGTTCGATCGCTCGTCGCTGTCGAATCGGCACCGGCGGCGCCGGCACCGGTATCCATCTCCAACACAACCTGTCGATCGTACCGTAAATCCACCGCCACCAGCTTTGGGTACTGCTGCCGCCACTCGGCGATATGCGCCTTGTAGCGCTGGTAACGCTCCAGAAAGCGGTCTTCGCCGAAGTGAGCCAGAATGTCGGCCCCTTGCTCCGGCATCAGCACACGCGCATCCTCGGGATCGGTCAGGTCAATCTCGGATATCTGCTCGGAGAGCCTTTGGCCATTCGCATCCAAATCGACCAGCATCCGCTCGTAAACCGCCATTCTCGCCTTGCGCGCGGGCAAAGGATCTCCGGCTTCGATTCCGGTAACGACCGGGAACGAATAGCGATGCAGAGCCATCATCGCCGCCGGCATGGTCAGCAGTACACCGCTGGCATCCACCAGGCCAATCTGTTGCCCTTGACGCACAAAAGCCACCGGCCTGCGCTCCACTACTTGGACTCGAATCCGATCCGGAAGCAACCGCATCACCGTTGCCCGCTCCACCCAGGGAATCTCTTCCAATTGTCTGCGCCTGTCCGTGAGATTGACAAAGAATATATTACGCCCGATGTCCTCGCCAAATACAGGCAGCATCCGCGCCCGGCTTACCTCGGTAAGTCCCACGGCTTCAATATGGTCCGCCCCGGCAATGCGAAAACGGGAATCGGTAGCCAAGCAGTTCTTGAGAAAGAGGGCGGATGCAGCCAGCCCACCCAGCACGGCCAGAAGGCAAACTCCCAACAACACGCGCCCCAGCGCCCCTATCGGACGCCACCAGGTACGACCCGCCCGCACGCCATCGAAGCGCTGCCCACCGGCGCGGGCGCGGCTGAGGCTAGGCGGTTCGCCGCCATCCACGTCCTCCATCTCCAGAGGCATCCCAGGCAACGTGCGTCCGGTGGGAGGCACACTCCCACGCACACGCCGGAGTCCGGATTCCGCAGGCGCGTCGTCCGCCCATCCAAAGGATCGAGTTTTTTCGCTGCCGCTTTGTTTCATCACGCCCGAGCAGGTCGTGAGAATCGCCAGCTTTCACTATAGCCCCCGGCGAGACGGCTTTTTTTCGCAATCTTGCGCCGGGGAATCCTTTGCGTTACGGGGCGGTGGGTACCGGCACAGGATCGCAGGAAGCGATCCACGGGGAGACCAAGCCCACCGTTCAACAATCATCGGATAGCCGCGACCTTTTCGAGGACCGACTGCCTGAAAACCGAAAATTCCCAAGTTCCCGTATTCGGCGTCCTCAAGAATCAAAATGATAGTTCGATTTGGCAATTATCCCCTCAGAACAAGTTATCTCTAGTTTGAGGGCGGTGGAAGTTCCGACAGCAAGTCCGGGGGAGAAATCCTTACTGGCTCTTTGGACTGAATCAAATGGTTGATTTTCTCGTAGTCTCGGTCCCAACGGTATAGAGATTCACATCCCCGCGCTAATGCGGACGCAACATGTAGGGAATCGGCTGGTTTCATATTGTATTGTCTAGCTATCTCGGCTGCGTGTGCGGCAATAGTCGGCACAACTTGAATCTTTCTTATCCATGCCCATTGAAACATCAGCTTTATCTTTTCCGCTTGCTCCGTTGAGAGAAGACGAGATGGCATGGTATTTCTCTTGTAATATGCCCATATTTGTTCAAGTTGTCCTTTTGCATCAGGGTATATAGGTTTCCCATCTTCGTCGGTTTGCCCAAGTGCCTTAGACCACTCAGGCAAAGCCTCTGGGATGTATTTGTCTCGCGGCCTAATCGTCTCAACGAGCGTCCAACAGGAAGTGTAGATGTCGATTGTGCCTTCTTTGGCGTGCTTCATAACATCCAAACAAATGCCGTGACGATTCCATTCCTGATTTGAGCTGAGATAACTGATAAAGCAGCTTGTATCCCAGTAGTATCGAGGATTTGTAGGCATCAATCCATCTCCTCAAAAAACTGTTTCAAGGACAGGCCGCCAGTAAAATCAGGCACTAATCCGGCCATTTCCTCGATGGTTGGTAAATCGCCCATAGTGGACAAGTTTATGGACTCAATTGGATTGACATTCAGTGGCAATCCATAGCGATTTGCATTGATCGTTCCCGTAACCATGACACGCGAGCGGAGCAGCTCTTTTATTCTAGCTTCCTCGTTCCTCGCAAAGTTACATCGCACAGGACGGCCAGTGTCTTCATCCCACACGCGAAACTCGTTTCCATTGCGAATTGAAATAGACCCGAGGACACCACATACGGTTCCGAAAGAACGCGATTTTACGTCAGTGAGATCGCGGACGTGAGCAAGAGTCTGCTGATGAATGGTGGTCGAAAACTTAACTTCCTCTTGCGTATCAATGTAAATCACAGAAGCACCGATTCTCGGCGTGGTCTTGGCAATTCTTTCAACCCTAGAAAGAGCAGAGTCGGAAAAGAAATTGTTGCGTTCCCCATTTGCGGTGAGGCTGTCGATATTGGTAAGCACTTGGCGCTCTACTTTTGAGCTGATGTCCTCAACAGTGCGTCGCTGAAAAGGGGTCACTCCAACAATCGGAATTGGGTCTTTTCTCAATGACGTAACGCGCCAATGGAGATTACCGCTCTTGCGTTTGGCAACTGCGGAATCTACATCTTTCAATAGACCCAAGAAATTATTGAGCGCCCCTACGAAATCAGAGAAGTCGATCTTATCCTGCTCTCCCACCCTCATACAAATCGTCTCAGCCAATCCCATAAAACCTCCGTGGTATACTTGGATTGGGCCGCATGTTGGCCTCGGTGTAGGAGCCGAGATCACACGATGCAGAGCGGAAACAGTTCGACATCAACGAAAACGCAGGAATCACAGTCACGCCCGTTCACGCGGGAGGACTTCCAATCATTGTTAAAGCGGGCTATTACGACGCCCGCTCAGAAACCTCAGCCAAGAGCGAAGTGAACATTGGCTGACCCGCCGTCCGACGGTTGTAGCGGAAGCTGTACTCGTCAAGGTAGGTCGGCAAATACTTCCTGCTGACCGAATGATAAACCCCGCCGATTCCGCGCTTTACCAAACTCCAGAAACCCTCAATCGTATTTGTGTGCGTCTCACCAATGACGTAAACACCAGCACTGTGATTGATACGGCGATGCTGGTAGCCGTTAATCTTTTCCAAGCCATTGTAACCATTCCACTCATCCGTGTATACAGTTGATTCCGGCAGAATGAATTCCTTAGCAATTCCATGAAGCGTCTTGCGGGAAGCATCGCTAGAGGCAACGGCAATCACTCGGCCATTGCGCTCTACAGCCCCCACCACACAAGTCTTTTTTCCATCTTGACCACCCGGACGGCCTTTGAGTCCATTGCGGCGCTTGCCGCCCACATAGGTTTCGTCCATCTCAACTGATGAACCCTCCAGTTGAATATCTTCAGACATCAGGGTGCGAATCTGCTTAAAAATGCGCCATGCCGTCTTATACGTCACTTCGGTTTCACGCTGAATCTGCTTTGCGCTTACTCCGCAACGAGTAGAACCAATCTGGTACATGGCATAAAACCAGATGCGTAGCGGGGTCGTCGTCTTTTCAAAGATCGTCCCGGCAAGCGGATAAATGTGATTCCCGCAGTGATCGCAAGCGTAGGCCGTGCGTCCCGTCACGCGGTAGTGCTTGCGTTCTATATGGCATTTGTCGCAGGTCGTAATGCCGCCTGGCCAACGCGATAGAAAGATGTGCGTTAGGCAGGCTTCATCATTAGGGAAATCAGAGTTAAAATCCGCTATGGTATACCGCTGTTGAGGTGGAATCGTATTGGTCTGTTTGCGCTTCACCATGATGAAATAAGTATGCCATATCTTCTACTTGTTGTCAAGGGATAATTGCCTTCGATTTTTTCAACACGCTGGTTTCAACTTCGAAGTGCAACAGTGCAAGATTAATGCCAGCAATGAGGTGCCAGGAGGGGCCATGGAGGCATAGTGCGGACCGCGCTAAAGAAGACGGAAGCGAGCAGAGCCACGGGTGATTGTCAACCCCACATTAGTCCCACAATACCGATTCCTCACTGTTGGGGGCGGAGGTTCAAATCCTCTCTCTCCGACCGTATTTATCAGTAGCTTGCAGACGATTTCTCCCGATTGAAACATCCGATGCAGACGATTTTGTAGCGCTCATTGCCTAGAAGCTCCATCAACGAAATCCCTGCGAAGAGCTATTCTATGTGCGCCAACCAATTGAAAATAATACAGTAAAGTGAACCTGCTGGACAGATGCAGGCTAGTCAATCTCAACCGGCTTTTCCGGCCACTTGAAAGTAAAAATGCTTCCGGCCTTTTCTGGAGTCATCTCTTCATACCGACAATCCGGCGTAAACTGAAACCACGATGAACAATCCGGCCGCTTCCCCGCGCCCCAGTCACCGGCGATATTTTTTCGAGAAATTCGGTCTCTCCGAGCGCCTCTTGGAGCGCTGTCTCGGCGAGGCTCTCTCAGCCGGCGGCGACTATGCCGACCTCTACTTCGAGTCCGTCACCGCCACCTCGCTGGGAGTCGACGAGCAGATCGTCAAATCCGCCAGCCAGGGAACCAGCCTCGGCTGCGGCATTCGCGTCCTCTCCGGCGAACGCACCGGCTACGCATACACCGACAACCTCAGCCCCGAACGCCTGCTCCACGCCGCCCGCACCGCCGCGTTGATTGCCTCCGGCCCGGCCACGCAGACCGCGCAAGGCTTCGTCGCGGCTCCAGTCGCCAATCTTTATCCCGTGCCTCTGGGCGGATTCGATCTGGACCTGGCCGCACGGCTGGAACTGATCCTGCAAGCCGACCGCGCCGCCCGCGCCTTCGACCCCCGTATCGTGCAAGTCCGTGCAAGTTACTCGGAGGAACTGCGCCGCATCCTCATCGCCGCCTCCGACGGCGCCTTCGCCAGCGATACCCAGCCCCTCTGCCGGCTCAACGTCTTCGTCATCGCCAAAGAAGACGCGATTACAACCAAAGGCTCGGCGGGAGGCGGCGGAAGAGCGGGACTCGAACAATTCACAGGGAGTAAAAGCGCGGAGCGCCTGGCCCGCGAGGCCGCCCGCGGCGCGATTCTACAACTCGGCGCCATCGCCGCTCCGGCCGGCGAGATGGAAGTCGTCCTCGGCCCCGGCTGGCCGGGGATTCTGCTGCACGAAGCCGTAGGCCACGGCCTGGAAGCCGACTTCAACCGCAAGAAGACTTCGGCCTTCGCCGGTCTGATCGGCCAATCGGTGGCCAGCTCCAAAGTGACCGTGGTGGACAACGGAACCATGGCCGGCCGCCGCGGCTCCCTCAACGTGGACGACGAAGGCTCGGCAACCCAGGAGACGGTGCTCATCGAAGGCGGCGTTCTGCGCGGCTATCTTACCGACAAGCTCTCCGCGCGACTCACCGGCGCGGCGAATACCGGCTCCGGCCGCCGCGAGAGTTATCAGCACATTCCCATGCCGCGCATGACCAATACTTATATGCTGGCCGGCGACGACGACCCCGCCGACATTCTGCGCTCCGTCAAGCGCGGCCTCTACGCGGTCAACTTCGGCGGCGGCCAAGTGGATATTACCAACGGCAAATTCGTCTTCTCCGCCTCCGAAGCCTATCTCATCGAAGACGGCAAGATCACCGCCCCGGTCCGCGACGCCACGCTGATCGGCAACGGCCCCGAAGCCCTCAAGTACGTCTCCATGGTCGGCCACGATCTCAAGCTGGACGAAGGCATCGGCACCTGCGGCAAAGACGGCCAGTCCGTCCCCGTCGGCGTGGGTATGCCCACCATCAAGCTGGATAAGATGACCGTGGGGGGAACTGGAAGGTAGCCGGGGAGATATTTTGCCTCTAGAGCCTCTTGCAGAATTCCGGTTTTAGGTGCATTTATGTGTGGGGAATCCGAACG
>CAZMHC010000110.1:0-10183 GCA_964565955.1 uncultured Occallatibacter sp.
GCTTCGCTAACCCTTCGCTCCCTTCAGGCTCATCCTTCAATTGGAAAAGACTCTTGAGGCATCGCACAAGGTCGAACCGCTACCAAGCAGCGGGTGAGAGTGGGATCGAATGCCCCTTCGAGACCGAACGGCCGCCGAGTAACGCGGTTATAGCACATTTGTACTACTCTCAAATGGCCCATTCGTAATGCTCGAATACCCCCCAGGAGGGCCTCCTATTTTCCCCCAATCGTGCCTTGCGCGTTCTTGTCGAACGTAGCTAGTATCTGCTCGTTCTCAAAATGTCGGAAATCTCTCGACTGAAGAGAAACCGACTGCGGGAAAATGAGCGCTGTCACGCGCATTCCCTGCGTGTGCGGGGTTCAACGCTTATCTTTCGTCAACTTCGGGTCCGAATCAACCGGGTGTTGAATTGATCCTTGCGACTCACCAAATCCCTCGCGAGGAATTTTGCCGACGCTAGCAAAGATTATTTGTTCCCGGTAAATATGACAGTCCCCAGAGGCTAACGCCGGACAGCGTTTCAGTGGGCCCCGTGGGGCAAGATGCAGAAGCAGGAAAGCGCGTTCCGCAAGTGTCCGTGTGATTTCAGTGCATTGGAGACCTTGACGATCGCAACGATCGAGGACTTAACAACCGAGCACCATTTGGAGGTCAATGTGAGAAATGCCAGCTTGAAATGCCTGACGGCTGTCCGCCGTTACCTATCCTCAATCTCCTGTGTGGCGCTGTTGCTTCTCGCCGCGAAGATCGACGCGCAGGTTGCCGGAACCGGCAACATCCAGGGCACGGTTACAGACGCTTCGGGCGCCGTGGTCTCGAACGCGAACGTTACCCTCACCGACGAGGCGACTGCCGTGAAACGCGAGACCAGGACCGACAATGCCGGCCTGTATGTGTTTCCCAATATCCCCATCGCAACTTATGATCTGGTTGTGACTTCCCCGACATTCAAAACCTACGAGCAGACGAGCATCGTACTTGAAGTGGGCAGCAACATCGCCGTCAACCCTCGCCTGGAGGTAGGCGCGGCGGAAATCAAGATCGAGGTGCACTCCGAGGATCTCGCTTTACAGACCGAAGACGTAGCCTTCAAGCAAACCATCGACTCCAATGAGATCACGGAAATGCCCCTCAATGGGCGTCACATGACCGACCTGCTGTATGTATCGGGCGGCACCTCCCCATCCGGGGGCGGCGATTTTACCGGCAGCAAATTCTCCTATGCGGCGATCGCAATTTCCGTCGCCGGCGGCCCCGGCAACGCCACACTCTGGCGTCTGGACGGCGCCGACAACGGCGACTACATGGCCGGGGCCAACCTTCCTTTTCCCTTCCCTGATGCCGTCTCCCAGTTCAGCGTGGAATCTTCGGCGCTCGGCGCCCAGGACGGAATGCACATCGGCGGAATGGTGAACGTTGTCACCCGCTCGGGGACGAATAGCTTCCACGGGTCGGGGTTCGAGTTCATCCGCAACAATATCGTTGACTCGACGAACTTCTTTGTATTGCCCTGCGTCAATGGCGCGGTACCCCCGAATTGCGGGAAGGACACGCTTCATCAGGACGAATTCGGAGGCACGATCAGCGGTCCTGTCCGGATACCGAAGTTCTATAACGGCAAAGATAAGTTCTTTTTCTTCGCCGGCTTCCAGTACCACCGCGATAAATCGGAGAGCGCTACCTCTAACGCCTTTGTACCCACCGCGGCCAACATCCTGAACGGCGACTTTTCAGCCGAGGCCGGGGCGCCTGTCACCACAGGGCCGGGTTCTCCGGGGACAGGGACAACTGCGGGGACTGCGCCAAACGCCCTCTGCACCAACTACAAGAGCGTCCAGCAACTGCTGGACCCAGTTACCGGAGTTGCCGTGCCGGGGAACGTCTACGCGCCGGGTACGCTGCCAACCTGGAATCCGCAAACGCTGGCGCTGTTGAACTATTTTCCGTACACATCCACTTCAACATACTCTCTTCCCGCTCTCTCCGATGGAACGGATGTTTGCGGCCATGTCCAATACTCCGTTCCCAGCGAACACTTTGACAAGCAGTTCGTCACGCGCGAGGATTACACGATCGGTCCCAAGGACCACCTCTACGGCCGCTATTTGCTGGATAGTTATCAGCTTCCCGCATTCTATTCCAAGAACAATATCCTTTTGACGGGAC
Organism: uncultured Occallatibacter sp.; assembly: GCA_964565955.1. Lineage (GTDB taxonomy): Bacteria > Acidobacteriota > Terriglobia > Terriglobales > Acidobacteriaceae > Telmatobacter. Next base: position 2,170 of record CAZMHC010000110.1, read on the forward strand.
CATCGGGAAACCCGGAGCAGAGGGTACAGACCGGCACCGTCGGAGAGGACCATATCTTCACCTTGCATCTGGTGAACTCCGCTCACGTCGCGGTGATGCGCCGCCTTAACCATCGCGGTTACAACCCTGCCGCCATCAATGGCTGCGATCTGGGAGTCGAAATTACCTGCGGTGTCCCCACCGGTCTCTGGCTGACCGGCGGTGGCACAAATGGCAACCCCAACCTCGGCGGCGGCACCAACTCCATAGCGTATTTCAACGACAATACCCTGGTGGTCGACGACGACCTCACATGGCTCTACGGGAAGAACCAATTTGTCTTCGGCGGAGAGTACGTCTACAATCAACTCAACATCTCCAATGCCTTCACCAGCAACGGCGACTTCGGCTTCGGCAGCGGCTATAGCGCCTATGGGCCGTACGGAAACCAGAAAGGTTCTCCGTACAATGGGAACTACTGCTGGACTACCCCTCCTACTGCTACCACTCCAGGTATTCCATGCGCCACCCAGCCGACCCAGTTAGGCGACGGGCAGTTGGACTTCCTCGAAGGAACCATGAACGGATATAACCAAGGCAAGCAACAGCAAAATGCCTTGCGCGGCCCCGTTCCCAGCCTTTACCTCCAGGACACCATGCACGCGACCAAGCAATTGACCGTAGTTATGGGCTTGCGTTGGGATCCGTACTACGCGCCTTACGATGTCTTCAATCGCGGCGAGATATTCAACTTGACCGATTTCTTGGCGAACGTCCATAGCACCGTCTATCCGAACGCTCCGGCGGGTATGCTCTTTTATGGCGACCAGGGCGTTCCTCGGAACTTCACGGGGAGTTCGCCCAACCAGTGGGATCCGAATCTCGGGTTCACCTACGATCCGGTCGGCGACGGCAAGACCGTGCTGCGCGCGGGCGTTCAGTATATGTACGACACGCCCAACAACTTTACCATGCAGCGAAACCAACAGAACCCTCCCTTTGCAACAGCAATTACTCAGTCGCTCAACTCGTATATCCCGTTCTCCAACCCGTATAGCGCTCCCACTCTCGCCCTCGGTCCGGGCGCAACCACGACCGCCAGCACTATTGGAAACCCCTTCCCCACCGCCGCCGCGCTCGTCGGCGCTCCTCCCCCAGGCCCCGTGCCTTTCAACAAAGGCGGCGCGTACATCGTGCCGGTCACAAAGTTCCATCCGGCTACCTATATGATGTGGACAGCCAGCCTTCAGCATGACTTCGGCAAGGGCTGGATGGTGGGTCTCCAGTACATTGGCAGCAAGGGCAACCATGAGGAGTGGGACGCGCCGCTGAATGGACCCATCTTCATTACGGGACTGTCGACCGGTGTGGCCGGCCCGACCAACTGCAATGTTTCCATTGGCGGCACAAATTACTGGCTGGGTGAGTTCGCCGGCGTGAGCGCAGCACCGCCCGCCGCCGGAGCGCCTTGTTCGACTACCACCAACGAGGCGCAGCGCACCCAGCTGATCCTGATGAACCCGTCGCAGGGCAACTTGATTAGCACCGGCAATTCTTCACAGTATGTCAGCGACATTGCCATCTCCACCTATGAAGGCGGGGTGCTTTCGGTCAATCATCGCCTTTCGTCCGCCTTGAGCGTATTGGCCAACTACACCTGGTCGAAGTGCCTTGACGAATTGGATAACAATGGCGACGTCTCCGCCGTTTCCGGTGAGAACCCGAATCTTCCGCACATGGACTACGGCCCATGCGGATTCGATTACCGGAACATCGCCAACGTTGTTTTTGTCGCAAAGACCGGGTTCCATTTCGCCAACCGCAATGCCAACCTGATTGTCAATGGCTGGGAATTCTCGGGCCTGTCGAGCATACGTTCCGGATCGAACTTCAGCGTTACGACCGGCGCGGATGACGACTTGATCGGGAACCCCGGAGGCGATCGCGCCAGCGTCGTCCCAGGGCAACCGATCTATACCCATGTGGCATACCGGCAGGGAGCTGCCACCGAGGCGAACCGAGAGTACCTCAACCCAAATGCCTTTTTCATCCCTAGTTCAACCGTTTCCTATGTGACGCCTGCGACCGCGACATCGTCGATCTACGGAGCCATCGTCACATCGGCGGGGCCCGCAAGCGGCTTCTTTCCCGCCACTGGCAGGAACCAATTCCACAATCCTCCGTACATCCAGTTCGATAGCCAGCTCAGCCGTTACTGGAAGCTGCACGAGCGTTTCACCTTGCTCACGCGCATTGAGGCCTTCAATACCCTGAACCATCCCAGCTTCAATGGGGTAAACGGCAACGTCACATCGGGAACCTTCGGTCAGGTCTCGGGCACCTCCACTAGCCCCAGGCTCTTCCAGGGGGCGTTGAAGATCTCCTTCTAGGCGGGAAACAGATAACCGGGAACTGATTTCCTCTTGACCACCGCGCCCCGTTTCAAGCATTGAAACGGGGCGCGGTTTCAATGAGCGTCCGCGGGCGACTGCCGGAGGATGGTGCGCAAGCCTCTATGCTTGGCATCGGGATTCGATATTCGCGGCTGTCGATGGATCAAGCGGCCGAGGAGAGATAAGTGCGATTTCCGAAATACACCACGGCTGTGCGCGATCTTGTGGGCAGGACCTCGGTCACGAGGCGAACCGATCCATAAAGTTGAAGGGCAGGGAAAGAAGAGAATGAGAGAGTTTCGCAGGGATTTCCTAAAGATGGCCGGCCTCGGAATCGTCGGCGGTTCTGTCAGCTTGCTGGACAACGCCGCGGCATCCGCGCAGGGAGCTGGAGCCCCGGCAAACGCATCGGGGAAACCTTTGTTCTACGACGTGCGCTCGTTTGGAGCAACCGGGGACGGCAAGACCATCGACTCCCCGGCCATCAATGCCGCTATCGAAGCTGCCGCCGCCGCCGGGGGTGGAACGGTTGTCTTTCCCGCCGGCGTCTATGTGTGCTTCTCGATCCGCCTGAAAAGCTTTGTCGCGCTTTTTCTGCAGCAGGGCGCGACCGTTCTTGCCGCCGATTCGCCGCTCCCCGGCCAGACCACCGGCTACATGGGTGGAAGCTACGACGCCGCCGAGCCAAATACCGCCTGGGACAGCTATCAGGACTACGGCCACAATCACTGGCGCAACAGCCTTATCTGGGGCGAGGACATCCACGACTTCGGGATATTCGGCCCCGGACTTATCTGGGGAAAAGGCCTCAGTCATGGCGGAGGAAAGGGGGCGCGCGGCAATTACCAGGTATTCATTGCCGAACAAGCCGGTGTCGGCAACAAGACCATCGCTCTCAAGAACTGCTATAACGTCATTTTTAGCGACTTCTCGCTGCTCAAGGGCGGGCACTTCGGGTTTCTGCTCACGGGCGTGGACAACCTCACCATCGACAACCTCAAGATCGATACCGACCGCGACGGCATCGATATCGATTGCTGCCGCAACGTGCGCGTCTCCAATTGCAGCGTGAATTCTCCCTGGGACGACGGTATTTGCCCAAAGTCGAGCTATGCTCTCGGATATGCAAGGACGACCGAAAATGTAACCATCGCGAATTGCTTCGTCACCGGAGGCTATCAACTAGGCTCCGTCCTGGACGGTACATGGAAAAGGCACACCGACCCTGGGTTGCACCGTTTTTCAACCGGACGCATCAAGTGCGGAACGGAATCCAACGGTGGATTCAAGAACATCGCCATCTCCAACTGCGTCTTCGAAAGTTGCCGCGGCCTGGCTCTCGAAACCGTGGACGGGGCCATATGCGAGGACATCGTCTTCACCGGCATCGCCATGAGGGACCTCCGCCAATCTCCGTTGTTCCTGCGACTGGGAGCGCGCCTTCGCGGGCCATCCGGAACGAAGGTTGGAACTCTCAAACGCATAGTTGTGAGCAATATTACAAGTTACGGAGCGGATCCGCTATGCACCAACATCAGCGGTATGCCCGGCTACATGATCGAAGACCTGAAGATCAGCGACGTGTACTTCCACCAGCGTGGCGGCGCCGACGATGAAATTGCAAAACGCCGGCCGCCGGAGTTGGAGAACGCCTATCCGGAACCCACCATGTTCGGGAACCTACCCGCGACCGGGCTTTTTGTACGCCATGTGCGCAACCTTGAAGTGTCGAATCTGGAAGTGATGACGGAATCCGCTGACGCCCGGCCGGCATTCTGGCTAATGGATGTGGATGGGGCTGACTTTTTTCGCGTGAAAGTGCCGCGGCAGAGCGCCGCGCCAGCCTTCAATCTAAAAGACATCGGGGATTTTCGTGTCTTCGGATGCAAGTACCTGAAAGATGCCGCCTACGAGCGATCTGGCGATCGTTCTTTCTAGTCTCCCACCGGTGTTTCCGACCTGCCGCGCATGAAACGGTTTGCGGCCTCCTGTAGAGTTTTCTTGTGCGGCCGGCACAGAGGTCGGAATTTCCTTGGTGCTCGCAGCCCGTTTTCTAGTCGGACCCGGAACCCTTGAGCACCCCCGCTTGTGCCACGGGCTGAGCCTCAGCCCCGGAGCACGATTTTCAGATTCCTTTGAACGGGGTTCCACGCTGGCGGCGCATGAGGAGGAGAGATGGAAGTTTTGCACGCGCATTGGGCCGCCTGGATGTGCATAAGGACTCGGTAGTGGCCTGTGTTCGCCACATGGCCGACAGCAAGGTCACGACTGTAGTCAAGACCTTCAAGACGACAACCCAGGAACTGATGGCCTTGTCGGAGTGGCTGTCGAGCGAAGGCGTGACGCACATCGGCATGGAAGCGACGGGCGTTTACTGGAAGCCGGTTTGGCACATCTTGTCCGACGGCGAGTTCGAGTTAATTCTGGCTAACGCGGCGCACGTCAAGAACGTGCCGGGCCGTAAGACCGACGTCAACGACGCCACATGGCTGGCCGATCTGATGGCCCATGGACTGATCCGGGCCAGCTTCGTGCCCGACGAGCCGACCCAGCAGATGCGCGACCTGCTGCGTACACGCAAGCAGATGGTGCGTGAACGCTCCAGCCACGTCCAGCGCATCCAGAAGACGCTGGAAGACGCCAACATCAAGCTGGATTCGGTGGTGACCGACATCCTGGGCCTCAGCGGTCGGAGGATCATCGAGGCCTTGATCGCCGGCCAGACCATGCCGCAAGCCTTGGCCTCGCTGGCCCATCGGCGCATCCATGCCAACTCGGCGGAACTGGAGGCGGCACTGCGCGGTCGCATCACCAGGCATCACCGCTTCCTGCTCAAGCTCCATCTGGCCCAGATCGATGCCTTCGATGCGGCCATTGCCAGCATCGACAAGGAGGTCGACACCAACGTCGAACCCTTTCGCGCCGCCATCGAACTGTTGAGCACCATCCCCGGCATCAGCGCCCTCTCGGCCCAAGTGCTGGTCTCAGAGATAGGTATCGACATGAGCCGCTTTCCAACCGCGGGCCACCTGATCTCCTGGGCCGGACTCTGCCCGAAGAACGACGAAAGCGCCGGCAAGCGCCGCCGGAAACCCGTTCATGCATAATGCAGGCTAGCAGCCAGGGACTCAGGATCGACATGCTTGGCTAAACCAAAATCCGCAATCTTTGCCCGAAGAGAACCGTTCCACTTGTCTATCAGGATATTGGTTGGGCTAATATCCCTATGAATGATAGGCGGCGTCTGAAGGTGTGCAAACGCAAGCCCAGATAGTATATTGTTCCCTAAGCAAATGCGCTCGGCAACGGGAACGTTATCGCCGATAATGTCATGCAACGAACCCCAGGTCCCAAAAGCGGGACCTGGGGCACCCAATCTTATTGGTAGGTCAGCCCCGAGCCATCTGCGCACAGACTGACCTCACGACCCGCCCGCTCGCCGCGAAGTGCGGGCCGGAGTGGAGTATGTTTCACAGATCGCGGGGAGGTCCAGTATCTTCGTTCGAGCAATGCTCGATAGTCGTGGAAGCTTGCGTGGACTGCACGATGCGATTCTAACGGTAAAATAGGATTCAGATTTGAGGTTACGAAGGGAGAGTTCCGATGGGTTCGAGACCTATCCGGCGCGGTGGAAGAAGCCGGGCAAGACGCTGGAGCTGATCGAGCCTCAGTTCGGCAAGCCGGGGGCGTACGACTCCTGCGAACTGAATGTGGCGATGAAGGAAAACATGGCCTACCACAGGCACAACGGGTCGCTGGGCGAAGAGCCGGCGCATTACAAGGAGTGGATGGACAAGGTGCAGTACGATCCCGAGCACGGGAAGAACGAGCCGGTGGAGCAGGAAAAGCCGCCGAGCGCCGCGAAGCAAGGCATATAAATTCAGACTGCAACGAGGGATTGTGCAAAGAGAGTATCCAGCCGCGCCGCTGCTGGGCGTGGGGGCGGTGGTGGTCGATCAGGACCGAGTGTTGCTGGCGAAGCGGGCAACGGAACCGCTGAAGGGCCAGTGGTCGCTGCCCGGCGGCCTGGTTGAGTTGGGCGAGAAGCTGCTGGACGCGGTTGTGCGCGAGGTTGCCGAGGAGACCGGGCTGACGGTCGAGCCGGTCGAACTGATCGAGCTTGTGGAATTGATTCACCGCGAGGGCGAGCGCATTCAATATCATTACGCGATTGCCGATTACCTTTGCGGCGTGGTGGGCGGGGAGTTGCGGGCCGCTTCGGATGCAGATGCGGCGCGCTGGGTGGAGCGAACGGAATGGAACAGCCCGGGCGGGCTTGCCATCGATCCGGCAACCGCGCGCATCGTAGAGGCCGGCTGGCGACGGGCGGGGGAGTTGGAGTGGCGAGGCAAACCATGAAAACCGATGGCAAGTTGCTTGGGCTTGGCTGTGCCGCGCTCATTCTTCTGGCCGGAGTCGGAATCTGGGAGCGGCCCCTCAGCGGCTTCTACTTCAACGTCGTGACTCCCGTGCAGCTTTGTCTCGCGGGCGCGCAAAGCAGTTGGGCGACGATCGGCGGGCACCGCGCCCACTACGACGTTCTGGGGCCGGAGGCCGGGCCGCCGGTGGTGCTGGTGCATGGGCTTGGCGGGCGCGCCGAGGAGTGGCTGGACCTGGCGCGGTTTCTGGACAAGGCCGGATACCGCGTTTATCTGCCCGATCTGCTCGGCTACGGAGGCAGCGACAAGCCGGCGGAGTTTTCCTATTCCGTGCCCGACGAGGCCGCCTTTGTGATGAGCTTTCTGGATGCGATGGGGTTGAAGCAGGTGGATCTGGGCGGCATCTCGATGGGCGGCTGGATCGTGCAAGTGGTGGCCGACGATCATCCGGAGCGGGTGCGGCGGCTGATGCTCTTCGACAGCGCCGGCATACACAAAGCGCCAACGTGGAATACCCGTTTGTTCACGCCCGCTTCGCCCGCCGAGGTGGAGCAGCTAGACGCGCTGCTCTATCCTCATCCGCCGCCGCTGCCGGGATTTGTGGCGCGAGATGTGGTGCGCATCTCGGATCGCAACGGATGGGTGATTCGCCGCGCCCTGGCCTCGATGCTGGCGGGCCGCGACCCAAGCGACGATCTACTGCCGCGGTTGACGATGCCGGTGCTGATCGCGTGGGGCGCGGAGGATCGCATCATGCCGCTCGATCAAGGCGAGACGATGCACCGGCTGGTTCCGCAGTCGGAGTTCGCGGTCTTCCCCGGCTGCGGGCACCTGGCTCCCATGCAGTGCGCCAGCCAGGTGGGGCCGGAGGCGGTGGAGTTTCTGAAGCGATAACTGAACGAATCCCAGGTCCCAAAATCGGGACCTGGGGCACACATATCGAGAGAGAAAGAGATAACTACACGCCGATGACGGCGCATAACTCCTTGACGGCTTCGGCGCTCTTATGCAGAGCGGCAGCTTCTTCGGGAGTTAGCTTGATCTCGACGATCTTTTCAAGTCCGGCCGCGCCCAGCTTGCAGGGAACGCCTATATAGTAGCCGTCTATGCCGTACTCGCCTTCGAGATAGGCGGCGCAGGGGAGAATTTTCTTCTTGTCCTTGAGAATGGCTTCGGCCATCTCGGCGACGGCGGCCGAGGGGGCGTAATAGGCGCTGCCGGTCTTGAGGTGCTTGACGATCTCCGCGCCGCCGTCGCGGGTGC
>CAZMHC010000111.1:0-10158 GCA_964565955.1 uncultured Occallatibacter sp.
ACAGATTCTCAAAAATCAGAATCATTCTTCAGGGGCGATGACCGGGCCACCTGCCCTAGTTTTACTCCGCCACAGTGGCCTGGTTTTACTCTGCCCTTGACACTCCATCCTCGACCGCCCACCATCGTAGCGCAACGCCCGCTCATCGCAAAGAACGCGATGAACGGGGCACAGATTCTCAAAAATCAGAATCATTCTTCAGGGCCGATGACCGGGCCACCTGCCGAGACCTCGCTGCTGTTTGCAGACGTAAACAGGGATAGGCCGCCCCCGGAGACGGACTGAACGCGGGTCGTACAGTCCTAACGCAACATCTCCCAGATGCCAGCGCCGATAAACACCGCGCAGATTGCACTAACGCCGATTGCCGCCCAGACGCTCGCCTTTCGGCGTTCTTCTTTCCTAAAGTGGCCAACCCAAGTAAGCGCAAGGACCGCAAAACCGACGATCAGGTCGAACGCTGGACTGGTATGTCCACCATGTGCTGCGTTGCCAACAAGCCCATATTGTATCATCTCTTTGCCGCCATGCATACCGCGTTGGAAGTTACGTTAAGATAGGCCCCAGCACCGACCTCTCTGCCGCCAGCCGAAACATCGCCGTAGACCCCGATGCCGGAAGTAAAACCAACCTCCCCGACACTCGCATGTGCACCGGGAAGCTCAACACCGGCCCCCCCAAAAGCAAAACCTTCACTTCCCAAGCCTGAGTTGCCATTTGACACGATATACCCGCCTCCACCCACAACGCCTTCTCCTCCGCCACCCTCAAATATCGCTCCCTTGCTAACGCCCGATTTGGAATCTGCTGCGACTATAGTGCCTGCAAAACCGTTTGCCGGACCTGCGTCGAGCGAACGACCACCGTAAGCAAAAGCGCCACCACCACAGATAGTCGGAGCAGCAAGTGCTATCGCCTTAATGTACTGGTCTGAGGTCGGAGCGGCTTGAGGCTGCCTTGCAGCCAACCATTGTTGGTCCATGGCGACATAGATATCGAACTGCGGATCAGTTCCGGGTGCAGGGGGAGTGCTGAGAGCGGATACAGCGTACTGGGGACGGTTAGCGACGTCGGCTCTGTTTTTGGTATACGCGTCGTTATCCCACTGTCCGCCGTTTATACTGCATTCACTGGAGTTGGACTTGTAATCAAACTCCGACGAGTCGAATCCAGACGAAGGATCGCTGGGGTCGCTGTAGTCGCAGTACAGCCCCGTTGGGTCGATGAATCTCAGCGGGTTATTCATCACATAGGCGTAGAGATTAAGGGCTTGGGGATTTGTGAGGTTGGCGAAAACAAGTTGCGATGGGTCCGAGCTCAGCCAGCGTCCCATGCTGCTTGCATAGTACCTGGCCCCGAAGTAGTCGTTGCCTGATTCGGCGTCGCGTTCCTTGCCGGTGAAATGGTGCTCCGTAGCATCAGCGGCGCCATTACTAGCAACGGAGTTAGTGGCAAGCCCATCGCCGTAGGGCAGGCTGGTAAAGGTCAGCAGCGGGTTGCCGGCGTAGTCGGTTTGCTGGCGGCGCGATCCCAGCCAGTCCGCAAGATAAAAGTAGAGGAGGCTGGAGGTCTTGCCGCTGGGGTCGGTATCGTAGGTGGCCACGAGGCCGGCGGGGCCGGCGAAGACGTTGGTATGCGCCCAGCTGGGCGCGCCGCCGCTCCAGGCAAGCTCTGTGAGCTGCTCGCCGCCCTGGCCCAGAATGTAAGAACTGGTCAGCGTAAACCCGTTCAGGCTTGTGTTGCACGACCACGAGGTGATCAGCCCTTTGGCCACGCGAATTCCGTCGGCGTCCCGCCCCGTTGTAAAGATACCGGTTGGCGCTATCGTGGGGCGTTCATGTTTTCAAAACCAGGCATCGACTGCGCGGCCTGAGCCACCCGCCTTTTCTGTCCAACTCGATGCTAACATTGTACACTCCCATGTCCCAAAAGCGGGACCCTTCGACAAGCTCAGGGCAGGCTCTGGGGCACCCCGGCGGAGATCGTCATGGATGTGGATACCTCCGTCGTAGATCACTCCCCGGTCTCAGAATCGAGACCGGGGCCACCCTCCTAGACGTTTAGTTGTTAGGCGGATGGGCTAGAGATTCCAGGTCATAAAGTTGAGGGATCGGGGGGCACCCTCAACCTGGTTTGGTAATGTTAGCGAGGCGGAATCCGCGGAAGTGTATGCTACGCCACCCTTCAGCAAAAGAACCCGGAAGGTATCCCAGGCACCCAGCGAGACCGGCGACCGCCATCGCTAGGCCGTTTCCGTCAGCGCTTCGGTGCTCTTGCTCATCTTGGCGGTGCGCTGCAGCTTGTCCCAGTTGAAAGGCTTTCCGTCGATGGCCCGCTTGGCGGTCTTGAAGAGGACGATGGAGAAGACCTGGCGGTAGGCGAAGCGCTGTAGCCAGATGTGGAAGAGCAGCCAGCCGTCGCCCTTGTTGGCGGGGTGTCGTCGCTCCAGGCTGAAGGCCAGCGACGAGGTGACGAAGTCGATGAGCAGGAAGGCGCCGAAGTAGGCGAGCAGCTTCTCGAAACTGGCGGCCGAGGCGGCCTCGGGGTGGAAGTGGCGGTTGACGAAAAAGTTGACGATGCTGGCGACAAACAAGAGATCGATGAAGGGGGAGACCATCGGCAGGAGCATCTGGAAGACCAGAATGTTGGGCAGCGCGAACAGCCCCATGGCCTTGTTGCGAATGAAGGCGGCGCGATGCTTCCAGACCGCTTGCAGGGTGCCGAAGGACCAGCGGAATCGCTGGCGCATCAGGCCCTTGGCGTCGATGGGGGCTTCGGTGAAGGCCAGCGAACGGTCTTCGTAGACCACCTTGAAGCGCTGTTCGAGCAGATTCATGGTGAGGTCGGCGTCTTCGGCGACGGTGTTGAGCGGGTAGCCGCCGGCGGCCTTGACCGGCGCCGCGCGCCAGGCGCCGATGGCTCCCGGGACCACCGTGACGACGTTGAAGAGGTCGAGGGCGCGGCGCTCGAAGTTCTGGCTGGTGATGTATTCGAGGGCCTGCCAGCGGGTCCAGAGATTGACGCGGTTGCCGACCTTGGCGTTTCCGGCGACGGCGCCCACGAGCGGATCCTCGAAGTGGGGGATGAGCTTGGAGATGGCGTCGGCGGCGATGACGGTATCGGCGTCGATGCCGACGTAAATCTGCTCGTCCAGTTGCGCGAGGGCATAGTTGAGCGCGGCCGCCTTGCCGCCGTTGGGCTTGTTCAGCACTTGGACCAAGCCGGAGGCAATCTCCGCCTTGTAAGCCTCGCGGGCGGCCTCGAAGGTGCGGTCGGTCGATCCGTCGTCGATGACCAGGACGTGGAGGTTCCTGTAATCGGAGTTGAGAACCGAGCGGACGGTGCGGACGATGACCGTCTCTTCGTTGTAAGCGGGGATGAGCACGGCCACGCGGGGATTGAACCCCGTCGAGGCTGCGGCGTGGGGCTTGCGCAGGCGATCGATGAGGGCCAGGATGCCGATCAGCAGCAGTCGGACGCTCATCAGCACGTCGCCGACGAAGAACACCATGACGATGAACTTGCCGAAGATGGCCAGAGTGGAGAAGGCCAGCGAATCGGGCAGGGCGCTCAGGTATTGGCGGAAGGTCAGCCTGGGCATCACTTCCGCAACCGTCTTTCCCATCAGCGCGGAGACCGGGACGATGGTGAAGCCGCGTGCGCGCAGCGCGTCGATGAGCATAGGCAGCGCGGCCACGGTAGCCGAGCGGTCGCCGCCGCCGTCGTGCATTAGGATGATCGAGCCGCGAAACTGCGGCTTGGTCTTCATGGTCTCCAACTGGGCGAGGACCGATTGCGCGATCTCGGCGGGGGATTTGCGGGGGTGCTCGTTCCAGTCGTCGGTGTCGATCTTGCTGCCGATGATGGTGTATCCGTCCTGCTGGACGCGCTCGGCGGGGGCGGCTTGGTCGTCGGTGTCCGGCTCCTCGTCGATGTCGTAGGGGGGGCGGAAATAGAGCGGCTGGATGCCTAGCTTGCTCTTGAAAAGATTCTCGGTCAGCTTGAGTTCGAGGTCGAGTTGCCGCGTCGAGATTTCGCTGATGTCGGGATGGGTGTAAGTGTGGTTGCCGATCTCATGGCCCTCGCGCGCCACGCGCTTCATCAGACCGACATTCTCTTGCGCCTCGGCGCCGATCAGCATGAACGTGCCCTTGGCGTTCTTGTCCTTGAGAATGTCGAGAATTTTGGGCGTCCACTGGGGATCGGGTCCGTCGTCGAAGGAAAGCGCGATCTCATTCGGATGGTAGCCGTACTGTTCGATAGTGTAGGCGCGGGGATAAACGTCCATGCGCTCATCGACGATGAGCTTGCGCCGCGGATCGGTCTCGTCGGTATCCACCTCGACGGCGCGCTTGCCGGGCTGGGGCAGGGCGGTAATGCGAATGATGTCGCCTTCGCCTTCGAGGTCCACGTCGTGGCCGGGCTGCACGGAACCGAGCGCCTGCAACGAGTCGGGACTGGTGGGCTTGTCCCATACGTTCCATAGCGAACTGTCCTCTTCGCCCAGCCTCCAGAGCGCGAAGGTTTGCAGACCCAGAGCGCGCGCGGCGCGCAACTCGTTGAGCATGGTAACGCCATCGAGGAACCAGACCACATGACGCTGGTTGTTGTCCTCGTCGATGTACTCGAAGTGGGGGTTGAGAGAGTTGTAATCGAGGTCCAGGTCGGCATCGGCGTCGGAGGCGCGCTGCCAGGCATCGGAGACGTGCAGGTCTTCCGTATTGAGCACTTGCGGCAACTCGGGGCGCTTGCGGGAGCGTTTTTTGGGAGGAGCCGGAATGGAGAGCGTCCAATCGTAGCCGTAGTTGCCGACGGCGCAGATGAGCTTCTCCTTGGGAACGACTTTGAGTACGCGAACAAGATTGCCGACAAACCACTCCTGGCTGGCGATGGGGCCGGGATCGCTGATGGTCTGGTGCTGGTCGTAGTTCATCAGGACGATGCCGTCGGAGTTGGCGGCGAGCTGTTTCAACTCTTCGTCGGAAGTGGCGACCGGCGTGTTCACGTAGAGGCGGAGATTGCGCGCGTGCAGGTCGGCGTATAGTTCCTTGATGAAAGCGATGCAAGCCGCATCGGCCTCGTCGGGGAGGCTTTCAAAGTCCAGCGAAAGGCCGCGATAGACCGGATAAACGGAGAAAAATCGAACGATCTGCCCACGCAGCGCGGCGCGCTTGGCGGAGTCGCCGAGAACGGTCCCCAACTTTGCGTCCCAGGTCTGGGTGCTGGAGTCGAAGTTGTTCAGGTGGGGGAAGATTTCCGTGTCTTCCTTGTTGGCCTGGATGACGCGCTTGATCTTGTCCAGGTCGTCCGGATCGTGGACCGCTGAGCCTTCCACCACGGGATACTCGCGATGGCTGTCGTTGTTGATGGCCATCAGATCGCCCGCCGGAGAGGTGACGTGGAGCCACTCCGGGAAGAGCATATCGATCTGGTGAACGTGCTCCTTGAACGAAGAGTAGCTGCCGGCGTCGTAGGGCACATAGTAGGCCGCGCGCAGGCCTTCGCCGGAGTTGAGGGGAATTTCGGAGGGCTTGCGCGCGGTCTTGCGGCGGGCGGGGAGCGCGTTCTTCGCCCCGCGCTGCGCCGCGGTCCGGTCCGGGAGGGCCTTGTAGTTGTGCCGGGGCGTGGGCAGAAGCAACTCCGGCAACCGCTGAAAGCGCAGCACGTTGAAGATGAATGCGGCCAAAACCAGCGTGGAAAGCACGGCGGACGCGTCCAGAACCCGGCGCAATCGCTTCCAGCGCTTTCGCTGCGGATCGAAGAAAATCTGTTTATCCGGCATGGACGGTCTCGCTCACCCTGGCGCGAAAACCGCTGAAACGGTCTACGCTATACAGTACGAATCGTATGGAACCAGCCTCACAGAGTCAATCGCCCGCCGCTGTACGGAGAGTTGCCGGTGACATTGGCCGTTTTCGCGCGCCGCTGGCTGTCGCCCTGGCCCTGGCTGCCGGGGCCGCGCTGCGCCTGTGGATGCTGAAGGAGTTTTTTCAGGTCCAGGGGGACTCTCTGATCTATGGCGCGCTGGCCAAGAACCTGCTGCTGCACGGGAGCTACGCGCTCAATGGAACCGGCGGCGAAATCTACCCCACGCTGATCCGTCTGCCCGGCTACCCGCTCTTCCTGGCGCTCTGTTTCCGGCTCTTCGGAATGGAAAACTACGCCTCGGCCGCGTGGGCGCAGATCGCGCTGGAGTTGGCCGGCTGCCTGCTGCTGGCCGATTTCGCGCGCCGCATCGCGCCGCCCGCGCTGAGCTCCGGCGCGGCGCTCTGTACGCTGTGGATGGCCGCATTGTGTCCCTTTACGGCCTCCTATGCCGCGATGCCGCTTACCGAGGCGCTCACGCTGTTTCTGATCGCGCTGGCGCTGTGGGCGGTAGCCCGCTTCCATGCCCGGCCGGCGTGGCCGAGCGCGCTCTGCTTCACCTTTGCGGTGTGTGGCGCGGCGCTGCTTCGGCCGGATGGCGCGCTGCTGGGAGCGGCGCTGGCTCCGGCGCTGGTTTTCGGATCGAGGGTTGGAGATGGGACTCCTGCAATCGGCAAGAAGGGGCTGCTTCGCATGGCGCTGGTCTGCGTCTTGCTGGCGCTGGCTCCCTTTGCCGCTTGGAGTTGGCGCAACTGGCGAGTATTTCACCTTGTCCAGCCGCTGGCTCCGCGCTATGCCAACGACCCCGGCGAGGCAACCTATCCCGGATGGCAGCGCTGGATCAAAACCTGGTGCCTGGACTTCACTTGCACCTACGACGTCTACTGGGCGGTGCCGGGCGCTCCGCTCGACCTGAGCAAGCTGCCCGAGCGGGCCTTCGACTCCCCCGCCGAATATGCCGAGACCGCCGCCCTGGCCGCCGAATACAACGAAAAAGACAGTGGACTGGACATTTCGCCCAGTTTGGATGCGCGCTTTGCCAGGCTCGCCGACCAGCGCATCGCCGCCCATCCGCTGCGCTACTATCTCTGGCTGCCGCTGGGAAGGCTGGCGGATATGGGTCTAAGGCCGAGGGTCGAGAACCTCCCCATCGATCTGGATTGGTGGGTCTACGCGCGGCACCGCGAGGAGACTGCCTTTTGTTGGGCCTGGGCGGCGCTGAATGCCCTCTATCTCGCGCTGGGATTGGCCGGACTGTACTTGCGCCCACGCCTCTGGCCGTGGATGCTGGCCTATCTCCTGTTGCGCTGCGCCCTGCTCGCCACCATCGAGGCCCCGGAGACGCGCTATACGCTGGAGTGCTTCCCTATGCTCTTCGCGCTGGGCGGCATCGCGCTCTACCGGTTCACGAACTGGGTTTGCTTGTCGGTCGCCAGGGTGAAAGCGTCTTTGGGCAAGGATTGATTGACCTTGATGTTGAAGTAAACGCAGACCCGGTACTCTCCCGGTCCCTCGTCGAAGACCTGCTTCAGGCTCACGCCGCTGACCGGGTCTACCCAAATGGTCACTTTCGGGAGGTTCTTGCGGATCGCCGGGTCTTTGGGAGCCAGTTCGAGCTTTTCGGTCTTCACGCCGGTCTTGCCGTCCATGAGCGTCTCAGAACCCAGATATTTGATATCCCATTTCTCTTCGAGTTCCTTGCCTCCGGCGCCAAAGCCGAGCATGAACCAGCTCTCGTACTGGCCGAGTTTGCTGAGCGTGGTGACCTGGTTGGGGATTTTTTCATAGAGCTTCACGACTCCGCCGGAGTAAGCGTAAGTCTTCGGAACCGGCTTGCCGTCCACCTTGTCGATGTGCGCCGCCATCTGGAAGGCCGCGCCCTTGCGCTCGTAGTAGACCGTGCCGGTCTGCACCTCCTTGTCGGCGATCGGCTCGGTGGTGACCGAGTCGAACTCGAAGTCGGCGGAGGTGGTATGGAAGTTCTTCGCCGCTTCGTCGAGTTGGCGCAGCACTCTCGCTTTTTCCTTGTCGTTGTCGGCATCGGGAGCGGCAAAGGCGGGGCGAAACGGCGCAAGAGCGAACGAGATGAAAGCGGCAAGAACCAGATTGCTTGCGATACGCATGAATTTCCTTAGGGGCGAATGATTCCGATAGATTGGACGAACTGAAGCGGCGGATGGCACGGCGAAAGGCTTTGTTTATCGGTGCGCCCATACCTTCCAGGCAGGATTTCCAGCGGCGTCGGTGACGGTCTCCCAGTGCTCGACGAAGACGGCGTCGCCGGTGACCGGCTCGATGGCCTTGCGCAGGGCTTTCTTGACCGCGTTGTTCGCGGCAGCGGTATGCAGGTCAAGGTTTACATCCGAGGCCGCGACGGTGACGATCAGCCCGTGGCCGTCGTTCCCGATTACCTCGATCGAATGCCGCGGGCCGGCGATGGCTGTGGGTTTGTCGCCGAAGTCCCAATAGCGCGGCGCAATGAAGATGAACGCCAGGATCAGCGTCACCATCACGTCGTAGTGGAAGCTGCCGCGCTCGTAAGTCCAGAAGAAATAACTCTTCAGTATCTTGCCGGCACCGCGCTTGGATCGCGAAACCGAAGGGCTGGGGCTGATAGCTTCCGTCATAAGTGCCTCTCAATCCGCTTCAGGCCGCCCATATAAGGCTGGAGGGCTTCGGGAATCGCCACCGACCCGTCGGCCTGCTGATAGTTCTCAAGGATGGCCAGCCAGGTGCGGCCCACAGCCAATCCGCTGCCGTTGATGGTATGCACGAACTCCGGCTTTCCCTTCGCTCCACCGGGCCGGAAGCGGATGTTGGCGCGGCGGGCTTGAAAGGCCTCGAAGTTAGAGCAGGAAGAAATCTCCCGGTAAAGCTGCTGTCCGGGCAGCCAGACCTCCAGATCGTAAGTTTTGGCCGAAGAGAAGCCGGTATCGCCGGTGCAGAGCAAAACCCGGCGGTAGGGCAACCCCAGCGCCTCCAGAATCTCTTCGGCGTCGCGGGTCAGCCGCTCATGCTCGGCGTCGGAGTCTTCGGGCTTGGTGAACTTGACCATCTCCACCTTCTGAAACTGATGCTGGCGAATGATGCCGCGCGTATCCTTGCCCGCCGCGCCGGCCTCGGCGCGGAAGCAGGGCGTGTAAGCCGTCAGGCAGATCGGCAGCCGCGCTTCGTCGAGAATTTCATCGCGATAAAGATTGGTGACCGGAACCTCGGCGGTGGGGATCAGCCAGTGATCGTTGTCTTTGAACTCGCCGCGGGCTACGGCTTCGAGGTCGGCGTCGGAGCAGCGGAACAAATCTTCGCCAAACTTGGGCAAATTGCCGGTGCCGAACAAACTCTTCGAGTTGACCATGAAGGGCGGCAGCACTTCCGTGTAGCCGTGCTTCTCGGTGTGCAGATTGAGCATGAAGTTGATGAGCGCCCGCTCCAGCCGCGCTCCCGCGCCCACATACACCGCAAAGCGCGCCCCGCTCAACTTGGCCGCCCGCTCCAGATCGAGAATGCCCAGCGCCTCGCCCAGTTCCCAGTGCGGCTTGGGAAGAAAGTCGAAGGACGGTATTTTGCCCCAGGTCTTGACGGTCACATTGTCGGCCTCGGACTTGCCGACCGGTACTTCATCGCGAGTGAGGTTGGGAATGCGGGACAATGAGAAACGCATCTGCTCGTCGAGTTGCGCGGCGGTTGAGTCCAACTCATCCAGCTTCTCTTTGAGCGCCCGCGTCTCGTCCATCAGCATTTCCACTTTGGATTTAAGCTTATCTGGCTGCGCTTCCAAATCGTTTCGAGCAGTTAGGCCAGAGACTTTTTCCGAAGGAATGCCTGATACCATATCAACTATTTTTTGCTCAACTATTTGCTGAACAGCACCAACAACACCAAAAAAATTCTTGATTTTCAGGTCAGCGAGTTCGCGCTTGAGAGCGCCGACCTGGTGGCTCAACGCATTGCGGAGGGCCTTGAGGCTTTCAGCTTGGGTAATCGCCTCGCGTCGGCTTTGATCCAGGGCACGAAAATCGCCCAAGAGCGCCGCCGGGTCCGCCCCGCGCGCGCGCAGTTTTTCTTCAACTAGTTCCAGGTTTCCCCGTACAAATCCCAAGTCCAGCATCGCTCTTCCATTTTAATCGAAGAGGTTGGGGCGACCGATTCCAGCCGTTCCGCAGCTACGGGGAAGGAAAGCGGCGACCAATCGGCGCAACAATCCTGTACTCAAACTTAAAAATGTCACCAAATCGCAAACAGTCTTTTCCAATTGAAGGATGAGCCTGAAGGGAGCGAAGGGTTAGCGAAGCG
>CAZMHC010000112.1:0-9985 GCA_964565955.1 uncultured Occallatibacter sp.
CAACCAGCACTTACACGGCGACTTACGTCTCCGGCGGCTGCACTTACACGCAGACCTTCACCGTAACCGACTGAACGCGGACAGAGCTATCGCAAACGGAGCGCCCCAGGTTCGAAGTTATGGAACCTGGGGCGCTCCGTTTTTGCCTGCGAATGTGGCTTTTCGCCAATGCGGCTCGTATGCGGGGTGGCGCAAATCCGAAATTTCGGGAAAACACGGAAACTGTCGAGCCGGGCAACCGTTTTAGCGGAGAAGCTGAAGCCGAGGCGGTTTTGCAGTATCCATCGGCACGGCTAAAGCGTCCTTTCAAACCCGCCGCTTCCGATGGCGCGCCATCCTCATGCGATCGCCGCGCAAGTTGCGGCTGCGCGCATCTCTTCCGGGAGTTCGATTCGATATGATAAAAGTTGCTGCCTGCCGCTTATGTCGCAAAAACAGAACAAGAAGAACACATCTGCATCGAAGACCGCTCCCAGCCAGGGGGACACGCTGTCGTTTTCCGAAGCGGCCGCGCGAGTGCGGGAGCAGATTGCGGGTCAGCACTCCCAGGCGGCGTTGCAGATGGCCAAGGATGTGCACAAACGTTGCGGCACGGCGGAGTCGGAGTCCTTGCTGGTTGAGGCCTATCAGGCGCGCATCGATGGATTGCTCAAGCTGGGCATGATGGTTGAAGCCAAAGCGTTGATGGGAATCGTGAACGAGCGGTTTCCGGCGGCGGCGCAACGGCTGGCGAGTCAGCGGCGGGAGATTCACGCGCTGGAGGGCAATTTGGATGCGGCGGTCGGACCGCTGGGCGATCCAAATCTCCCGGCGGAAGACCGCGAACGCATCGAAAGCTTCATCCGCCGGCGCATCCACGACCTGCCTGCTTTGGCGGCAGTTTCGTCTCTGCCGCCGGAGCATTCGTTGCGGGTGGCCGCTGCGGCGCTGGCCACGGCGTTCAAAGCGGTGACCGAGGGGCGAGTCGAGGATGGAAGTCTGGCGCTGCCGGAGGTTTCCCGGCGCAGCCCGCTTGGTCCGTGGAAGGCTTTGGCGCGGGCGATAGCCAGCTACTATCGGCGCGAGGATGAGGAGTGCCGGAAGTGGCTGCGGGCGATTGCCGACGACTCCGTTCCCGCGCGATCGATTCCAGCGATGACCGCGATGTGCGGAGGCAAGGCGAAGCCCAAGCTGAGCGCCGCTGAGGAGAAGCTAGTAACCTTTGCCGGGGATCACGGGGCAGTTATGCGTCCCGCATTGGCGGCTCTGGAAAGAGCCTTCGCCACCAAGAAGCAGAGGCCGATCCTGGAAGCCGCGCGGGCCGCAATAACCGCTGCAGATCGCTGCGACGCGAAGCTGCGGGAACGGCTGCGCCAGCACATCCTGGTGCGGGGTGGGATGCTGCGGGTTCCATTGCCGTCGATGCAAACGGCTTTGGGCGGTCGCGTCCTGGAGGACGCTTACTACCTGCGTCTGCTGGCGCGCGCTCTGGAAGAGAAGCGCACTGCGGAAGCCGATGCGGAAGCGGCGATGGTTTGGGAGAAATTTCGCGCCGAGGCGATCAAGGAAAACTGGTTTGCCGCGGGCGGACTGGAAGATGGAGTTCTGGCGCTGCACGTGGCGCGAATGGTCGAAAGGCTGCCCGAGGAGCTGGTCGAGGAGATGCGCGACCGTGAGTTGTCTTTCGGCAAACAAGGCAAGGGCGCGCAAGCGCAGGGGCTGCCCTCGGCCGGAATGTTGTACGAGCGGGCCGCTGCGTCCGATCCTCATCCTGAAGCCTTTCAAATGTGGCTGAACTGGGCGCGGAAGCGGAAACCGTACCAAATAGCGGACCATGTTGCCGAGCGCTGGCGCTTGCTTCGACCCACGGACGTTCAACCGCTGCTTTATCTGATGGAGTCCGCGGAGAAGCGCAGCGCGTTCAAGAAGTCGCTGGGCTATCTGGAGGCGGCGGAGAAGCTGGACCGGCTGAATCCCGAGGTGCGACGGGCCAAGCTGCGGTTGCTGCTCTCCACAGTTATTCGCCACTTGCGGCAGCGCAAGACTCACCTTGCGCTGGGCGGGATCGAGCAGATCGAGGGCGTTCCCGAGGTGCGTCCGGGGGAGATTGCCGCGCTGGCTGCCGCATTGCGCTGGTGCATGGCGGAGGCGGACGGGGACAAGGCGGCTCAGAAGCGGTTGGAAGCGGAACTGACCGAGTCGATGGGCAGTGTAAGCGCCCATCTGCTGATTGCCGCCACGGTCAATGCGGCGGAGATGAAATACACGGCCAAAGCGCCGCCACTGAAGGCTTCCAAAATCCCCGCCGCCGAGTTGCTGGCCGGCGCGGTCAAAGCCTGCATGCTTGGCGAGTGGGCCGGACTGGCCATTGCTCTGCCGCAGGGTTGGAACAAACCGCTGATCGCCGCGCTGCATCTGCCCACCTGCCCGCTGGACGCGGCCCAGATGCTGACGCTTGGCGAGGCGGCCTTGCGGAGCTTGGCGCCGGAACTGGCCTATAACGTATCTTCGGTTGGATTGGGCAAAGGTCAGGCCAATGCCGGATTCCTCTTTCTGCGCGCCCGGTCTTTGCCGCGCTGGGCGTTCGCGCGGCGGAGCGGCTGCTTCACGGCCTCGCTGGAGCTGGCGCGGCGGGAGCGCAATACGGAGTTGGCCGGAAGAATTTTGGATGCGCTGAACCCGCCGCAGCCTGACCAAGACAAGAGACTCAGCCTGAGTTACTTCGACGATGCGAAGATTGCCAGCCGCGCCGTCTCGCAGGAGTTGCTCGACCTGATTCTCGAAGAAGAGAAGCAATTCGAGCAATTCCCTATTGTTGAGGGCTACCGCAAGCCGAAGTATGCCGAAGAACTGAATCCGAAGCTCTGCGATTGCCCCAAGTGCAGAGCGAAACGCGGCGAAGGCGTGGATGCCGGCACATTCCTTGACGATGACGACGACGATTGGGAAGACGATGAAGATTTCGACGACGATGAATTCGATGGACCGATCCCTGCTCTCAGTATGAAACTGACGGAGATGCTGGTGAATTTTCTCGGCAAACTGCCCCCTGAAGTCGCTACGAAGGTGAAGGCGGCCCTTGCCGCCGGCGAAGATCCCATCACCGCCATTGAACGAATCATGAAACAAGAGCTTCCCAAGGGGAATTCGTCCGCATCATCGAATTTCGAGAAGAAAGGGAGAGCCGCCAAAATTCCGCCGCCGCCGGAACAGGGCAGCTTGTTTTAGGGTGAAACGATGAACGGGAACGCGCCTGCAAGCTCCGATCCGTATCTCGTGCTGGGCCTGACGCCCGCCGCAAACGACGAGCAGATTCGAGCCGCTTATCTAGCCAAACTGAAACAGTATCCGCCGGATCGCGCCCCCGCCGAGTTTGAGCTGGTGCGCGACGCATACGAGCTTTTGCGCGACCGGCGCAGGCGCGCGCGGCACACGCTGTTTTCAGTGAACCCGGATGCGCCTTTGGAATCTTTGCTCGAAGGCATGGACACTCGCCAATTCGTCGGCCCCGGACCCTGGCTGGCGGTACTCAAGGAGCGATAGATGGAACAAGACGATGGCAGCGTCGGCTCGCGGATTTCGTCCGAAGAACGCGAAAGGATTCTGCGCGGCTTCGAGGCATGGCTCGACCGCGCCATGGCCGATGAGCCGCCGCCCTCGGGATTGACTGCGGAACTGCTCACCGCGCTCAAGAATGGCGATCTGCTTCCGCCGGTAGAGAGCGAGCAGGTCGGCAGCGGCGGCTGCGACCTGTATTCGCTTTGGGCGGCCATGACCGCGCTGACCCAAGAGATTCGCCTGCAAGGACGCTCCTTCAAGCAGTTGAATGAGACCATACTCCAAAACGCCCGCGGCCTGGAGGCTTCCGAACAGGCGGCGGCAAGCGCAGGTTCGGACGCTGCCGAGAATATCTCTCGCACTCCGCCGGCGGAGACCAGCCGTCCGCGCAAACAGGAGATCGATCTTCTTCTCGATTTGCGCGATCGCATTGAGCGGGGAGGCGCAACGGCGCGCAATGCCGCACAGCAACTGGCTCCCGCGCGCCTGCCGCTTCTAGCTCGCTGGCTGGGCGTAGGCGGAAGTTATGCGCGCCAGACGCAGGAGATTCTTGCGGCGCTCTCGCATGGCTACACACTCACGCTCGATACGCTGGACGAGGCGCTGATGGCCTGCCGCGTCGGCCGCATTGCCGCCGACGGCCTCCTCTTCGACCCGCGCCGCATGACCGCCGTCGATATCGAGGAGAACGGCTCAGTGCCCGAAGGCACGGTGGTCCAGGTCTATCGCAACGGCTACGAATGGAACGGAGAAGTTTACCGCGCCGCCCAGGTCAAGGTGGCGCGCAAACCGGAAAGGAAATTGCCATGAGCGACTTGGGAAGCGATACAGGCGAACTGATTGTAGGCATCGACTTGGGCACGACGAACTCCGAGATAGCCGCCTTCGTCGATGGAAAGGTAATCGTTCTCGGTTCGGGCGACAAGAATATGCTGCCCTCGGTGGTGGGTCTTTCCCCTTCGGGAGAGCTGCTGGTGGGCGAGGCGGCGCGCAATCAGCGGATGCTTTATCCCGAGCGCACGGTGCGCAGCATCAAGCGCAAGATGGGCACCAATGAGAGCGTTTTGCTGGGAGACCGTTCCTTCACTCCAGCGGAGATTTCATCGCTGATTCTGCGCGAACTCGCAACCTGGGCCAGCCGCCAGCTTGGCCGTCCGGTTGAAAAGGCGGTCATTACCGTTCCCGCGTACTTCTCCGACGCCCAGCGCCAGGCGACGCGCGAGGCCGCAAGTCTGGCGGGCTTGGAGGCGGTGCGCATTCTCAACGAACCGACGGCCGCCAGTTTGGCTTACGGGGAAGGCAGCAGGCATACCGCCATGGTCTACGACCTGGGCGGCGGCACCTTTGACGTCTCCATCGTCTCGCTGGAGGGCGATGTTACCGAGGTGCTTGCCAGCCACGGCAACAACCACCTGGGCGGCGACGACTTCAACGATCTGCTGGCCGAGCGCCTGCTTGGCGAGTTTCAGTCGCAACACGGCATCGATCTGCGCACTGAGCATCCCGTGGCCCGCGCTCGCGTGTGGTGGGCGGCGGAGGAGGCCAAGCGCCGCCTCAGCTTCGAGCCGGAGGTTACGGTGCGCGAAGAGGCGCTGGCTACAGTCGAGGGCAAGCCGCTGCATCTGGAGGTGGAGATTGCCCGCGAGGAATACGAAGACCTCATTCGTCCCCTCGTCGAGCAGACTCTGGAGAATATGTCGAAGGCGCTTCGCGATGCGGGCAAAGGCCCTTCGGATCTGGACGCGATTCTGCTGGTCGGCGGATCGACGCGGACGCCGCTGGTGGCGCGCTTGATCGAGGAACGCACCGGCTTGACGCCGCGCGAAGATATTCATCCCGATCTGTGCGTCGCCTTGGGAGCCGGCGTGATGGCCTCGCGGCTAGCCGGTCGCCAGATCGATCGTGTCTTGGTCGATGTAACTCCCTATTCGTTCGGCGTTTCGTATCTGGGCGAGCGCGGCGGCGTCTCCTATCCTCACTGCTACAAGCCGATCGTTCGCCGCAACAGCCCGCTTCCCATCACCCGCAGCGAGCGTTTTTATACCAGCCATCCCTATCAGGAAGAGGTCGATATTCAAGTCTATGAGGGCGAGGACGAGGATGCGCTACGCAATATCCTGGTCGGCGATTTTCGTGTAACAGGCTTGACGCCGATGCGCGACCTCAACGAGGTGCTTTGCCGTATGAGCCTCGATCTGGACGGCGTCCTCAACGTCACCGCCATCGAGAAGAAGTCCGGACTCTCCAAGCACATCGCCATCGCTCGCGCTCTCGAATCCAAGAGCGAAGCCGAAATTGCCGCCGCCCGGAAGCGTTTGGAAGCGCTCTTCTACGCGCGGGAGGACGATGAGTGTCTCGATTCGGAGGACGACGAGGATGATTCGCTCGATGGCGGCGACGCGGAAGAGATAGAAGGCGAGGCTTCGTTCGCGGATTCTCCTCAAGCGATCTCTGTGCCGTCGGAAACCTCGGACAAGCGCGAGTGGAGCGCGATCGAGGACGAAGGCCGTGGCATAATCGAACGCTCCCGCCGCCTGCTCGATCATGTCCACGCGGAGGATCGAGAGGAAGTCATCGACCTGAATCAGGCGATCGAAGCCGCAATTGAAGCGCGCGACGACGACGCTCTACGGAAGGCTGTTCACGAGCTGCGCGAGTTGCTGTTCTTCGTCGAGGGTCGGGCATGAAGGCCGATCTTCGCTGTCCCGCATCGAACGCGGCCTCTTGTCCTGTCTGTCAGGCCCGATTTCGCGGTTCCGCCGTCTGTTCTCGGTGCGGCGCCGATCTATCCGCTCTGATGCTTCTGGCCGCTCAGGCATATGCCTTGCGCCAGTCCGCGCGACGGTCGTTGCGCCTGGGCGATTGCCAGACGGCGCTGGCCTCCGTTCAAGCGGCGCAACGATTGCACTCCACCGCGAAAGGCAGTCTTCTCTACCTTGTCTCCAGCGCAATCGGCTCTTCGGCGATCCGGCATGGGAAGCCCTGAGTGGCGCCAATGGCAGTTCAGGCGTACGCTCGTTTCGCGGCCAACTGACGCAAGACGTACCGCAGGATGCCGCCGTGTTCGTAATACTCGATCTCTCGCGGAGTATCTATGCGGACTTTGGCGGTGAACTGCCGCACCTTGCCGTTGGCGGCCGCGGCCTTCACTTCGAGGGTCTTACTTCCGGCAAGTCCGGCCTCCAGCAGCGCCGTCAGTCCTGAAATGTCGTAGACCTCCTCTCCGGTCAGGCCGATCGACTCCGCGTTCTGTCCCTCCGCGTACTGCAACGGCAGAATCCCCATACCCACCAGATTCGAGCGATGAATGCGCTCGAAGCTCTCGGCGATTACGGCGCGCACTCCGAGCAACTTCGGTCCCTTGGCTGCCCAATCGCGCGAACTTCCCGATCCGTACTCTTTTCCCGCCAGAACGATAAGTGGCACGCCGCGCTCGGCATACTCTATGCTAGCGTCGAAGATAGATAGCGTCTCACCGTCGGGAAGCAGGCGCGTAACTCCACCCTCGGTTCCAGGGGCCAGCTTGTTTCGCAACCGCACGTTGGCGAAGGTGCCGCGCACCATCACTTCATGGTTGCCGCGCCGCGAACCGTAACTGTTGAACTCCGAAGGCTTCACGCCATGCGCCGATAGATAGCTGCCGGCCGGCCCGTTCGCCTTGATGCTGCCGGCCGGGGAGATATGGTCGGTAGTTACCGAGTCGCCCAGCACGGCCAGCGCCCGCGCGCCCAGAATATCCGTGACAGGCGCGGGCGTCATCGCAATCCCGTCGAAGTAAGGCGCCTTGCGGATATAGGTCGAATCCGGGTCCCATCGGTAAACCTCGCCGGTGGGAAAGCGGAGTCCCTGCCAGTTGGCGTCGCCCAGGCTGACGGTTGCATATTCCTTGCGGAAGCTCTCGCTGCTCAGTCCCAATTCGATGGCTTCGGCCACCTCGGCTTGCGTCGGCCAAATGTCTTTCAAAAACACTGGCCGGCCGGCCGGGTCCGTTCCCAGCGAATCGGTCTCGAAGTTATGCCCTATCTTGCCGGCCAGCGCGTACGCGACCACCAGCGGCGGACTCATCAGGTAGTTGGCCCGCACATCCACATTCACGCGGCCCTCGAAATTACGGTTTCCGCTCAGCACACTTACGGCAACCAGCCCATGCTCGTCGATGCTCTTTGAAACGTCGGACGGCAGCGGGCCGGAGTTGCCGATGCAGGTGGTGCAGCCGTAACCCACCACGTTGAAACGCAGCTTTTCAAGATACGGAAGCAAGCCCGCCTTGGAGTAATAGTCGGTAACTACCCGTGAGCCGGGCGCCAGTGAAGTCTTGACCCAGGGCGGCACGGTCAGCCCTTTTTCGACCGCCTTCCTGGCCAGTATTCCGGCGGCCATCATCACCGAGGGGTTGGAGGTGTTGGTGCAACTGGTGATAGCCGCGATCACCACCGACCCATGATCGAGATACTCGTCTGGATCGACACCGAAGCGCCCTTGCACGGTATTCGAATGCTCGCTGTTTCTTCCGGTAACTCCCGCATCGGTTACGCTCGCCCTCTGCCACTGTGCCGCCGCGCGCGTCCCTAGGGGCTTGGCTGTGGGAGCGAGCAGGCTTGACAGTTGTTGGGCGAAGCTGGCCGCGGCTTCCTTGAGCAAAACGCGGTCCTGCGGGCGTTTGGGACCGGCCACGCTCGGCTCCACGGTGGCCAAGTCCAGTTCCAGCGTCTGCGTATACTCGGCCTCCGGAGTATTGGCTGTGTGGAATAACTCCTGCTCCTTGCAATAGGCCTCGACCATGGCAATCTGCTCCTCGCTCCGCCCGGTAAGTCTGAGATAGCGAAGAGTTTCGTCATCCACCGGGAAGATGCCGCAGGTAGCTCCATACTCGGGAGCCATGTTGCCGATCGTCGCGCGGTCGGCCAGCGGCAGTTCGGCAACGCCGGGACCGAAGAACTCGACGAACTTTCCCACCACGCCCAGTTTGCGCAGCGCCTGGGTTACAGTAAGCACCAGGTCCGTTGCGGTAGCGCCTTCGCGCAGCTTGCCGGTGAGCTTGTATCCAACCACCTGCGGCACGAGCATGGAAACCGGCTGTCCTAGCATCGCCGCCTCTGCCTCGATGCCGCCCACGCCCCATCCCAGCACTCCCAGACCGTTGATCATCGTGGTGTGCGAGTCCGTACCCACCAGCGTATCCGGATAGGCCACTAACTCCCCGTCCAACTCCGCTGTAAAGACCACGCGGGCTAGATACTCCAGATTTACCTGGTGGCAGATACCCATCCCCGGAGGAACCGCCGAAAAATTGCGAAAGGCCGTCTGCCCCCACTTGAGAAAGGCATAGCGCTCGCGGTTTCGTTGAAACTCCAAGAGCGTATTGGCCGCAAGAGCGCCCACGGCGCCGAACTCGTCCACTTGGACGGAATGGTCGATGACCAACTCGGCCGGCGCCAGCGGATTCACCAACTCCGGATCGCCACCCAGCGTCTTGATCGCGTCGCGCATCGCGGCCAGATCGACGATCGCAGGCACCCCGGTAAAGTCCTGCATCAATACGCGCGCCGGCATATAGGCGATCTCCCGGCTCGGTTCGGCCTTGGCCTCCCAATTAGCCAGAAACTCAATGTCGGATGCGGTCACATTCACGCCATCCTCGCGGCGCAGCAGGTTTTCCAGCAGTATCTTCAGGCTGAAGGGCAGGCGGCTCAGGTTGAAGCCGCGCGCCGTGAGCGCCGGAAGACGGTAGATTGTGAAGGCGCGATTGCCAATGTGGAGCGTAGCCTTGCTGTCAAAACTGTTCATCGGGGAATGACCTTTCTATCCGCGGACGGCGGATGAGGTTCTTGAATTCATATGTGCAGGCAGCCCTGGACAGTTTCAGCGGCTGCCGGGCGCAGGGTTCGCCTCTGGCTGCGTTGAGCTTGCCGCAGGGTCTAGCCCTCAATACTTGGGATTCCACAAATCAATGGGAATGGCATCTCGGTAGGTGGCGCCCCGCCCACGGTCGCGTCTGCCGCGCCGGAACCTTCTGAGCGGCGGATTGTCGATGACCGGAATGGATTCGCGGATGCGCATCGGCTACACCGAAATTCTAACCTGAAACTGCGCGCGTGGAAAGGCGCACTCGCTTCCAATGTGCCCGCGATCGCGCACACGTGAGGACAAAAAAGACGAACGGCAGGGAGAGCCGCCGTCAAACAGCCTCTCCCCCACCGTTCGAGGAGGTTGCACCTCTTCTCTCTGTGGCAGTTCCACTATTGCGCAAACCGCGACAATTCCATGAAGACTGTCCGCGTTCAGTCGGTTACGGTGAAGGTCTGCGTGTAAGTGCAGCCGCCGGCGACGTAAGTCGCCGTGTAAGTGCTGACGGTCGTTAGCAGCGCGATGTTATCTATCTCGCGCGAGGTCGAGGTAAATCCGTTCGGTCCCGTCCAGCTCCAGGTTCCGCCGACGGGCCAGGGGC
>CAZMHC010000113.1:0-9976 GCA_964565955.1 uncultured Occallatibacter sp.
CAGCCGCGGGCCTTTCGCAACAACGCCATGCGCGATTTCCAAACCACGTTGAGGGTGCCCCCGGTCCGGATTTTCGGACCTGGGATAACTCGGACCCCAATCGTCGGTTGTCTCCATGCTTCCTCTTCGCCTTGCCGGAGGGAGCAGGGGCCTTCAGGCCCCTGAATGCAGCCTGATGAAATTTCGGCTTCAGCCGCGGGCCTTTCGCAACAACGCCATGCGCGCCCCAAGCCGAAGGCATCCAGCCCCAGCGCAGGTGCCGGGTGGCCCAGGTCTGACTCTCCACAAATAACTGGGTGGCCCACATCTCGCTTTTGAGATGTGGGACGTAGCAAGGTTTTTCCCCGTATCGGGGTAGTAAATGTGCGGTTGGAGCGATCCGCAAGCCGGTTTTTTCCTGCGCGGAGCGTGTTCTTTCCGAATCCAATCAAGTTTTCCCAACCCGCATTGCGCGCTTTTCAGGCGCTTTGCCGAGAATAGCCTCCCTCTGGCGCACAATTGAAGCAGTCGGTGGAGCGGCGCTTTTCCGATCCCTGACCCCTGAAGAAGCCGTCCCGAAACTATCGCATTCTATGTCACGAAAACCGCTTTTTTCGAGTTCGCTAACAACCGTCCCATCAACCGTTTGCCCAAAATCGACTGGACCGAAAACACCGAAATATTCGCGATTTTGGCTGTGAAACTGTGGAGGCCTGTATAACTCCCACATAATCAATGCTTTCCGTGGCCACCCTCCACAGAAACACAGAATCACAGAAACTGTGAAACTGTGAAGCCTATGCTAACTTACCTACAATCAACAACTTTCAATGGCAACCTCCACAGGAACACAGAAACTGTGTTCCTGTGCCCGGTGCCCGCATCCCCGTTGCCTCTTTGCCGCAACAAGACCGATATTCCTCTCTGCGCGATGAGTTCGGACGCTGAGAGCAAATGATCAGTCTTGCGGATAAGCCGCATTCCGTTTGCGCACTCGCACCTCGGCTTCAGCGGAGATTTCCTTTCTTGCAGCGAACTGCCCGCTCAGACCTTGGGCAGGAAATAGGCCTCGACCGCGTGCATGACGGCGGGGAAATCGAGACGCGGCATATTGCCTTCGTACTTTGCGGCCCAAAGAACCTGGTTCACAATGTCTCGCGGGTAGCAGGATCGCAACTCCTGATTGAGCGAGACGCGGATGAAGTCGATCAGATCGTTGACGATGGCGGCGTCGCAAACCAGACCGTGGGAGGCGGCGACGCGACGAAATATCTCGAAGAACTGGAGGTCCGATACTTCTCCGATCTTGATCTTGGTTTGAATCCGGCGCAGGAACGCGGGGTCCACCAATTCGTAGGGATCCATATTGGACGCAAAGACGACCAGCATCTCGAACGGAATCTCGATCTTCTTTCCGCCCGCCAGAGTGAGAAAGTCGATCTTGCGATCCAAAGGAACCACCCAGCGATTCAACAGGTCCTCGGGACGAACTCTCTGCCGTCCGAAATCGTCGATGATGAGAACCCCGTTGTTGGCTTTCATCTGCACGGGACCGACATAGAAGTGGGTAAGCGAGTTGAATTGCAAGTCGAGCATCTCGATGGTCAGTTCTCCGCCGACCAGAACCGCGGGGCGCTCGCAGAGCACCCAGCGTTCGTCCCGATTCTCCGGTTCCCGCTCCACGATACGCCGATGAACCACCGGATCGTAGACCGTGATGATCTGGCCATCGACCTCGACGGCGTAAGGTATCCACACGTCGTCCTCGGCAATCACCCGGCACAAAGTCTCGGCGATGGTGGTTTTGCCGGTTCCCGGCGGGCCGTAGAGGAACAGCGAGGAGCCGGAGTTCAGCGCCGTGCCGAGCTGCCATAGCGTCTTGTCGTCGATCACAAGATGGGCAAAACAACGCGCGACATCGGACGGGTGCACATCCACATCGCTGACGCTCTGCCGCTTCACCTGGTCCACATAGCCGGTCAGCGAGACGGGCGCCGCGCCCGTATAGTGGCTATGGGTCAGCAGTTCCATGGCGCGAACCCTGCCTTGAGCGGTGATGGAGATATTGGGAACGTTGTTGGCCATTCCCGTGACCTGGCACAGCAACTCCGACCGCATCCTGTTGAACAGCTCGGTCGCGACTTCGTAGCTGAGCCGCATATGTTTGGAAAGATCGAGAACCGAAAACGGACCGGAGAGATAGAGCGTCTTGAGCGCGAGTTCTTCGAGCACCGCCTGGCTCACGCCGACTTCCTTGACGGTTCTAGGCTTGAACGTGGGCCCGACGGCGGGCACGGTTGCATGAAATTCGTCCATCTTCAACATTTCCATTCGACTTCCCCGTTGCTGCCAGTCAAAATACGCCAGCGTCGCCAATTGTGTCACCGCTTGCCTTCAAAAAGCAAGTGAACGAGATTCCGGGCGCCATCCCGCCGCGTTCACGTCAGATAGGGCATATGCAACTTGCCTGGAGCCATGTTCTGGAACCCTGCCGCGCGGCTTGCGCGCCGCGGTCAGGGCATGGCCAGGCTTTGCTACACTTTTCCCTAGTAGCCGTGGTGAAATTCAGGTTTTGAGATGGCATGGCTTCCAAGCCTGCCTGGAGCTAAGCCGAAAGGCGCCGTGAACGGTCGATCGAAACAGGGGGTTTTGCCGCCTGAGGGACGGTTTTTGGAGTTTGGGATTTCGACCGCAGACTGCCAGGGACTTTTTGAATCATGTCTCTCGTTCAGGCCAGCCTTCCCACCGAGGCTATAGCCCGACATTTGTCTTGTTGCACTTGCGATACGATTGAAATCGCCCTTTCAAAACATGACAGAATCGTGTTCCCTGCCCCGTTCTTCTCGGTGCAGCGGAAATTGGAATTGCCTTACGAGCGGCAGGAGCGTTTATGCCAGTAGTCGAACTCGCGGGAGTGAGCAAGGCCTATGAGAACAAAGTCGCTGTCAGCGACCTCAGCCTCTCCATCGAGGCGGGACAGATGTTCGGCCTGCTGGGGCCGAACGGAGCGGGCAAAACCAGCTCCATTCGCATGATGATGGGCATCACCATTCCCGACGCGGGCAGCATCCGTCTCTTTGAAAAGCCCTTCGAGCGGCAGAGCCTGGAGCGGGTCGGCTACCTGCCCGAAGAGCGCGGCCTCTATAAAAAGATGAAGGTTCTGGACCAATTGGTCTTCTTCGGCTGCCTGCATGGCCTGAGCGCAGAGGAGGCTCGCAAGCGGGCGACCGCCTGGGCCAAACGCATGGAGATTGCCGAAACCCTCGATAAGAAAACGCAGGAACTCTCCAAGGGGATGCAGCAGAAGATTCAATTCATCTCCACGCTGCTGCACGATCCGGGATTGATCGTCATGGATGAGCCTTTTAGCGGCCTCGATCCGGTCAACGCGGTGCTGGTGGAGCAAACGTTGCTGGAACTCAAAAGCCAGGGCAAGGCGATCGTCTTCTCCACGCATCGCATGGATCAGGTGGAGAAGCTCTGCGACTCGATCTGCCTCATCGACAAAGGCCAAGCCGTTCTCTCCGGCAATCTGCGCGAGATCAAGTCGCGCTACGAGCGCAACCGCGTGATCGTCGAGTTTGAGGGAAGCTCCGCGTTTCTGAACTCCGGCGAGGTTGCGGAGACGAAGAACTACTCCGGCCATGCGGAGATCAAGCTCAAGCCGCGCGGCGACGCGCAGAAGCTGCTCCATGAAGCGGCCGCCGCGGCCACCATCTACCGCTTCGAACTGGTCGAGCCGTCGCTCGAAGAGATTTTCATCCAGACCGTGGGAGGCAAGGCCGATGCGTAACGTTCTTCTCATTGCGAAGCGCGAGTATCTGGAGCAGATTCGCGGGCGGGCCTTCAAGTTCTCCACTGTGCTGTTGCCCTTGCTGATTGTTGCCATGCTGGGGGCGAACTATTTCACCGGACGCGACGCTGGCGCGGTCAAGCATCTGGCCATCGCGGCCGACAGCGCGCCTCTGGCAGAGGCCATTCGCCGCCAACTGCTCGACGACAAGGATGCGAAGTTCACCGTGGAGGCGGTCGCTCCGGCAACCCGGCAAGATCGAGACGCGCTTGTGAAACTGGTCCAGAGCAAGGCCATTGATGGGCTTCTGGCCCTCGAAACTTCCGCGAATGGAGCGGCAACCGCCACCTATACCTCACAATCCTCCGGCGATTTCATGACCGCCGAACGGCTTAAGTATGCCTTGAATCGCGGCCTGCTACAGGAGCGCCTGACTGCGGGAGGGCTGAAGCCTGCCCAGGCCGATGCCCTGATGAAACAAGTCACTATCGAGACCCTCCAGGTGAACAAGCAGGGCAAGGAGGCCAAGAGCGACGGATTGGCCTCCTTCTACAAAGCGGTCGCCATGTTGCTTCTCATCACCATGCCTATCCTGCTCTACGGCATGGATATGGCGCGCTCCATCGTGGAGGAGAAGAACTCGCGCATCTTCGAGGTGATGCTGGCCGTTGCCCGTCCCGACGATCTGCTCGCCGGCAAGCTGATCGGAGTGGGCGGAGTGGGGATCACGCAAATTGCCATTTGGGTGGCCGCCGCGGCGCTGCTTGCCGGCCCCGCCCTCGGCGCGAACCTGCTCAGCGGCAACTTTTCCCTTCATTTCTCCTGGACCGAAGGGCTTCTCTTTCCGCTGTACTTCTTGCTGGGCTTCTTTCTCTACAGCGCCTTCTTTTCCGGCTTGGCCGCCACCTGCGAGACGGCCCAGGAGTTGCAAATGTATATGCCGCTGGCGGCGGTTCCCGTCTGGCTCAGCTGCGGCCTCCTTCCTGTGATCCTCGGCAATCCCAATTCGGCCTGGGCCATTGCCGCCTCGCTCTTTCCGCCCACAGCGGCTTTTGTGATGATCCCGCGCATGGGTTTGGAGATGCCGCCGCTCTGGCAATTCGGGGCTTCCATCGGGCTGATGGTTCTGAGCATCTGGGGCGTTCTCTGGTTTTCTTCGCGGCTCTATCGTGTGGGCATCCTTATGTACGGCAAGCGCGCCACGCTGCCTGAGCTGCTGCGCTGGCTGCGCTATTCCTGAGGGTAGCGAAGCGGAGTCGAAGGATATGAGTTTTCGCCGGTTCCTCTAGAATCGTAGAAGTGACCGCCGAATCCATCCCAAGATTCACTTTCAGCCAGCGTCTCGTTCTGGCCGTTGTTCCTCGCCTGGTTTGGGCGCTGCTGAGGGTCGTAAGCCTCACCTGGCGTTTCGAGGTCATCGCTGAAGAGGGCGTCACGCCCACGCTTTACGGCGAGCGGTCTCCGGCCAATATCTACTGCTTCTGGCATCAGTGCGTACTGCCCTGCACCATCTACTTCCGCCACTCCCGCGCCGTGATTCTCATCAGCCGCAGCTTCGACGGCGAACTGATTACGCGCATTCTCAAGCTGTTCGGCTTCGATGCCGTGCGCGGTTCCAGCAGCCGTGGCGCGCGCGAGGGGCTGTTGGGACTGCGGCAGGTCATCGATTGCGGCAGGACGGCCATCTTCACCGCCGACGGCCCGCGCGGCCCCATCCACCAAACCAAGATGGGACCAATCAAGCTGGCGCAGATGACCGGCGCGCCCATCGGAGCCTTTCACCTGGAACCGGAACGCGCCTGGACCATGCGTTCCTGGGACCGCTTTCTGGTGCCCAAGCCTTTCACGCGCATCTGCGTTAGTTGGGCGCAATGGACGCGCGTTCCCTCCGACCTCGCCGCGGAAGACTTTGAGCCTATGAGAGCGGAGCTCAATGCCGCCATCGAACGCGCGCGTCTGCGGGCGCTTGATTACTTCAAGAAAGCCAAAGTATGAATGGCCTGCGCGTAGCCGACTTCGATTTCGAGCTGCCAACGGAGTTAATCGCGCAGCGGCCGCCCGCCGAGCGCGGCCAAAGCCGAATGCTGGCGATGAACCGCGCCACCGGAGCCTTGCGCGATGCAGGCTTTGCCGAGTTTCCGTCGCTGCTTCAGCCGGGCGACTTGCTGGTTCTCAACGACAGCCGCGTGGTTCCCGCGCGCCTCTATGCCCGGCGAACGCTGCGCGACGACCGTGAAAAGCCGGCCGGACAGGTCGAAGTGCTGCTCATCGAGCCGGCGGGTGAGAACCTCTGGCGCGCGCTGCTCAAACCGGGAAAGAAGGTTGGCGTGGGCGAGCGGCTCGCGTTTCCGTCGCCCTCCGGGAGCATCGAACTCGAAGCCGAAGTGTTGGAGCGCGGCGAGTTCGGCGAGCGCCTGCTGCGCTTTTCCCCAGTCGACGATTTCTTCGCCGTCCTCGACCGCATCGGCCACATTCCCCTGCCGCCCTATATTCGCCGCGACGATGTGGACGTGGATCGCGATCGCTATCAGACCGTCTTCTCGCGCGAGCGTGGCTCGGTGGCCGCGCCCACCGCCGGCCTGCATTTCACCACGCAAATTCTCGACGAGTTAGCCGCGCGCGGCGTTGACATCGCCCGCATCACGCTGCACGTGGGCCTCGGCACCTTCGCTCCGCTGCGCGTGGAGCGATTGCAAGAAGTCCGCCTGCACCGTGAGCGGTATACGCTCTCCGCAGCCGCCGCAGATGCGGTCAATCGCGCTGTTTGCGAAGGCCGCCGCATCATCGCTGTTGGCACCACGGTAGTGCGCACGTTAGAACACTGCGCACAGCAGGCAAGAGGCTGTCGTCTCGAAGGCCACTCCGGCGAGACGGAGATCTTCATCTCGCCCGGCTTTGAGTTCCGTCTGGTCGGCGCGCTGCTCACCAACTTCCATCTGCCCCAATCGAGCCTGCTGATGCTGGTCAGCGCCTTTGCCGGGCGCGAACCTGTGCTGGCCGCTTATCGTCACGCCGTCCAGCAGAAATACCACTTCTTCAGTTATGGGGATTGCATGTTGCTGGCGTAACGCACGGACGAGGTTCGTGGTTTCCCATCTTTTCCATGCAATTACAGCAAATTATTCTTTTGTTGATCACAGTAGATATATACTGCAAACGCAGTATACTATGACTGCAATGATCTCCCTGCGATCTGAGCTGCGCCGCAAGCTGCTGACGTTTTTCTACGTCAACCGTTCCGCGCGCGTGTATGTGCGTCAGTTGGCTGGCGAGCTACTGGTTGACTCGACGAATCTCTCCCGCGAGCTGGCGCGGCTGGAACGCGAAGGGCTCCTGCAATCGGAAGTTGAGGGACGGCAGCGCTATTATTGCCTCAACCGCCATTACCCTTACCTGAAGCCTTTGTTCGCCATGCTTCAGGGTTCCATTGGAATTCAGCCCGCGTTGAAGCGCGCGTTGGAAGCCGTTGCCGGCATTGAATCGGCCTGGCTCTATGGCTCCTTCGCCAAAGATGAGGCCGACGGCGCCAGCGATATTGACCTTCTGATCGTGGGGCTGCCCGACCAGAACCAGTTGGCGTCCAGCATCCGGGCGGCGGAGAAGATGCTGCGCAGGGAGATCAATTACACTATTCTCACTTCTCAGGAACTCGAAGGCCGGCTTGCCGCGGGCGATGCGTTCATCAGCGATATTTGGAATGGCAAGCGCATCGAAGTGGTAAACCATGGACAAGACAAAGCCGCAGAAGGTCAGCGCCGACATTCTGGCGCGGATTTCTTAGGTGCAAAAGGTGAACGTGCTGAATCAGGTTCGTGGAAGCCTACCTAGACGCAACAACAAAAGTACGCCGAGGGTGGGGCACCTACAGGGAATCAGGGGTCAGGGATCAGAAAAACACGCCGGATAAGGAGCGTGGATTCCCGGGTTCCCAAAAAACCGGACCTGGGCCACCTGCCCAGAAAAGAGCTTGGGAATAAGGGCAAGCGGCGGTAGGATTGGCACAGGGATCGAAGACTGCCTCCCTTTGTTCGGCAAATCGCATTTTGAGGTTCTTGATGCTTACGCGTCTTAAAGTGGATGGGTTTAAGAATCTAGTGGACGTCGATGTTCGCTTTGGAGCGTTTACTTGCATAGCGGGCGTCAATGGGGTCGGCAAATCGAATCTCTTCGACGCCATCGCATTCTTGAGCAGTCTGGCCGAAAGGCCTTTACTTGATGCCGCTCTGAGTGTGCGAGACGATGACAGCCATTCCGGGGATCTACGCAACATTTTTCATCGGGTCGGGGACACCTACGCACCCGAAATGTCCTTTGAGGCTGAGATGATCGTTTCGCCCAAGGGCCAAGACGACCTTGGTCAGGAGGCTAAGGCAGCAATTACATTTCTCCGATACAAACTAATACTGGGTTATCGCCAGGACGAAAAGCCTTCCACCGGTGGAATAGAGATACTCCTGGAGGAGCTTACTCATATCACCCAGGGTGACGCCAAGAGAAACCTCCCCTTCCCTCACTCAAAGGCCTGGAGGACCTCTGCCGTCTTAGGGAGACGTGCCGGAGGAAGCTTTATTTCCACGCGGATAGACAAAGAACCGCGCATAGTTAAGATTCATCAGGATGGAGGGAGTACTGGCAGACCAAGCGGACTCCTGGCCAGGAATCTTCCGAGAACGGCGGTGTCCGCGGCAAATGCCGCCGAAAGCCCAACAGCTCTTGTCGCGAAGCGAGAGATGCAGTCCTGGCGCAGGCTTCAGCTTGAGCCGTCGTGTCTTAGAATGCCGGATGCTTTCAGTGCGCCCACCAGAATCTCCAGCGATGGGTCGCATTTGGCGGCCAATCTATATGAATTGGCGCGGTCTCCGCAGCTATTTCCAGGTTGGGGAGAGAACGGCCATGCGGAACGAGTTTATACGGAGATTGCAAACCGTCTTTCGAATCTGCTTGAAGATGTGTGCGAAGTAGGTGTGGATAGGGATGACAAGCGCGAATTGTACACACTTCAAGTAGCAGGACGTGACAACACAAGACACGCAGCCCGATCGCTGTCGGATGGGACTTTGCGATTTCTGGCTCTCGCGGTCCTCCAAGTAGACCCTAGGGTGCAGGGCGTGCTTTGCCTTGAGGAGCCGGAGAATGGAATCCATCCCGCTCGGATTCCAGGGATGATGAAGTTGCTTCATGATATTGCTACAGATACAAATGAAACGGTTTCGGCCGAGAATCCATTGCGTCAAGTGATTATCAATACGCATTCCCCAGCGGTCGTGGCCCAAGCTAAGGATGAAAGCGTGCTTATGGCTGAATCCGTCTCGCAGGTGGACGATAACGGGATTCGGTTCGCAGGTCTTGCATTTCGCTGCCTAGCTAAGACATGGCGAGCGGAACTTCCCGATGCTGTTCCCGTGGCAATTGGCAATGTTCTGTCCTACCTGAACCCGCATGAGCGACACCGAACGCTGCGGTTTTCGGATCAGGTCCAGCCCACGGGTCGCATTTCTGGCCGCGTTATTGATCGGCCCGATGTGCAATCGTCTCTTTTCGGGGAAATGACGGCATGATGGTGTTAAGGACCACTCTGCTGAGTGACGGCAGCTCGGACAGAACTCTGATTCCGGTCCTGGAATGGCTGTTGGAGCGCACAGTAACTGCTCGCGCGCTTGCAAGAACCCTGTGGGCAGATTTGAGATTCCGGAGAATGCCGCCACAGAGCCTTGAGGAGCGAGTCCGCCTCGCCGTGGAGAATTACCCATGCGACATTCTCTTTGTTCACAGGGACGCCGAACGTCAAAGTCCCGAGGATAGAAGGGCAGAAATTCTGAATGCCATCCAGCATTTGGGGAACAATCCGCCCGCAGTTTGCGTGATTCCGGTCCGAATGACCGAAGCTTGGCTGTTATTGGATGAGCTTGCGATTCGGTCGGCC
This sequence comes from uncultured Occallatibacter sp., assembly GCA_964565955.1. Classification (GTDB taxonomy): domain Bacteria; phylum Acidobacteriota; class Terriglobia; order Terriglobales; family Acidobacteriaceae; genus Telmatobacter. Next base: position 9,696 of record CAZMHC010000113.1, read on the forward strand.
TCTGGAAATCCGCGAGGTAGCCAACCACTGAATCTCCCGGTGCCGAATAGCATTGAGTATGATGCGAACCCCAAGGAGACGCTCTTTCAGGCGCTCAGGATTGCATCGGAACAAGCCGGGAGAAGGCTGCGCGATCTCCGTGTCGAAGAACGCCGGCATAGGGTGGCGGAACTGATGAATTATGAGCTGTTGCGCAATCTATCCGCATTTCAAAGTCTGGAGAATGAACTAGTGCTTACTTGCATAAATGATTGATATTACGTAAAGTGATTGGGCAGAGG
>CAZMHC010000114.1:0-9950 GCA_964565955.1 uncultured Occallatibacter sp.
TCCACGCGCCCATCACGTTATCGGAATAGCTTATCAGGTTGCCGGCCGGATCGTAGCCGCCCGGAGGAGTTGTCAAGGTCTGCGCTCACCGACCCTCGCTTGTGGGAAGTTTCACGTCCCGAAAACTTAGGGCACTTTCCCCGGTCCCCAAAGGCGAGGGACCGGGGGGCACCCTCATTTGGGTTGGGAACGGTCACCGAGACCTGGGGCCACCCGCCGACTGTGGTAATTTTTAGGGTGAACCGCCCGCCGTTGGGTTCGAGGTCTCCCAGGCCCGCAAATCCGGCCCCCTTTCGGCAGGCTCAGGGCAGATTCTGGGGCACCCAGATTTGTTATTGGCCGGATAGAGGCATGGGCTACCGCCGGCGATGAATGCACTCACCGAAACAGCGACCGACTACCCTCCGCAGGAGGAAAAAGAAGAGTCATGCCCGATCCCATCGAACACGTTATCGTCCTGATGTTTGAAAACTGTTCCTTCGACCGAATGCTGGGGCTTCTTCCCGGAGTCGAGGGCGTCGACCCGAAGCGCGCGCTCACGAATCCCGATTTTCCGATACCGACTCCGGTGGCTCAGGCCGTCACCACGGAGCGGAATATGCCGCTTGATCCGGAGCACGATCTCGACGACTGCCTGCGCCAGATTTCCGGTCCGTGCCAGGGATTCGTCGCCGATTTTTCCCAACACTATCCGAAGTCAACGGCAGCGCAACGTGCCGAAATCATGGGCTACTATCAGCCGGAGTTCCTGAGTGCGCTTTACACGCTGGCCTCGTCGTTCCTCACCTGCGACCATTGGCATTCTTCGCTTCCAGGTCCAACCTGGCCTAACCGCTTCTTTGTCCACAGCGGAACATCGCTCGGCCACACGACCATGCCCGATGGAATCTTCCACCCGGATATCCACGTCTACAACCAGCCAACCGTGTATCAGCGTCTATCCGAAGCCGGCAAGAGCTGGTCGATTTACTATGGGGACTTCCCTCAGTCGATCGTGCTGACCGAACAATGGCGATACCCGAGCCATTATCACCGTATGCAGCAGTTCTACACGGATGCTTCCGGGTCCGAGGCCGCATTCCCGCAGTATAGCTTTATCGAGCCGACCTACTTCGGCCCGTTGCAGGACGATCAGCATCCTCCCAGCGACGTGAAGCGTGGCGAACTCTTGCTGGCCAATGTGTACAACGCGCTGGCGGCGAATCGGGAACTCTGGGAGAGGAGCCTGCTGGTCGTTCTGTACGACGAACATGGCGGCTTCTTCGATCATGTACCCCCGGCGGCGGCGGTGCCTCCCGACGGCAATACCAAGGAGTTCTCCTTCGCGGAGTACGGAGTCCGGGTTCCCGCCGTCCTGATTTCTCCGTGGCTCAAAGCAGGCGTCGCTCATGAAGTCTTCGATCACACCAGCCTGCTCAAATATGTGAGCGACAAGTGGGGACTCGGTTCCCTTGGCGAACGTGTGGCCGCCGCAAAGAGCTTCGCTCCTTACATTGGGACGGGTCTCTCCGCGCCGCGAAGCGACACCCCCAACTCGGTGGCGGCTCCCATCGTTCCGCCAGACCCCGTCGCGACAAGCCTGAATGCCAACCAGTCTGCGATCGTGGGCTACAGCCAATTTCTCGAAACAGAGATCCAACGGATGTCGGTCAATGCCGGAATTCCGGCCGCCGATGTCTTCAAGTCGATCAGCGAGCGACTGCTCGACTCCATGCAGGGCATCGCGCAACATGGAGAGGCGGCTGTTACCCGGCTTGAAACCTTCCTCCGCCTCAGAAAGGCGGCTGGTACGCCGACGCCCACAACGCCCTGAAACTTCCGCGGCAACTTTGAGGATGAGCCGGCCGCCGGTTGGGGCTTGTGGCCTCCCAGGCCCGAAAATTTGGGAGCATGGGTTGCGGAGAGGCCGGGAGGCGCTATCCCATGTGCCCAAAAGCGGGGCCTGGGGCACTCAAGGGTTGTGGGGGAACGGGAAAGAACCCTGGGCGCCTGGGACACCCGGCGGCACTTCGGCATTTCGATCCTTAGCGCGTCGGATCGGCCAGAAAGTAGACGTAGGCCAGCAGCGCCAGGCCGACAAAACCCGGGACCAGGCCAACCAGGAAGCCGGGGTTGCGCTGGACCCCCATGAAGAGCACCATTGCCGCGCCCACGGCGACGCAAACAAGGCCTCCGATCTTGGTCCCTTCGCGCTTCTTCTGTTGTTCCATGCGGCTCTCTTCGCGCAGCAACTCCATGGCCGCCTTGGCGCCTTCGCCCGGGGCTTCGATGATCCGGCGCAAGGTCTCCGCTCTGTAGAAGGCCTCCTTCTCCTTGTGTTGTTTGTCGATCCAGGTAACGGTGGGAATGAAGATGACGAACAGCGATACAGCTCCGATGGACAGGAATATCCACAGGCCCAGTGTGCCGAGCACCGCGATCGCGGGTTCGACCAAGAGCAAAAACGCCAGCGATGTCATAGAATCCTCCCGATTCAGTTGTTGCGAAATTCTTGCTTGCAACGGGTGGGACTGTAGGCAGCGGAATCCGGTTGCATTTTTGCGGGAGATATTTTTTGCGACAAAATGCAACCCGGCGACCGTGCCGCGAGTCCCACCGGCAGAGAGAGTCCGATCGATGACAAAGGCTCAAGGCGCGGCGGAAGATTTGGCCGATGTGGACCGGGTGCTGGGCGGCGAGGCGCGGGCCTTCGAGGGCATCGTCCGCCGCTGGCAGGGGCCGCTGGTCAATATGGCGTGGCGTTACTGCCGCGACCGCGGGCGCGCCGAGGAACTGGCGCAGGAAGCCTTCGTTCGCGCCTGGCGCGGGCTGGGCAAGTGGCGGCGCGAGTCGAGCTTCTCGACCTGGCTGTTTGCGCTGGCGGCCAACGTCTTCCGCAGCGAACTCAAGCGGTTTCCCACGGTGAACCTGCCCCTGGATGCCGTGCCGGAGCCTGCCGGCGCCGCAACGCAACACCATGCGCTGGCGGCGCGGTTGAGCCGCGACGCGGTGCGGAGCGCCGTGCTGGCCTTGCCTCCGCGCTACCGCGAACCGGTGATTCTGTACTATTTTCATGAGATGGACGTAGTTGCCGCGGCGGCGACGATGCGCCTGCCGGAGGGAACCGTGAAGGCGCGACTTTCCCGAGGACGGGCGCTGCTGCGAGAGCGATTCCCGCGCTTGGAAGCCGAATGCGCGGCGATGGAATTCGCTTCGACGGCCACGGAAAAGGAGGCCTCGTGCTGAAACCGATGGAGACAGATGGAGCCGGGTGGGACCGGGCGGACACGAACCGGACCGAGCCGATCGAGACGGAGATCGAAGGCATTCTTGCGACGGAAGAAGAATTGGTTCCCTCTTCAGGCTTTCTGGCCGCGACAATGGAGCGCGTAATGCAAGAGGCCGCGATGCCGGCGCCGATGCCCTTTCCGTGGAAGCGGACTTTACCCGGCATTCTGATACTCGTCGTCATCTTCGCCTGGGGAGGGTACAAGATCGTCCCTCTAGGCCTGCCGGCGCTCGGCGAACTTACGGTCAGCGCAATTCCGTTTGCGCCTCCGCATCTCTCCGCCGCTATGGAGCAGTCTGTCGAAGGCTCCGGGTGGGTGGCGCTGGCGCTGGGCGCGTCGCTGCTTTCGTGGCTTCTGTCGAAGCGGATTGTGGGACGCTCGGGGCTGTTGTAGGCGGAATGGCGAGCTTTCAAGACGCGCTGCAAGACCTGCCGTGTGCGCGCCTGTCAATTCGGTGTGCCGGTCGGGAGCAAGGACCGTTGAGCCAGCCGTGTCGCGCTCTCAGGATCGTGCGCGGAGAGGAAAACCAGCGGCCGCTCAGCGGCCAGAGCCTTGATGCGGTTCAACGTCGCCCGTGCAACGGATTGATCGGGACTGATGCCATCCACCTCGCCGGCGAGCAAGAGCGGCTGGCTGTAACTGACGTCTCCCGCAAGAAAGAAGGACGGCGAACCGCAAACGACGACCGAAACATGATCGGGGGTATGTCCGGGGGTCGGAACCGCGACCACGTCGCCGCGCTCGGTCAACGGCATGGAGCGAGGAAAGGGTCCAAGCGGACGGTCCTCAAAGCGGAAGAACTCCGGTCGCCAACCCTTCGGCCAACGGTGGGGCAAATAGCCCTGTAGCTTTCCTCCCAGACCGGACGCCTTTTCAAACTCGCCTTTCGCAACCCAGCATTTGCTTCCCGTCACGTGGATCAACCCGCCGGCGTGGTCGGTATGCAGATGAGTCAGCGCCACTTGGCGCACATCTCTGGCATCGATTCCGAGAGCGCGCAGTTGTGGACCGATCTCCTCGTCGGGATGCACCGAGAAGCGCGATGCGCGCCGATAGAACGGATGCCACGTGGGATGGTATCCGTTCTCATGCACACGCGCCGTCTCGCCGGTATCCACCAACAGGATGCCCTCCTCATGCTCGATGACCCAGGCATAAATCGGCAGCCAGTCCGACCATTCCTTGTCGAAGAGCATCTTGCCGGCGCGCGCCAGCCTGCTGCCGCGCGATGCCATTTGCGGCAGTCTCACCTGTACCATTCCGGTACGAATTGCATGGATGGTTGCCATTGCATCTCCCTCCGCTCGAACCGTCATTCCTGGTGGAACTGGCGCTATGTTAGCGAAAGTTCGGCTTGCAGGCAAAAAAACGCTTCGACTTTTCAAGACGGCTACCCTCGACCTTGCAAGCGAGCCACCGTGTGCGAGGAGACGGTCGAGTTCGGGGAGTGCTTTCGCGGGAATCTTTCGAGGGATTCGAGGTGGCGCGAAAGAATCTGACGTTCGGTGGAGAGAGCGACGTCGATGCACACGGGATACGTGCGCATATCCCGTGTCGATGCGAGTTTCAGTGGCGATGCCCGCCATCGCTGGCCAGTTCTTCCATGGGCACCACGCAGCCGTCGAGCACCTCGCAGCCGGTGTGCTCGAACTGGATGGTGGTGTGGCTGATGTGGAATCGGTCGCGGAGCGTACGGTTGAGGCGGTCGAGGATGCAGGCGCTCTCCGAGGGCGGAATGTCGGCGATGGTGACGTGGCAGGCCAGGGCGCGGGAGTTCGAGCCGAGGCTCCATACGTGCAGGTCGTGGACGTTGAGGACGCCGGCGACGGCTTCCATGGCGGCGCGAATCTCGGCCAGCGCCACTCCTTGAGGGGTGCCTTCGAGGAGAATGTTGAGGGTTTCGCGGACGATGCCGAAGCTGGACCAGAGGATGAGCGCGGCGATCAGCATGGAGAGGACAGGGTCGATCCAGCTCAGGCCGGTGAGGAGAATTCCCGCGCCCCCGGCAATGACGGCGGCGGTGGAGAGCGTGTCTCCGGCCATGTGCAGAAAGGCCGAGCGCAGGTTCACGTCGCGGGCCACGCCCCACAACATGGCGGCGATGGCGCCGTTCATCAGCACCCCGGCGGCGGCCACCATCATCATCAGGCGCGGCTCGACGGCGAGCGGGGCGGAGAGCCGGTGGATGGCCTCGATGGCGATCCACAGCGAGATGACGATGAGGGTGGCCGCGTTGAGGAATGCGGCCAGCACTCCGGCGCGCTGATAGCCGAAGGTCTTGGAGTGGTTGGCGGGGCGGGACTGAAAGTGGACGGCGGCAAAGCTGAGCAGCAGGGCGAGAAAATCCGAGACATTGTGGCCGGCCTCGGAGAGCAGCGCCAGGGAATGGGCGCGCAGCCCGGCGACAAAGGTGAGCGCCACGTAGGCCAGGGTGGCCACGAGCGAGATGCGCAGCGCGGTTTGCATTCCGGCAGTGGCGGGCTTGGCTGCGGGTACGCTCGTGGCTGGCGCGGCGTGAAGGTGCATAGCCCTAGTGTAACCGGGGTTGGGTATGGGATGCCAATCGCGCCTAACCGCGTCCGGGGCGTAGATGGCTGAGGTCGGCGGGATCGGGATTCTCGTAGGGGGGCAGCACGGGCAGGCCGGCGCGCAGGCCGCTCCACTCCTCGGCCAGCACGATGCTGTTTTGCGGATTGCCGGGCTGGTAGCGCGCCGAGCAGGGAAAGCCGGCGCGGATCTGGGATATGTCCACGACGGCGCTCATGCTCGTTATGTCCTGGGAGGACTCGTAGTCCACGCCGGCGATGCGGTAGCTGTAGAGGAGCATGGTCAGAGCGCGTTTTCCCTCCGGCCCATCCACTGTCTCGATCTCGTAAACGTCCAGGAGCATTCCGTCCACCAGCCGCCCGGACTGGGCGAGAAACTGTCGGCGGGCGCGTTCGATCTCTTCCGGGGTGGGGCGCCTGCGAAAGAACAGCCAGAGCGCCACCCCGCCCAGGGCGATGAGAATCAGGGCAACGGCAAGCTCATCGATGTATGCGGAAAGGCGGATCATTGCTAGCAGGACTCCAAAGGGGACTCCAGGCGGCGGTCCTAAAGATGAGGATACCGCAGCGGGAGTTTACGGCGCCGCTGGCAGAGGGCGGGCGCTGGCGACGCGGGCCAGAACGGAACATTGGCGCGGATCGGGAAGGATCGCGCCCGATGAAACGGCTCGGCATCGCGATTGGGCAAGATAAGGAAGGGCCCGCGATTTCAGGTGGAACTGGTTTAATGAGGGCATGGGGTCGAGGATGCGGACGGCGATCATAGGCGGCGGGATAGCGGGGCTGGCGGCCGCTTATGAGTTGGAGTTGGCGCGCGGGTCCGAATCTCCCGCGGGTCGCCCGGCGGTGGAGTACACGCTCTACGAGGCGCGGGCGCGGCTGGGCGGCTGCTTGTCGTCGGAGAGCGTGGGCGGAGCGGTGCTGGAGCGGGGGCCGGACTCGTTTTTGACGGAGAAGCCGGCGGGGGGGGCGCTGTGCCGGGAGTTGGGGCTGGGCGGCGAACTAATCGCTTCCAACGACGCGGCGCGGAAGACCTGGATTGTGGTGAAAAACCGGCTGGTGGCGCTGCCCGACGGACTGATGTTTCTGGTGCCGACCAAGCTGATTCCGACGGCGCTGTCGCCGCTGTTCAGCCTGCGGACCAAGTTGCGCATGGGCATGGATATGCTGCATCCGCCGCGGCCCAGCGGTCTGGCGGACGAGTCGGTGGCGGCGCTGGTGGCGCGTCACTATGGAATCGAGGCCGTGGAGCGGCTGGCCGATCCTCTGCTGAGCGGCATCTTCGGCGGCGACGCGGCGCAACTGAGCGTAGGGACTGTTTTGCCGCGGCTGGTGGAGATGGAGAGGGAGTACGGATCGCTGACGCGGGGGATGCTGGCCGCGCGCCGCAAGATGCGCGCTGCCTCGCGCCCAGCGGGGAGTCCGCATCAGGCCGGCATAACCGGCGGCGGACCGGCGACGCGAGGAGTTTTCACCGCGCCGCGGGGCGGGATGCAGCAGTTGGTGGACGCTTTGGCCGCGCGGCTCGATCCTGCTTGGCTGCGGCTGGGGACGGCGGTCAGCGCTCTGGAGCGGGTTGCGGACGGCTGGAGGGTCGAGGCCGGGGGCGCGACGGAGAGTTACGATGCGGCGATCGTGGCATTGCCCGCGTGGGCGGCCGGGGCGCTGCTCGGTGCGGTGGATGCGGCGTTGGGGGAAGAACTCAACGCCATTCCCTACTCTTCGTCGATTACCGTGAACCTGATCTACGACGAGGCGAAGCTGGGGCGGTTGCCGGAGGGCTTCGGGTTTCTGGTTCCGTCGGTCGAGAGGCGCGCGATGCTGGCCTGCACCTTTGTCCATCGCAAGTTTCTGGGCCGCGCGCCGGCCGGCAAGGCGGTGCTGCGAGCCTTTCTGGGCGGAATGAGGAACGAGGCTCTGCTGGCCGAGCCGGATGCCGCGCTGGTAGCGAGGATCCGCCGCGAACTGAGCGAGATTCTGGGCGACGCGGCGGTGGGGCTTGCAGTCGAACCGGAGTACGCGCAGGTTGCGCGCTGGCGGCGGGCCATGGCCCAGTACGCGGTGGGGCACCAGGAACGGGCGCGGCGCATCGCCGAACGTGTGGCCGCGCTGCCCGGGCTGCGGCTGGCCGGAAACGCCTACGACGGCATCGGCATCCCCGACTGCATCCGGCTGGGGCGGCAGGCGGCCAAGGAACTGCTGGCGAATAGGGCTGGGGGAGTTATCGCTTAAAATCCGTCCAATATCTTGGTTCTGGGTAAATAGAAAGCGTAAGACGTGCCCGAAAGCGAAGGATTCATCGTCGATCCACTCACGGCGTTACGGCACGGCTGAAACGCGCCCTTTCCAAACACAACGACCATCGGCGCGGCGGAGCGCACTCGCGTCTCCTCGGCTTCGGGAACAAACGGCTTGGTCTCGATAGCCCAATTCCAACGTTCGGAACCCCTACAACTCAACGCGCGCATATCCGCAAATTTGCAAGAGGCTCTCGCGCTTGCAAACCGTTCCCGTCTTCGCGCGGTTTACACTGGATATGCATGATTCCCACTTTGACCTGGACCCCGGAAGGCATTCGCTTCATCGACCAGACCAAGCTCCCGCTTGAGGAGAGCTATGTCCTGGCCACCACCCATGAGGAGGTAGCCGAGATCATCGTCGCCATGATCGTGCGCGGCGCGCCGGCCATCGGCGTTTCGGCGGCCTATGGAGTCGCCCTCGGCGCGCTGCGCACTCAAGCCGCCGGGGCAGCCGAGTTCGCTCCCGAATTCGACCGGATCTGCGCGCAACTGGCCGCAACCCGCCCCACCGCCGTCAATCTCTTCTGGGCCATCGACCGAATGAAGCGCCTGTTCGCATCTCTGCTCGCCGCAGGCGCATCCCTCGACCGCATGAGGGAAAGAATCCTGGCCGAAGCCCACGCCATGTACGAGGAAGACATCGCCGCCTGTTGCGCTCTGGGCGCATTCGGCGCGGCGCTGCTGCCCGACGAGGGCGGCGTTCTTACACATTGCAACGCCGGGGCGCTGGCCACCTGCGGCTACGGAACCGCCCTGGGCGTGATCCGCTCGGCCGTCGAGCAGGGCAAGCGCATCCATGTTTACGCCGACGAAACCCGTCCCTTCCTGCAAGGCGCGCGCCTCACCGCCTGGGAGCTGATGGCCGACGGCATCCCCACCACCGTCATCTGCGACAACATGGCCGCCAGCATCATGCGCGCGGGCAGCGTCCAGGCGGTGGTCGTCGGCGCAGACCGCATCGCCGCCAATGGCGACGTGGCCAACAAGATCGGCACCTACAACGTCGCCATCCTGGCCAGGGAGCATGGCATCCCTTTCTACGTGGCCGCTCCCTGGTCCACCATCGATCTCGCCACCGCCAGCGGAGAAGCTATCCCCATCGAGGAGCGCGCCGCCCTTGAAGTTACCCACCACGGCGGCAAGCGGATGACTCCGAACGGAGTAAGCGTCCGCAACCCCGCCTTCGATGTAACTCCGTCCAAGTACGTTACCGCCATCGTCACCGAACGCGGCCTGCTGCGCGCGCCGTATGCCGAGTCGCTGCGCCAGATGGAGCCGGCACTAATAAGTTGATTCATGCGGAATACCGCACCCCATTCGCAACCGGAGGAAACCATGCTCAAGGGATTTCGCGATTTCATTCTGCGCGGCAACGTCGTCGATCTGGCCGTGGCCGTGATTCTCGGCGCGGCCTTCAACGCCGTCGTCACCTCTTTTACCAAAGACGTGCTTGGCCAGGCGATCGCCGCCGTGGTAGGCAAGCCCGACTTCAGCAACGTGGCGCTGACGCTGAACGGCACGGACATCCGGGTCGGCAACTTCCTCACCGTTACGGTGCAATTCCTGATCGTGGCCACGGTGGTCTACTTTGGGGTGGTCCTGCCCCTGAACACGCTGCTGGCCCGGCTGCAGAAGCCCGCGCCGGAGGCTCCATCCTCCACCAAGACTTGCCCCGAATGCCTTAGCGAGATACCGCTGGCCGCCAAGCGCTGCGCCCACTGCACCCAGGCGGTGGCATAACGCAACTTGGAGATGCCTGGCTTGGCGCGGGTCGGTCGGGCTAGTACTACAGTTGTATATCTGGATTTCGGCTGAGATTGGCAAAGGCCCGGGCC
>CAZMHC010000115.1:0-9919 GCA_964565955.1 uncultured Occallatibacter sp.
GTGGCGGGGGATCGGCGTGATTCCAAGGAGCGGCTGGCGGCTGAGCGCGGCTTACCGCGAGTTCGACGCCGAGGAGCGCTTCCAGATTGAGGGGATTCGGACGGCGGAGTCGGCGCTGTGCAGGGCGGGCGACGTGCTGCGGGGGAAGATCAAGCCGGCCGAGTGCGCGGCCTTCGGCAAGGAGTGTACTCCGCGGCATCCGCTGGGAGCGACGATGGTTTCCAGCGAAGGAGCCTGCGCGGCTTACTTCAATTATGGGCGATTCTTGTCGGCGGAAGAGTTGGCGGGCGCGGGGTCTACACTATCCAAGTAATCTCCGAATAAGTCGATGTTTTGAAAGGGCACGACTTTAGTCGTGCCGCAGAAACGCCCAAAGAAATCACGGCTTTAGCCGCCGAGGGAATACAGAGGTAAATTGATGGAGTTGTCAAAACATGTGGACGCGGAGATACACCACCCCAATGGTGAGATTGAGTATATCTATTCACCGTTTCCCGTGGAGAACCGCTGGCCTGGAGTCTTTGCTAACTCTTCTACATTCAGTAAATTGCCTGTATCTGAGAAATTCTACCGGCAATCGATCGCCTTCCTACAGGCTGCAAGAACTCTCTGCAAAGATGCGGGTGAGGCGGGTCAAGCACTTGAGTGGTCCAAGGGGTCAGTTTGCTACTACTGTCTAAATATCGCAATGGAGTTATTTCTAAAGGCTTGCATCCAAAAATCGAAGGGTATTGTCGCAATTCCCACACATGAAATATCAGAGTTACTTGATTCGTATCGAAAGGTATTACTAGAGCCTGAGTTTCACTTTGTAACATGGTGGGACAGGTCATGGGCAGAAGTTGAAAAGAACTTGGGTGTCAAGATAGCCGCTACGATTGACCATCATCCCGATCAGCTCTATCGCTATGGTGCTGACAAGTCCGGTAAAGGTTCCGCAGGAATACAGAATTTTTCTCCGGACTATTTCTTCAGTTACATTTCCTATCTGAACGACATATGGGAGAGAGCGTGGAATAAAATTTCGGCTGACAAGCCATCCGGTTGATCCCTCCTATCGGCTTCGACCAAAAATGATTAAAAATACATTCCCTCAGGGGCTAAAGCCCGCACTCTTTGCAGAGCATTTACGGCACGACTGAAGTCGTGCCCTTTCAAAACTGAGCATTCTGGAGTATCAAATGTCTGAGAACGATAAACCCGACTTCTCGCATTGGTCCTGCCCGCTGCCGCTGGCGGACTATCCGACCATCGTGATGGGCCATGGGGGGGGCGGCAAGCTGAGCAATGAGTTGGTGGAGCATCTGTTTCTGCCCGCCTTCCGCAACCCGGCTCTGGAAAATCTGGGCGATGCGGCGGTGCTCGATCTGGGCGGCGGACGGCTGGCGATGAGCACAGATTCGTTTGTGGTGCAGCCGCTCTTCTTTCCGGGCGGATCGATCGGCGAACTGGCGGTGAACGGGACGGTGAACGATCTAGCCGTCTCCGGGGCCGAGCCGCGTTACTTGAGCGCCAGCTTCATTCTGGAAGAGGGATTTCCGCTGGCTCAGTTGGCGGCGATCGTGCAGGCGATGGCGCGGGCGGCGGCGACGGCCGGGGTGCAGATCGTTACCGGCGATACCAAGGTCGTCGAGCGCGGGCACGGCGACGGCTGCTACATCAACACCTCCGGTGTGGGTCTCCTGCGGTCCGGCATCTCGGTCGGTCCCAACCGCGCCCAGCCGGGCGATGCAATTCTGGTTTCGGGCACCATCGGCGATCACGGCATGGCGATTATGAGTGTGCGCGAGGGGCTGGAATTCGAGAGTCAGATTCGCTCCGATTGCGCGGCGCTGAACGGGATGATCGCCGCGGTGCTGGACGAGGCGGGCGGCGCGGTTCACGCCATGCGCGACCCCACGCGCGGCGGGCTGGCCTCGACGCTGAATGAGATTGCACAAGCTTCCGGCGTGGGGATTGCGATCGACGAGGCGCGTCTGCCGGTGCGGGCGGAGGTGCAGTCGGCCTGCGAACTGCTGGGGCTGGACCCGGTCTATGTGGCCAATGAGGGAAAGGCGGTGTTTTTTGTCGCGCTGGAGGCCGCCGAGCGGGTGCTGGAGGTGCTGCGCGCGCATCCGCTGGGCCGCGAGGCGGCGCGCATCGGCCAGGTTACCGCCGAGCACAAGGGGATGCTGGTGGCGCGGACGGCGATGGGGGCCAATCGCGTGATTCCCACCCAGATCGGTGAGCAGTTGCCGCGGATTTGCTGAGCAAGGCGTGACCGACGGGTGATGCGGATGCTCTGATTGCGTCATTCGCCGGGCAATTTCATGCGCATCGCTGCGCGCACTTCTTTCATGGTTACTTCGGCGCGGTCGCTGGCGCGGCGGGAACCATCCTTTAGGATTTCGATGACCCGCTCCTCGGTAAAGCTAGCGCGGCGCTCCTGAATGGGCTGCAAAACCTGCACCAAAGCATCCGCGGCCCAACCTTTGCACTCGATGCAGCCGATGCCCGCCGAACGGCAGCCATCGTATACGCTGGCCAGCGTCTCCGGCGCGGAGAAGACCTTGTGCAGGTCAGCCACCGGGCATTTGTCGGGGTCGCCTGTGTCGGTGCGGCGAATGCGGGCCGGGTCGGTGACCATAGTTTTGAGCTTCTGGCGAACCACCGGCTCGGGGTCGGTCAACTGGATGGTGTTGCCGTAGCTCTTGGACATCTTGCGGCCATCGGTGCCGGGGAGCTTGGGCGAGGGGGTCAAGAGCACCCGCGGCTCGGGCAGGATTACCTCTATCTTCCCAACATCCTCGGGGGGCGGTGGGACTTGCATATTCCCCAGATCATCGGGGGGGGGTACTTGGCCACCCCATGTAACCATGGTCATTGCCGTTGACCCGCCGGGGAGTACGGAATGGCTACCCGGTGTTCCGTAGAGAAAATTGAACCGTCGCGCGATTTCGCGTGTCAGTTCAACATGTGCCTGCTGGTCCTGGCCCACGGGGACAAACTGCGGCTGATAGAGCAGAATGTCGGAAGCCATCAGGACGGGGTAGCCCAGGAATCCGTATGTGGTCAAATCCTTGTTCGCAAGGTTCTCCTGCATCTCCTTGTAGCTCGGAACGCGCTCAAGCCAGCTTATTGGAGTGCTCATCCCAAGCAACAAGGGCAACTCGTAGTGCTGCTTTACATGGCTCTGCACAAAGATGGTGCATCTCTTCGGGTCGAGGCCAGCGCCAAGGAAGTCCAGCGCCACTTCAAGGGTGTTGGGCACAATATTTGCAGGATCGGCATAGTCGGTCGTCAGCGCGTGCAGATCGGCGATGAAGAAGTAACACTCGTACTGGTCTTGCAGCTTGACCCAGTTGGCCAGGGCGCCCATGTAGTTGCCCAGGTGGAGCTTGCCGGTGGGGCGCATCCCGCTGAGGACGCGGGGACGGGAGGATGGGATTGCGGGTTCGGGCATTTGATCTTCGCTTCCGGGATGATGCCGAGAGTATGCCGCCGCTCAAAAAGTGCGGAAAGACGGCTTGTTCCATTGTAGCGTCAGGGGGAACGGCTGCCGGGCAAGCGTATCGAAAACGAGCGGGAAGCTCTGCCTCGGGGATTTTATTTACAATTGCTTTCATCCCCCTTGGGGGCTGACTCCGGAGTTTTGGCGGACCAAGAGGAACAGGAAAAGAACCGCATTGACGGATCAGTCCATCAACCCGGATACGGTTGCCCAGTCGGAAGCTGGCGGCGAAGGCGAATTCTCCGATCGCCACGCTCCGCAACTGGTGCTCACCTCCAAACCGGTTGCTGCGCCGAAGCCAGTGGAGAAGCCGGCAGCCAAACTGAAGACGCGGGACGACGAGGCCGATCTTTCTCCCTTCTCGGTGATTGTGGGGCAGGTCTACGACGGCCCGCTGGACCTGCTGCTGGACCTGATCCGCAAGCAGGACATCGACATTTACGACATCCCCATCGCCAAGATCACGGCGCAGTTTCTGGCTTACGTGAACCAGCTCAAGGCCAGCGACGTGGACGTGGCCGGGGAGTTCATCTATACGGCGTCGCTGCTGATCCACATCAAGAGCAAGATGCTGTTGCCGCGTGCATCCTCCAGCCCGGAAGATGCCGCCGAGGATCCCCGCCGCGAACTGGTCGAGCGGCTGCTCGAACATGAGCGCTTCAAGAACGCGGCGCAGATGCTCCAACAGAAGCAAATGCTCGAAGCCGCCACGTGGACCAATCCCGGAGTGCGCGAGTTCAAGGAAGATGCCGCCGCCGAGCCGGAGATGGCCGCCGACACCGACGATCTCGTGCGCATTTTTCGAGATATTTTAGAGCGCGCCCGCACCCGTCCGATCTTGAGCGTGGAGGAGGACACAGTGACCGTGGGGCAGATGATCCAGTTTCTTTCCCGTCGCCTGACCATGGAAGACAAGCCGGTGGCGCTACGCGGTTTGCTCAGCCACAGCCGCTCGGAGCGGTCGCTGGTCGCCATGTTTTTGGCGCTGCTGGAGTTGGTACGGCTGCAAGCAGTGCTGCTTCGCCAGGACCGGGCTTTCAGCGAGATATTCATCAAGAAGCACACCGGTTTCGATGCAGTGATGAACGAAGGTATCGCCAACGCCAAGGACGACTGGAAGTAGATGTGAACATGGGTTCCGCTAAGCGGCAAAAGGACGACCAACACTAGGGCCTGTTAACACGACCTCATGCGGTGGCGACGGCAGCGGCGGGGGCGGTTGTGCTGCTGCAGGCGGTCTTATGTGTGCAGAGTCTTCCGGGGCTGCTATAGGGGTTAGAGCGACAAATGCACTTGACGACATTAGGCATTTGAAAGCATAATCGCATTATCCTTGTTAATCCGGCCAGAGGGTAACTGAGCTACTAGCACAGGAGCGATATGGCTCAGCAAGAGTGGCAAATAATCTTCCACGACGAATTCGTGCCCGAGTACCGGGAATTGTCCGAATCAGTTCAAGACGTATTGGCAGCGTGGACGACAATCCTTCGCGAGAAAGGGCCTCTCTTGGGGCGGCCGCAGGTCGATACGCCGAAGGGTTCGCGCCACGCCAACATGAAGGAGTTGCGTTTCGATGCCGATGGAGGCGTTTGGCGCGTCGCATTTGCCCTCGACCCATAGCGCAAGGCCATCTTGCTTGTAGCCAGGGACAAAGGCGGAGTCGCACAGCGCCGCATTCATCGCGAGTTGCTTCAGGTAGCGGATAGACGGTTCGACCGGCATTTGAGCGCATTTGGTTCGCAGAAAAGGAAATAGCGATGCCAGTAACACTGGACGAAATACTCAATGAGATGCCACCGGAGCGCCGCGCTCGTATCGATGCGTTGGCGCAAGAGATGCGCGCGGAAATCAACCTGCGCGAACTGCGCCGCCTGCGCAAACTGACCCAGGCGCGGCTCTCGAAGAAACTCAAGATCGGCCAGGAGGGAGTTTCGCGCATCGAGAAGCGGACTGACCTGTACCTCTCGACGCTGCGCAGCTATGTTGAGGGGGTGGGCGGCGAACTGACACTGATGGTCAAATTTCCCGACCAGTCGCCGGTCATTTTAACCGGATTGGGCGAAGATGCGCCCGAAAAGAAGGCCAAAACCTCCGCAAAATCGAAGGCCGGGACGCGCCGCGCAGCGTGAGAAAACGCAGCCTTCGGCGGTGCGTCGGTGAGTTTCGATAAAATCAAGCAAGATAAGGACTTATTTGTGGGGTTTCACGTTGCGGAAACGGCCTTCCAGCGGGTAAAATAGAAGCACAGCCCACGGACCCCGGCCCAGCTTTTGCGGAACCTTTTGCCGTCTTCCCGCAGGCTCCTGAAAACCCTTATGGCAGACGATCGGAACCCTCAGCTTCCTCTGGAAGGCGGAACCCCGCCCAACCGCGGCACCAATTTTCTCCCCATGAACATTGAAGAGGAGATGCGCCGCTCCTATCTGGCCTACTCGATGAGCGTCATCATCGGGCGCGCTTTGCCGGATGCCCGCGACGGCTTGAAGCCCGTGCATCGCCGCATTCTCACCGCCATGGACCGCGAAGGCCTGCAGCACAACAAGCGCTACTCCAAGTGCGCCGGCGTGGTCGGCGAGTGCCTGAAAAAATATCACCCCCACGGCGACTCCTCGGTCTACGACGCGCTGGTGCGCATGGCCCAACCCTGGTCGCTGCGCTATCCGTTGGTGGACGGGCAGGGCAACTTCGGCTCGGTGGACGGCGACCCGCCCGCGGCCTACCGCTACACCGAGTGCCGCATGGAGCGCATCGCCGAAGAGATGATGGCCGACATCGAGATGGAAACCGTCGACATGATGCCCAACTTCGACGAGACCACCGACGAGCCGACGGTGCTGCCGACGCGCATTCCCACGCTGATCGTCAACGGCTCCAATGGCATCGCCGTCGGCATGGCCACCAATATCCCGCCGCACAACCTGACCGAGGTGGTCAACGCCGCCATCGAACTTATCAACAATCCCAACGCCGGCCTGGCCGAAGTCCTCAAGCACGTGCAAGGCCCCGACTTCCCCACCGGCGGCTTTCTTTACGGCAAATCCGGCATTCCTGCCGCCTACAAGCACGGCCGCGGCCGCTTCCTGATGCGCGCCCGCACCGCGCTTGAAAATCTGACCAAGGAAAAGCAGGCGATCGTCGTCACCGAGATTCCCTATCAGGTCAACAAATCCAAGCTCATCGAACGCATCGCCGAGCTGGTCACCGACAAGATCGTCGATGACATCAGCGACGTGCGCGACGAGAGCGACCGCGACGGCATGAGGATCGTCATCGAGCTAAAGCGCGGCGCCCAGCCGGAGATCGTGCTCAACCAGCTCTACAAGCACACCCAGATGCAAGAGAGCTTCTCGATGATCTTCCTCGCCGTGCTCAACGGCCAGCCGCGCGAACTGGGACTCGATCAGGCCATCCGTGCCTTCCTCGACCATCGCGTCGATGTGGTGCAGCGGCGCACCGTCTTCCTGCTGCGCAAGGCGCGCGAACGCGAACATCAGTTGGAAGGCTTGAAGATCGCCCTCGACAATCTCGATACGGTGATTCGCATCATCCGCGCGTCGGGTTCGCGCGTCGAGGCCCGCGAGAATCTCTATGCCTGGGGCAAGGGAACGGAGATCGTCATCACGCTCGACCGTGAGCGCCTGCCCCACGAGGAGCGCGGCCTGACGCTGCGCCAGATCGATGCCATTCTCGAATTGCAGCTCTACCGCCTCACCCGCCTCTCCATCGACGAGTTGCTCAACGAGTTGAAGCTGGTCCGGGAGCGCATTGCCGAGTACGAATCGATCCTGGCCAGCGAGGTGAAGCTGCGCGCGGTCATCGTCAAGGAGCTCGAAGAGGTCCGCGACAAATACGGCGATGCGCGCCGCACCCAAATCGTAGATGAATCCGCCGAGTTGCAACTCGAAGACCTCATCGCCGACGAGCAGGTTGCCGTCACCGTCAGCCATCAGGGCTACCTCAAGCGCACCCCCATCAGCATCTACCGCCAGCAGCGCCGCGGCGGCCAGGGCCGCATGGGCATGAAGACCCGCGACGAGGACTTCGTAGCCCAGTTGATCGTCGATTCCACCCACGCCTATCTGCTCTGCTTCACCAACGCGGGCCGCGTCTACTGGCTCAAGGTCTACGAGATTCCCGACGTGGGCGCGGCCGGCAAAGGAAAGTCGATGCAAAGCCTGCTCGACCTGCAACCCGGCGAAAACGTCCGCGCCATACTCCCCGTCCGCGACCTGGAGGAAGAGGGCAAGTTCATCTTCTTCTCCACGCGCAACGGCACCGTCAAGAAGACCCCGCTCAAGGACTTCTCCAACGTCATGGCCCGCGGCATCATCGCCATCGGCATCGACAAGGACGACGAACTGGTAAAGGCGTGCATCACCGACGGCTCGGAGATCGTCTTCCTCGCCACCCACCTGGGCATGGCCATTCGCTTCGACGAGTGCGACGTTCGCTCCATGGGCCGCCCGGCTTACGGCGTTCGCGGCATCGACCTGGCCAAGAACGATTTCGTCGTCGGCGTGGCAATTACCCCCAAAGAGCACGAGCCGGGCGCTTACCGCATCCTGGCCATCACCGAAAACGGCTTCGGTAAACGCACTGATGTGGATGCATACCGTCTGCAAACCCGCGGTGGCAAGGGCGTGAAGAACATGGCCGTCACCCCGCGCATCGGCCGCGTCAGTTCCATTCAACTGGTGGACGAAACCTCGGAGTTGATGGTCATCAGCCAGTTCGGCAAGATCATCCGCATCGACACCAAGACTATCCGCGCAGCCGGCCGCGCCACCCAGGGCGTCCGCCTCTTGAATCTGGAGCCGGAAGACAAGGTCGCCGCCGCCGTCATTATCCCGCCCGAAGAACTCAACGGCAACAACCACGACGAGCCGACGCTGTTGCAGTAAAACTGGCTTGCGCGTCCAGCGTGAACCCCAGGCCTGAAAAATCCGTAAATTGCAGAGCACCCGACGCGAGGGCTATCTTTTCGGGAGGGGCCTTGCTCAGAAACATCGCCACGACGAACATATCGTTCTTGGACTGAACGGCAAGGTCGAAACCAAAAAAGACGGCTTTGGAGCCGATGCCGAGAACCTCCTGAACGTTGGGAAACTCCTTGCGGACGTTGGCGGCGTAGTCATCGAAGCGGCTGCCCTCGCCGAGATGCAGTGGGATGGAGAGGGATTTCATTCCCTTTCGAAGCTGCACGGATCGGTGGGACTGCTCTGAAGCGGGGTCCCGGCGGCGGCGGAAACTTCCGCTTCCGTCGGCCTGGAGCAGACGTCGCCGGCATGGGCGACGGGCGCGCCCGATATTTTATAGCGCCGCATCACATCGCGGGGTCGCCGATCATCTGGTCCGGTCAATGGTGACCGGGTCTACAATCATCCCGCTTCCCGAGCGCTTCACCTTGTCGATCTCGTCGGTCTCGGCGTCTATCGACAGATTGCGATGAACGATGCCGATTCCGCTTTGCTGGGCCATGGCGATGGCCATGCGCGACTCGGTCACCGTGTCCATGGCGGAGGAGAGCAGCTGAGTGTTGAGTGCAATGTACAGGTCAACTGGGTCTGGGTGCTGACCTGCACCGGCACCGCGTCGCTCTCAGCGGACACCAGCAAAACGTCGTTGAAGGTAAGGGCTTCGGACAGATTTTTGGTGAGTATGATGTTTGCGCTCAGGGCGGGCCGGAATCCGTTCCCCGGCGGACAGGCGCTTCCGTCTGTTGTAGCGGGGCGGGCAGAGGCGCTCCGGCCAGCGCCGCAATGCGGGAAAGGACATCCTCGCGGATGAGACGTATGCCCGATTCCAAAAGGGATATGGGGAACACAATCCTCAAAGGCTTTCGGCAGCGCTCTTTCGCTTTTCTAGTGCATTTTCCGATTAACTGTAGACTTCCGTGCCCCATCCATTCCGCGTTTTTCTGCGGAATGGGTGGGATACCACCAAATTCGGTCTACACACCCCCAAAAACGCTCTGATATGGAGTGACCCTGTCAATGCCTGCGCATCGGTGGGGTTGTTTTTGTCGTTGTCGTTGCTTTTGCTGTTTTTCGAAGGCAGGGCCAGCCGCAGCCGGGGCAGGTTTGAGCGACGATTGATCCGTCTGATATTCGCGGGTCGAAACCGCATAATCTTGATCCGTCGGGAGCTGCCTCTGACTAAAGTCGCGAGTCCGGCTGGGCCTGTCGCATAGAGCATACGAGGATTCTCCTTCGTGCCGGCTCCGGCTGCGGCTGGCTCTGCCTTCGATTTGGGTTGCGCTGTTCATTCGTCAGGTTTTTGCTTTTTCATTCTTTGGGAAGTTTTTGCTTTTGCCGTTGCCTTTGCCTTTCGTCAGGCCGCCATTTTCAGCTTGGCTGCCGCCTCCGCCTTGATGCCAGTGAGCGTACCCCCGGCAGAGCCGGGGGCTTCTTTGTGTGAGCCGCTCGAAGC
>CAZMHC010000116.1:0-9872 GCA_964565955.1 uncultured Occallatibacter sp.
TACTTCGGGGCCGAGGCGGAGTTTTTCATCTTCGACAACGTCAGTTTCGACCAGAACCAGCACGAGGGATTTTACTTTATCGACGCCGAGGAAGGGCGCTGGAACTCGGGACGCCGCGAGAATAACCTGGGCTACCGGCCGCGCTATAAGGAAGGATACTTCCCGGTACCGCCGACGGATCATTATCAGGATCTGCGCAGCGAGATGGTGCAGACGATGATCCAGTGCGGGATGCACATCGAGTGTCATCATCACGAAGTGGCCACCGGCGGGCAGGCGGAAATCGACCAGCGGTTCGACAAGCTGGTGAAGTCGGCGGACAACATGATGCTGTATAAATACATCGTCCGCAACGTGGCAAACCAATATGGCAAGACGGTAACATTCATGCCGAAGCCGCTATTCGGCGACAACGGCAGCGGGATGCACACGCACCAGAGCCTGTGGAATGGCGGCACGCCGCTATTCGCCGGTGACGGCTATGCGGGCTTCAGCCAGATGGGGCTGCACTACATTGCGGGGTTGTTGAAGCACGCCCGCGCGCTGGCGGCGATCATCGCGCCGACGACGAACAGCTACAAGCGGCTGGTACCTGGCTACGAAGCGCCGGTGAACCTGGCGTACTCGCGGCGGAACCGGTCGGCGGCGTGCCGGATACCGATGTACTCGGCGAATCCGAAGGCCAAGCGCGTCGAATTCCGGCCCCCGGACACGGCGGCGAATCCGTACCTGGCGTTCGCGGCGATGCTGATGGCGGGACTGGACGGGGTATTGAACAAGCTGAACCCGGGCGAGCCGCTGGACAAGGACATCTACGATCTGTCGCCGGAAGAGATGAAGGCGGTGCCGTCGATGCCGGGATCGCTGGACGAGGCGCTGAGCTGCCTGGAAGACGACCACGCGTTTCTGCTGCGCGGGGACGTGTTCAGCGAAGAGCTGCTCCAGACGTTCATCGACTACAAGCGCAAGAACGAAGCCGAAGCCGTACGCCTGCGCCCGCACCCGTACGAATTCGCGCTGTACTACGACGTGTAGAGGTTAGCGATCCCCAGCCACGGATGAACACGGATCAACACAGATAGAAAGCAAGAGTCCCAAACGGGCTTCTTCTATCCGTGTTTATCTGTGTTCATCTGTGGCTATTTTTGTTGTGCGGCTCACTACCGATGGCCGCCGAGTCACTCAATCGGAATCTCGAAATAGAACAGTTCCTTGCCGGTTCGCGCTTCCGTCAATCCACTGAGGTAAATGGTCGCGCCGTTCTGCACCTGGGTTTGGAAGTACAGGAAACCGCTGGCCGACAATCCCGGCGCTACCATCTGCGCGGCCAGCGCCCGGCCTTCGATCTCCCACGCATCCAGCGGGTTCTTCCTCTTGATGGGAATCGGCATGGGTGGGGCGGCTCCCAGGTCGGGCCGGCGCGGCGCATTCGCATAGCGAACATCTCCGGACGGAGTCGCGGTGACGCGGCTGCCGTGCGGGCCAACGTATTCGGCATTCATTCGGTCCAGCCGGATGCTCTCGCGGCTGTCGTTCTGAATCACTACCAGCACGGGCAGCACGCCATAATCGTACGGCATGAGTCGGCCGAAGGCGGCCCTCACTTTGTCGCCGGCCACGTATGTTTCCGCACCGATGGTCACCTGATCGATGGTCTGGCGATGCGCCATGGCGGCCACAGCCGGCGCATGGAAAGCCTGCTGCTTGTCCGCAGCAAGCGCCGCGGTTATACTCATTAAAAGAGCCAAACGTTTGAAAACAAAAGGCATCTATTACCTCTATCGAGTCTGCCAGGCGTTTGCGCTTCCCCTAGTCCTATTGTATTTCCTGTACCGGGGCCTGCGCAGCCGCGCCTACTGGTCCAGTTTGCCGCAACGCTTCGGCTGGCTACCCGGCTCATTTAGTCAGACCGGCCCCGGCGCCATCTGGTTCCACGCGATTTCGGTAGGCGAAGTTCTGGGCTCGCTCGACTTCCTTCGTCGCTTGCGAGGCGAGTTTCCACAGACACGGCTGTTCGTTTCCACAGGCACCATCGCCGGGCAAGCCATCGCGCGCGATAAACTGCGGGGTTTGGCCGACGGCGTCTTCTATGCGCCAGTGGATCTGGTATTCGCGGTTCGCCGCGTGTTGCGGCGGCTGAACCCGTCGCTCGTGATTGTGGCCGAAACCGAGATTTGGCCCAACTTCTTTCGAGAGGTCAAGCGCAGCGGCGCCGCGCTCGCCATCGTCAACGCGCGCATTTCCGATCGCGTTTACCCGCGCTATCAGCGTCTGGCGTGGTTTTTCCGCGCAGTACTGCCAGCAGCCGATGCCGTGCTCGCCCAGAGCGACGAGATTGGCCGGCGCTATCTCGCGCTCGGTGCGCAGCCAGCGGCGGTAGGGACGGCCGGCAATTTCAAGTACGATTTCGATGCGAGCCCGGCCGCGCCGGAATCGCCCGTGATGGAGTGGCTGGCTCGACTGGCTCCGCGGCACGTCTGGATCGCCGCCAGTACCGTTCCTCCCACCGCCGATGACGCGGATGAAGGTGCGGCGGTGCTTGACGCCTACCGCGCCGTGGCCGCGCGCCACCCTGGCCTGCTACTGATTTGGGCTCCGCGCAAACCGGAGCATTTCGACACGGCGGCCGAAAAGCTAGCGCGCGCCGGCATCCCGTTCGTCCGCCGCTCACGGCTGGGTGCGGAATCGATTGTCGCGCTTCCGGGCGTGCTGCTGCTCGATAGCATCGGCGAACTGTCCGGCTTGTTTGCCGCCGCGCACGTGGTCTTCATGGGCGGCACACTGGCGGCGCGCGGTGGCCACAATATTCTGGAGCCGGCGCTGTTCTCGAAGCCCGTCATCACGGGCCCACACATGGAGAACTTTCAGGCCATCGCAGAGGACTTCCGCGCCGCCGGCGCCTTGGTCGAAATCGCCCGGCCGGAAGAACTGGGCGATGCCGTTTCGATGTTACTGACGGATCCGGACACGCGCGCTCGCATTGGCGCCTGCGCGCTCCGGTGCGCCGAAGCGCGCCGGGGCGCCAGCGCCCGCACAGTCGCCGCCATGCGCAGTCTATACGATGCGCACCTGCCGCGCCATCGCCGCCCGCAGCCGTGGTACGCGCTGGGCCTCCCGCTAGCTCGCGCATGGGAAACGGCCGGCCGCCGCCGGCAAGCTCGCGTCGGAAAGCGCCGGCTGGACGTTCCCGTGATCAGCGTGGGCAATCTCACGATGGGTGGCACGGGCAAGACACCGTGCGTGCTGCACTTGGCCGAACTGCTGCGCGCCGCCGGCCACACACCCGCCATCCTCACGCGCGGCTATGGACGCCATGCGCTGGCGGGCGACCTGGCAGTCGCGCCCGGCTCGCGGGTAAACATCGAAGAATCGGGCGATGAGCCACAGATCTTCATCCGCTCCGGCCTCGCCGCCGTCGGCATTGGCGCCGACCGTGCCCGCGCCGCCGCACTCTTGCTAGAACGCTTTCCGGCCGATGTCTTCCTGCTCGACGATGGCTTTCAGCACGTGCGTCTCGCGCGCAATCTGGATATCGTTTTGATCGATGCGCTCGATCCCATCGGCGGTGGCGACATGTTCCCGCTCGGCCGCTTGCGTGAGCCGGTTTCGAGCCTTTCGCGCGCCGATGCTATCGTCATCACGCGCAGCCAGTTTTCCGATCTCGCGCCGGCGATCGAACATGCCGTGCATCAAGCCAATCCGCGCGTCCCGATCTTTCGAGCCGGTATCGAGCCGGAAGTCTGGATGAATGCCGTTACCGGCGTCAACCACCCGCTCGCCCGACCGCCCTTTGCCACTACGGGCGCCTTTTGCGGTTTAGGCAATCCGCAATCGTTCCGGCGAACTCTGGAACGCCTCGGCGTACCACCCGCTGCGTGGTTCGAATTCGACGACCACCACCGCTACCGACCCAGAGAACTCCGTTCGATGGCGCACCAAGCCGGCGCTGCGGGCGCCGCCGCGCTGGTCACCACCGAAAAGGACGCCGTCAACCTCTGCGCGGGTTTCCAGATTGCAACTGCACCGCTCGATGTTTATTGGCTGAAAGTGCGGATGACGATTGACCGCGAGGCCGAATTTCTGAGCTTGGTAACCGCGCTCTTTGCGGGTAAGATGTGATCGCCATGGGGCGGCACCAAAGAAGCTGAGAAAGTGCAGCGGAGGGCGGGGGATTCGAACACGATGCCATCGTTGCCATGGCTGCTTGGCCCATCTTGGCCCATGGTCGAGATTCTGAGATCAGTGCCTTATGCCGCTGTCGTGGGGCCGAATCGGCGCGATCGGAAACAACCGCAGACGCCACCCGCCGCCGATATCGTGCAGCGCGATGGGCTCAGAGCCTTTGCGCCGGCCACAGCAATGGTCCGCGTGCCGGAGATATTCTTTGCAGCCAATTCCACCGAGATCCAAGCCGTGCTTGCAGGCTTTCGAGATGCGGCGGAGCTGCTGCGCCGCCTGCTGGACGGTGGCCACAGCGCCCGTGGCGGGCAGGCTCGCGGGTGCGCTCCGGCACATCGGGTGGGCGGAATTCGCCAACGAGATCGTCACGACGATTAAAGCCGCCGGTTACGATGTTCGCGACAGCGATCCTCGCGCCGTGCGCGGCACCGATCGCCGGAAGGATACAGGCGTCTTGCAATCGGTGAGTGGGACGGTGCGCGGCGCCTTCCCACCGCCGGACGTGCATTGTCGTCGCTGCTTTCCGAAGCAGCGCTTCCTCTTGGGACGCTGAGCAACCGTAGATTGCTTCAGATTCCTTCTTATCGCCCAACGTCGACGAACTCGGTGTCAACCACATTGTCCGTGCCGCCGTCCTTCTTGTCGTGATTTTCGCCGCCGGAGGGCGTCGCCTGGGCGTCGGGTTACCCGGAAGAGGATTTGCACATGGCTTCGGCCAGCTTGTGGCTGGCGGCCGTAAGCCGGCCGGTAGCGGCATTGATCCGGACTGGATCATTGTCGCCAATGGCCCGCTTGGTCTCTTCGAGGGCCGATTCGATCTCCTTCGCGCCGGCCTCGCCGATCTTCGTGCGATGCTCCTTCAGCGTCTTCTCGACGTTGTTGACCCTAGCGTCGGCCACATTCTTGGCATCAATGGCGTCGCGCAGCTTGCGGTCGTCGGCGCCGTGCGATTCGGCGTTCTTGGCCATCTTCTCTGCCTCGTCCTTGGAGAGCCCGGAAGAAGAGGTGATGGTGATCTTCTGCTCGTTGTCGGTTGCCGTGTCCTTTGCGGCCCGTTGAGGATGCCGTTGGCATCGATACCGAAGGTGACTTCGATCTTCGGCGCGCCGCGCGCGGCCGGTGGAATACTGCCGAGCTGGAACACACCCAGCAGGCGATTGTCATGCGCCATGGTCCGGTCACCCTGCTGCACTTTGATTTCCACCGACGACCGGTTGTCGGCCGCCGTCGAAAATGTCTCGCTTTTGCGGGTGGAAATGGTGGTATTACGCTCGATCAGTTTGGTGAATACACCGCCCATGGTTTCGATGCCGAGCGATAACGGGGTGACATCGAGTAGAAGCACATCCTTGACTTCGCCGCCCAGCACACCTCCCTGAACCGCGGCGCCAATTGCCACAACCTCGTCCGGGTTGACGCCCTTGTGCGGCTCTTTGCCGAACAGGTCGCGAACCGCGCCTGGATTCGCGGCATGCGGGTCTGTCCACCCACAAAGACAACTTCGTCGAGCTGCTATGGCGTCCACCGGCATCCGCGAGGGCTTGTTTGCAGGGACCCACCGAACGCTGGATGACGTCTTCCACCATCTGCTCGAAACGGGCGAGCGTGAGTTTCATAGTCAGGTGCTTGGGGCCAGTGGCGGCGGTGACGAAGGGCAGGTTTATCTCAATTTCGAGTAGGGTCGACAGCTCCATCTTGGCTTTCTCGGCAACTTCCTTGAGGCGCTGGAGCGCCATAGGGTCCTTGGAGAGATCAATGCGGCTTTCCTTCTTGAATTCGTCCACGATCCAGTTGATGATCCGTTGGTCGATGTTGTCGCCGCCTAAGTGGGTATCGCCGTTGGTGGATTTGACTTCCAGCATTCCCTCGCCCACCGTCTGGATGGAGATATCGAAGGTGCCGCCGCCGAAGTCGTAGACCGCAATGGTTTCGTCCTTCTTTTTGTCGAGTCCGTAGGCCAAATCAGCCGCGGTGGGCTCGTTGATGATACGCAGCACTTCGAGGCCAGCGATCTTTCCCGCATCCTTAGTCACCTGGCGCTGGGCGTCATTGAAATACGCTGGAACCGTGATCACGGCCTGGGTGACCTTGCTCCCCAAGTAGGCTTCGGCCGCTTCCTTCAACTTAGTAAGGATCATGGCAGAGATTTCGGACGGCGAGTACTTCTTGCTGTTGATCTCCACGCGCACGTCGTCATGATCGCCGCGGACGACTTTGTAGGGGACCATCCTCATCTCTTCGGTGACTTCGTCATAGCGGCGCCCCATGAACCGCTTGATCGAGAATACAGTATCCGCCGGGTTGGTGATGGCTTGTCGCTTGGCGATCTGCCCAACTAAGCGCTCGCCGGTCTTGGAAAACGCACAACGGACGGTGTAGTGCGGGCTCCCTCTTGGTTTGCAACGACGGTAGGCTGGCCGGCTTCCATGACGGCGACCGCGGAGTTAGTGATGCCTAAATCAATACCGATGATTTTTTCCATAATCGCAATAACCTCTCATATGTAAGATTCCCGACTTCGACCGCTGGAGCGAGCACTGGCATGAACTGAGCAATGACTTTGAGCGGTCTTGCGTGCTTAAGCCCGTTTTCCGCTTTCAGCCCGCTGCGTAGTTTCTAGCGCACGCGCTGCGCCAACCCTACCAAGCGCTGCGAGGCAGAAAGATCGCCGAAAAGCCCGGGATTCGCACACGGGACGCCAGACCCGATCCGGTGCGGATTACGACGCCCTGGCAAGTACCTTGTGATCGCTGTCAAACGTCTGAAACATTGCCAATCCACTGCAGTGGGTGAACGCCATCGCCGGAGTTCCGACAGACCGGAGGGGTGCAAGTCTTGCCGTCCGCAAGGCAGGAAGTGTAGCTCATGCGAGGAGAGCGGCCTCGGAGCGGTCTAGCGGGGTTTCGTCAATCGGGGTCCTAGCCTTGTCTTCCGTAAGGGCCATCACCTCCTAAGACCTCCGTCGGCTCCGATTCCGCGAAGTCATCCGGGTTCTTATCGAACTCAGCCTTGCATCCGCGGCAGCAGAAGTGGTGCGTATTTCGGCATACTCCGAAGAAGCAGTTGTTCGGCTTAATCCTAGCGGCATCCCGCGGACCGGATCTCTATGTGCGCCGCAGTGGATTGTGTGGCCATCTTGAAGTCTTTTCTCTTCCGGTTGAGCACGTTGCACGAGTGTAGCCAGAGCGAAGGCAGAAAGAGCCCGTAGGAAATGTTCCTGCCCAGAAAGTCTGGTGTAGTGTCTCACAAGTGACCTTGCACTCCGCCCATTGAACTGCATCCTGGATGCACCAAGTGGAGCGCGGAAGGCTTACGAAACCTCGAACACCTGCGCCGCCTGCCTGCGAGGATAGAAGCCGGGATCAGCGGAGGGCGCGACCGTAAGGGCTGCGCTAGCCGCTGGCTGAGCGATAGATTCTTCAAGGTAAACCGCGCCTTCAGCTACCATAATTTGGGCTGCGCGATCCGCCCGATCGCCGGCAGAAACAGCGATCAACGTCCGCCCGCTGCGAGCTGCATCCCAATAGCGGCCGGCATGCTCCGCCAGTATACCTCCGAGCTTCAGGATGTCGGTGTCCGGAGAAAATCTGGTATCGAAATCCGACCGCTTCACCAGCATTATTTCATCCGGGAAGAATCGGAAGCTAGCAACAGTGTTATCACTGTATCCGCTGCGGCGGACGTTTTGAGCAGACCAACAGCCGTTTTTGTCATATTCCCTCGCTTGAATAAGTGGGATGAAGTTAGAGCAGACTTGGAGCCATTTGCTCCCGAAGAACCTGGAGTGCGCGCTGGCTTTTTAAGCGCTCTGTCGGGAAGGGGGCTAGATAAGTTGCCAGGTGAGATCCACAGTACGCCGTCAACCCCAGGCCGCAATGGCGCAGCATAGTTACGCCGGTATCCAATTCTCGCATGGCGGGGGTAACCACGCGTTTTTCAATGCCAACACTGTCGACGTTTTGGAATATAGCGACCATGGCAACTTTCGCAACCATTACAAAGTCCGTGAACTAGGTAAGGACCACGGGCGTTAAAGCGAATGTGGACGGGAAACCCAGGGACCGGCCCGTAACTGTTCCGCTGCGAGGACGAACCACGCGTCGCGACCTCTTCAAAGAGAGTCAACCAGAACGAACACAGACGGGAATCTGCCAGCATTCAGCGATCCTCCAGATTGCGGTGACAATCCGCCGATCCGAGGCCATTCCGCAAAGAAATGGCCGCCCCAGATGAGATTGGCCCTTCGCGTGCCCATCGCGACGTGAGTTGAACTCGGCGATTGCCGAGGGCCGATCGATAGTCGGCGAGAGGAGACGTAATGCACGTTCGCTTTATTTGTTCGCTGTTGTTGGCCGGAGGAATGCTATTCCTGTCGGCCCCGTCTTTCGCGCAAGTGGGCGCGCCCACAGTCGCGCCCCCTGAGCTACCCGCTTACGAGCAGCCCGTCTGCCCCGGCGACGGTTATATCTGGACGCCAGGATATTGGGCTTGGGATGGCGAGTATTACTGGGTACCGGGCACCTGGGTGATGGCTCCCGAAGTGGGGTACCTGTGGACTCCAGGCTACTGGGGTTGGGGTGGCGACGGATTCATGTTCAATGAAGGCTACTGGGGCATGTCGGTGGGTTTCTATGGTGGAATCGACTATGGCTTCGGATACTTCGGCAATGGTTATGAAGGCGGCCGCTGGGAAAACGGGCGCTTTTTCTACAACACGTCAGTGAACCGCGTGGACGCCAACGCTATCCACAACGTTTACAACACCAGAGTGAACGAGACGGTTAACCGCATCAGCTACAACGGCGGCAACGGCGGGATCAACGCGCGCGCCACTTCTGAAGAAGAGGCTGCTGCTCGTGGCAAACGTAATGGGCCTGTATCCGCTCAGACTCAACATGCGTGGTCTGCCCACGGTAACCCCCAGCAACGGCTCTCCGCTAACCACGGCGCGCCGCCAGTTACTGCGACTTCTCGCCCCAACACCGCAGTCCATCCTAAGGACCTGCCGCCCATCGAACGCCCCGCTGCTCCCAAGACGGGGAACGCGAAGCTGGACCAGAAATACCAGAAGGAGCAGCAGAATACAGTTGCGAAGCAGAACCAGGACCGGCAAAGACTCCAGCAGAATCAGGACCGGGAACATCAGCAGCTCACGAAACAGAAGGCTGCTCCAGCGAAAATGCAGCAGGTAGAAGAACAGCACCAGCAACAGACGCAGCGGATGCAGCAAGGGCACACGCAGCAGATGCAGCAGATTCAGCAGAGACAGTCGGCTGGCGGCGGAGCTCGCGGCGGCGGACGGCGGTAAACGAACTGTCGCTAAAGGAATGGACGGGGAGCCGGGGCGCCAACGGTCAC
The DNA here is from genome assembly GCA_964565955.1 of uncultured Occallatibacter sp. Classification (GTDB taxonomy): domain Bacteria; phylum Acidobacteriota; class Terriglobia; order Terriglobales; family Acidobacteriaceae; genus Telmatobacter. The sequence continues at coordinate 9,538 of CAZMHC010000116.1, forward strand.
GAGCACGAGTTGACCCACAACAGACCCGCTGCTCAAACAGTGAAGCTCCCCCTGGGCAGCGTGGGCAAGCGGGGCTTCACCGGGCCGATATGCAGAGGCTGCACTTGAAAGTGCGGAATCTGCCGACCCGCAATCTGCAGATGCGGCTGCTGGGCACGCCCTCGCCGGCTGTTCCACCCTTGGCACCGCCCCGGATTGCTCTCTGCCTCTTTCTAGGCATTTGCGCCCTGCAAGTCCTGGTCGTCGCGTCCCGAGTGGCGCGCGAACTGCTGTAGGGACCGTGGGGTGGTTCTGGCCGAGGCAGCCTACGGCATCAACACCGAGTTCCGCGACGG
>CAZMHC010000117.1:0-9521 GCA_964565955.1 uncultured Occallatibacter sp.
GAACGACGACTTCCTATACCGGCTCCTGGAGATGTTTTGAAATGCGATTGCCCTGGGGAATGCCGCTTGTTGGTGAGCCAATTCTTAAGGAGCCTCTGATTGACCTCTCGGATTTTGGGCGATGAAGGGATGAGTGCGTTTTTGCAGACGAGATTTTTTCTCGCAGGGGTCGAATTGAGGGAAAAAATGGGTGGATGTGTCGCGTTCTCCGCCTCTGTAGGCCGATTTCCGGCCTTCGGAGACACTGCGCCCCTTGCGCGGCCAACTGCCCAGCCAACCGCTTGCGATGTTGGTACAGATTGACCAGCGCGAAGACTGCCGATGGAACGCTCCTGCGCCTCGCCTGCAATCCGCGCGTTCAGCACCGAAGCGTCCAAGTGTTTGACGGCTGACCGACCTTGAATTCCTAAAAAGCCACTCCCACGTAGCCACGCTAGCCGAAGCCCCGCAAAACGAAGGGCCAGGGCGCAACGCTCGTCGAGTTGCGCCAATAGTTGACAAATAACTACAATGTAACTACACTACGGGTGTAATTTGTAGCGATTTTTCGCTTGCCACTGCAATGGGATCAGGTTTTGCCTTAACGTGCGACCGCCTTTTCTCAAAAAGGGAGCAGTGATTTAGCAGTGGCAAGGACATGCATGGGAATTTCTCGCGCTTCTTCTACGCCTTTCCCTTGGGCGCCTCTACTAGGTCCCTTGATCTTGGAGTGAGGAGCGACCATGCGCAATTTGAATTTCGAGTGGGATAACGCGAACATTTCCCACGTTGCCGAACACGGAGTTAAGCCGGAAGAAGCCGAGCAGGTCATCCTCAATCGGCCAGTGGATCTCAAGTCCGAACTCCGCAATGGCGAGGAGCGAGTTGCCCACATCGGTGAAACAGATGCCGGACGAATCCTGGTTGTCGTAACGACACTGAATTGGCAAGAAGTTCGAGTCGTCACGGCTTGGCCCGCAAATAAAAGCTATCAGCGTTGGTTCTTGTCGCTGAAGAGGCATGGCAATGTTGGAAGAACTGAAAGAGATGAACTTCGCGAGTGAGGCAGAGGAAGCGGCTTGGTGGAAGTCGCACGAGGGCGAATTGCTCGATGAGTTCAAGAGAGCCACAGCCGAGGGACGGGTCGGCATCGGTTCCGCCGCAAAGAGGGCGGCCTTGCCTTCCACCACCATCCGCCTCGACCCCGAAGACATCGCCATAGCCCGCGTACAGGCCGCCGCGCGCGGTTTGCGTTACCAGACTTACTTGAAGATGATCATTCACGAGGCTCTGCGCAAAACAGCCTAACCATTGATTCAAGAGTCTCGTCCCGGCTCACGATGCTTTTTCGTATCGCCTGCTCTGAGCCTGACGTAGCCTCACGCATCTCAAGTACAACCGACGCCATGAGTTTTCCCGAAACCCGGATGCGCCGCCTCCGGGGCACTGACATATGGCAGCATAAGCCGCCCTGCTGTCAGCCTTGCGATTCCACCAGGGTCTGCAGCGCCCGCACATTCCGTTCCTCGTCGCCGGGCGTGTCCACCGGGGTTTCGGCGATGAAGGCGGCGTGAGCGAAGCGCGCGTCGTTGAGCAGACGACGGAACGGCTCAAGCCCCATGGTGCCCGCGCCGATGTGCTCGTGCCGGTCGAGCTTGGAGCCGCGCGCGGCTTTGGCGTCGTTGCAGTGCCAGACGCGCGCCGCGTCGAGTCCCACCGTGGCGGCGATCTGAGCGACCGTTTGCTCGTAGCCCTCGGCGCTGACCAAGTCGTAGCCGGCGACGTGGGTGTGGCAGGTATCCAGGCAAACGGCCACCGGAGCGGACGGCTTGAGGCGCGCGACCAGCTCCGCCACCTGCTCGAAGCTGCCGCCCAGCGAAAACTCCGCCCCGGCCGTGTTTTCGATGAGGATATGAAAGCCTGTATCCTGCCAAGCCAGGCCGTCGATGGCCCGAGCGATCGACTCGGCGGCCAGTTTGAGGCCCTCGTCGCGCGTCAGCCCCTTCCACGAACCGGGATGCAGAACCAGGTACTCGGCGCCCAGCGCCAGCGCCCGCTCGATCTCCCCGCGAAACGCGCCGACACTTTTCTCGCGCACCTCGTCGGACTGGCTGCACACGTTGACCAGGTAGCTGGTATGGATGACCAGAGGCCCCACGTCGAGGGCGGCGCGCAGCTCGCGCATCCGCGCGGCCTGCTTGGGGTCCACTTTGGGCGCGCGCCACATGCGCGGACTCGAGGAAAAAATCTGAAAGGTATTGGCGCCGATCTCCCGCGCCCGCTCGACGGCATTCGATGCCCCGCCCGTCGTGCCCAGATGGATGCCGATTCGCTTGGCCATGGGAACAGTCTAAACGGGTCGCTTCAGAAATCGGAGCGCGGAGTGAAGTGCCCCATTCCGGAGCGTTCCGCGCGTAGAAAGTAGAGACTGGGTTCACATACCGCTCACACGCTTTTCCGGTTGGGGTAGAAAGCGAATAAGCGATTTACGGGCCGGATCTGTAAGTCGGCAGTTTTCGTCGAACCGCTCAACTTAGTCCGGTTGTAACCCGACGAGCCTTAATAGAGGATCGCGATGTAAGAACTCCAGTAGTTCTCTTTGTCCGGCACTTCCTGGATCTCCGGATCGATTGGATGTGGATCCGGATTCGACTTCCGTATCCCTTTCACATCACGGTCATAGTGCGCGGCCAAACTCTTGTCGGTGGTGAAGTCCCATGCGGCATGCAGATCTTCACCGTCAAACCAGCCGCTCAGTACAAAGTCCGGTCCTCTCGTTGCGCTCACCGGCATCCCCGGTGTGCCCACCGGAGGTGTGATCTTCAGTTTCTGCTCTAGTTGCCCGCTCGCCTGAGCCTGCGACGCTAGATTGAATATAATCGCATGAAATGCGCTCCCCACCTTCGCAGCCCGCACTTGTGGATTGACATCCCGCGGATACTGCTGGCTAATTACATTCAAAGAATTTACGCTGAAGCACTGGTCGCCCAACTGCATCAGAGCCTGGGTCACTTCACAAACTTTCGGGCACAGTTGCCCATCGCTAACGAGAATTTGATATGAGCAAAATTGCCCCTGCCTAATATCTGCCATCTGAACGCTCCTTCCTTTCACGATGCGAAGAATGCCGAAGTTGACCGAAAACAAGTGGAATATCGCTGCGGATCGAAATTCACCGCAACGGCGCTTTCCCATCGTTGCGGAGTGCGGACCGCCCCTAACTCGGTCGCGACCAACCAGCATCCTCCCAGTTTGATACGCAAAGCATCGATCGGCCAAGCGCTTTTGTCAAGCCAGACACTCGAACCGCGACAGCACTCGTCTCAATTGCCCTGGTTTCCCTTTGAATGTCGGGCGCATCGTCTCATGCCACGAGGTTGCTATCAAGGCAGTGCATAGACAAAAAGGCCTCAGAATTTCGGAGCTTTTCCGGCTGCCGCAAACGGCGGTTTTCACCGCGCCGCCGAGGGTTTCGTCGCGCCCAGGCTGGCCAGCTTGGCGCGCCTGCCCCGCTTCGATCCCCGCGCCCACCTGCCGCACCATCATGCTGACCGTAACGCGCATCCGCGGATGTACGTCTTGCCGCCCATCGCGGCTGGATTTTGAGCGATCCGATTCGGTTCTCCCATGTGCCGCTCCCCATCGAACGCACGAGCGTCGTAGAGGCTTGAGATGGTTATTTCAAGAACTCATTGTGTAGCGGTGGATTCCGTCGGCAGCAGCTTCCAGGTCCAATACCAGAGGAAGAGAAAGGTGCCGACGGTCCAAAGCGAGGTGGCCAGCGCGATGCCGGCCACGCCAAACCAGCGCATCAGCGCAAGATTGAGAACGATGTCCAGCGCCAGGTTGAGCAGGCCGCAGTAGAAGATCAGGTCGGTGCGGCGCATGGCCACCAGAAAGCGGTAAAAGACCCGGCTGGAGACGAAAAACGGAATCTGAATCGCATACATCGCCAGCACCGGCGTGACCGCGACCGTGTCGCGCGGGCCGAAGACGCCGTGCTGAAAGGTGACGCGGATAAGCCAATGCGAGCCGGCGATGAGCGCCAGCGCGATGGGCGCGGAGGCCAGCGCGGTGAGCCGGACCCAGGTGCGCAGCGTGTGGCGGCATCCGGCCCAGTCGCGGTGGGCGATCATGCGCGAAAAGTAGGGAACCACGGCGGTGGAAACCGCGCCCGCGCCCAGGGTAAGCACCACGCTGACAAAGCGGTTGGCATAAACCAGCGCCGAGACGCTGCCGGGGGCCAGCATGGCGGCCATCGACTGATCGACCAGCAGACCGCCGGAGGCAACCACGCTGCTCAAAAGCATCGGCCCGTACTGATGCGCCACCTCGCGCGTGGCCTCGTTCATGCCGTGCCAGCGCAGGCGGAAGCGGTAGCCGTGGGCATCCATCATCCAGGCCACCAAGCCGGCGTGGACCAGCGAACCGGCCAGTGTGGCGTAGACCATCGCCCAGATGCCGCATCTCGCAGTCAGCGTCAGCGCGCCGAGGATGATGGCGGCGGAGATGGCCATCGGAGCCAGCGCGGGCAGCGCGAAGCGGTCAAAGGTATTCAGCACGGCGGTGCAGTTGGTGGCGATGCCGGTGATCAGCACCACCGGCAGCAGCGCATAGAAGAGGTGAATGGATAGTTCGAGTTTGTCCGCTGGAAAGTGGGAGGCGATAAGCGGAAAAAAGAAGCGCGCGCCGGCGGCCATCGCCAGGGAAGCGGCGCCCAGTAGCAGGCAAATCCACAGCATGGAACTGGAGAGAAGCTCCTGGGCGCGGTCGTGGCCTTCGTGTTCCCGCACCCGGATCAGTGTGGGCACCAGCGCCTGATTCATGGACTCGGAGATGAGATTGATGAGCAGGCCGGGAATGAGCAGGGCCGCCAAAAAAGCGTCCATCGCGTCGGAGCGCCCGTAGACGCCGGCGACCGTGAACTCCTTGAAGGTGGCCGCCAGCTTGACCAGAATCCCCGCCGCGGTCACCGAGACGGCGGCGCGGAAGATGCGGCGATTGACGCTGCCGCCCTTGAACGGGCTGATGAGCCGGCGCGTGAATCGCAGGGTTGGAGGCATGGGGGCGGCGTCAACCTCGGTCAAGCCGCCAGTCTACAGCATCGGCTCGGAGATGGGGTCCGATTGAGGCGGCGATCTATGAAACGGCGGCTGGCTAGATTGCTTTCAGAGTTTGTGCAAGGTTATGGTTGCCTCACCCTCGCCGCATACTTGCTTTTGCGGCTAGGGTGGGATTCCGCGATCTAGGCATTGCAGCGACAGTGAAAATGCTCTGGTGTCCTGAGTCCTAAGTTCATTGCAAAACAAAGCTGTCATCATGAGCGGAGTTTGGCGCGTTGTTTGCGCCAAACGCAGTCGAAGGACCCGCGTCTTCGCCGCTGAACGATTCAATGAACTTCCGATTCGCCGCTCTAGCCGATGGAGGTTTGGATGAAGACAGCGATGGAGTGCGTTTCGTTATACTGGAAAGGAGTCTCGGGTTCGGCAACCGGAAAATCTCCCCTCTATCCCGAGCGCGAAGTCTTGACAGAGGAGAAATCGGCATGGTTCGTCTCTCCGCTCCTGCTTTAGCGCGGATCGCAGTGCTCTGCTGCCTGGCTTCGGCCATCTATTCGAACGCACAGGCTGGCCTGTCGGCCCCCGCCGGCGATGCCAACGACGACCTGATCAAGATGATTTCAGCCGGGTTGCCGGAGAGCGTGGTCATTGCCAAGATCAAGGAGCGGGCCGGCCAATGGGATACCTCGATCGATGGGCTGATTGTGCTCAAAAGGGTGGGAGCGACCGAAGCCGAGTTTGCGGCTCTGGGGGCCGGGCCGCAGGCCGCCAACGACGCTTCCCAGCCCGCGATCGCCTCGTTCATGGGCGGAACCATGAAGAAGACGATCTCCGGCGATCCCATGCTTTCCTTTCCACCGGAACTGCCCAGACGCTTTCTGGACGCGCGGGCTACCAACAGCGCCTTTCTCGTCACTTACAAGGGTTCGCCCGCGATCCTGGTTCCCGGTCTGCGCTTCATTCCCAACTGTTGTTATTCGGTTGCCAACGTTCTGTTTCTCCATGACAAGCTGGTCTTCGACTTCTACCTCTGGGAAAAAATTGAAGCGCAAGGGGCCAGCGGCTTCGCAAAGGCCATGAACCCAAGCATCTTTCCCGAGGCTGGAAATCAGCTTCCCCTGGAGGTCTCCCGCATCGGCCTGCAATTTCAGCCGAACCAGATCGCGCCATGCCGCATCCAACTCCGCGCCGACACCAAGGAACCCCAGGTCGCATTCGATCGCATCTTTCGCGCCGGGGGCGGACAGAACTGCGCCTTCGACTTCAGCATGATGTTCGGCACATTCGCCCCCGGAGGCGGTGTATTCGCTGTCCAGCAGATGCGCTCGCCCGGCCTTACCGCCTTCATCGGCAGCCTGATGAGCGACTTCGACTCCGTGCTGGCTGGGTGGAAGAAAGCCGCCAGAATCGCCGATCCCGCCACGCAGTTGAGCGCGGATGCCAACTACACTCCGGTCGCGGATGCGGATCAGGAGAGATACGAGGCGGAAGCGAAAGATATGCAGAAGCCGCCCGCAGCCGCCGCGGCCAAGAGCGGAGGCGGTTTGAAGAAGCTCATCGGCCTTGGTAAGAAGGCCGGCGCGGCGCAGAGTGCTTCTGCCGGCGCTCCCAGCGCCCCCGCCGCGCCGCCTGCGCCGGGAATGAGCGCTCCGAGTCAGCCTGCGGGCGCGGCGCCGTCTCAGGCCTCCGCGCCGGCAAGTATGCCGAGTGGATTCAACCCCCAGATGCCTCAAGCGCCTCAGGCGCCACAGATCAATGCGGCAGGGGCGCAGGGCCAGCCGCCGCAAGCCCCGCAAGCATACTCCGGTTCGGCCTCGCCGCCGCCGGTCGGGCAAGCGCAGCAGCCAGCGGCTTCAAACTCCATCTACGGACAGGCCGCGGGTTCCCCCGCGCAGACCGCCTACCTCAATGGCCAGCCTGCCTATGCGGCATCGGGCAACGATGCGGCCTCGGCAAACGGTACAGCCTCGGGTTCAGGTTCGGCGCCGGCAAGTGGAAGCGGCTCGGCTCCGGTCTCTTCCTCTTACATAGGCGCGCAAAGGAAGTTCCCGCCCCGCACAGGTTGCAGGGAGCCGCTCAGCGCCATCTCCCTCGATGCCAACTGGATGAACGATAGCAAAGAAGAGGTGGTCGGCTATTTCACCAACGACAACTCCGACTATGTTAGCTGCATTTATGCCTTCCATAAAAACGGCAGGTGGGATATGGCCAATGCCGGCACAATCGTCCTCAGGGCGGGAGTTCAACACTACGGCGGCGAGATGAACAGCGTCTGGGACAAGGGCGACGATAGCTCGAACATCAAGTTTCAATGCTATGCCGGGAGAACGCCGGTAGACGCCAACGGAGACGACTGCCTCTCGAGTGTCGTCTTTACCGGATTGCCCGCTCCCGGAACGGAGAAATAATCGAGTGCTCTCAGGTGCTTTCCAGTCTCATACAGCGTTTTATCAAGTTGAGGGCGCCCCCGGTGTTGTTGAATGGAAAAGGTCGCCGGCACCGCGGCCACCCGCCGAAATAATCTCCGAAGCGACGGTCTTCTTGCGGAGGCTTCGATTTTCAAGATAGGGGTGCCTCTCGTCGATGTGCGCCGTCTCGTGGCCCAGAACTCCTGCCAGTTGCGCCTCGTTTTCCAGAGGAGCGAGAAGGCCAGTGGTGATGTGGAACGAACCGTTGGGCATCGACGGCGTCGGCCTCGGCCAGAAGATTGTTATCGATTTTCGTGAACTGGAACGCGGTGCCAGGGCCTTCGGAAAGATGGACGCTGACGGGGGTGGGCTGCGAGGGAGGGGATGGTTGTTGCGCTTGCAAAAGCCCGAAGTTGACGAAGATGAAAATTGCCGAAAGAGTCCTGAACATTGGTCCCCTTGCGGTCGCGGACGAAGAATTGAGATTGGTAGGATCGATGCAATTTTCGCTCAATATGGAAGTTCGCTCAAGTTGAAGGCGAGTTCTTGAAAAGCAGCTTGTCTTGGCGCTGATGGGTGGGATGCCGCGATCTCGGCATCCAAGTAACAGCTAAAATGTTCCAGCCCGCGCTTCGCGCCGATTGCCCCACCGGAGGCCCCTCGGCTAAACTCGCGGGTATGCAATACAGCGGAAAAGTGGAATACGCCGCGGAGCGGAAGCTGCGCGAGCGGAATACGCGCCTCTACAGGCTGGCCCACTGGCCGATATGGATTTGGGTCTTTTTTCTCGCCCCCGGGCCGCTGACTTTCAGTCTCTTTGCGCATGGCTTCGCGCGTGGCAACCTGTTGTGGCTGGCTACGGTCCTGGCGGGAACCGGCTTGGCCGGATTGTACGGTCAATTGCCGGGCGTCGAGCCGCGCCCCTACATTCTGCGCTTCGACGAGGACAAGCCCAATCCGCTCTACCGGCGCATCTGCTACACCTTCGCATGGAACGCGGCGCTGAGCTTTGCGCTGCTCAATCTGAGCGGTCTGGCGATCGCCGCCGCCACCGGCGCGTGGTATTTGAAGCAGATTTACCAGTACGCCTACTTCCCCCTGTGCGCCACGATCCTGCTTTTGGGCGCCGCCGGCAAATTGCCCCGGGTGGGAAGCTCGACCCGGGGAGAAGGCACAGAACGGCGCTACTTCTACGGCTCGGTTTGGGCGGCAACGGTGGCGCAAACCCTGCTGCTAGCGCTGTGGAAGATACTCCCGTCGACGCGGACGGCAAACCTGCTCAAGCTGGGAGCCTTTGCCGGCGCGCTGCTGCTGATGGGGCTGGCGGCGAAGCGCGGCCTGTTGCTGAGAACCCGCCCTATTTTGCCGGGAGAGTCGATGGTAGCGGACTGAGGGAGATTTTTCTCTTTGCAACCGCACCAAGCCGAGAAATCCGCGCCCCAACCCGCTCCGCGCGCATCTTTACTGCCATGAGCCAAGAAAAAGCTACCTTCGCGGCGGGTTGCTTCTGGGGAGTCGAAGCCGCCTTTGCGGCCATTCCCGGCGTGACGGCGACCGCCGTCGGCTACGAGGGCGGTTCGCTCGAGCGGCCCAGCTACCAGGACGTTTGCGGCGAACGCACCGGCCACGCCGAGGCGGTCGAGTTGGACTTCGACCCCGAACAGGTCAGCTACGAGCAGCTTCTCGACGCATTTTTCGCGCTGCACGACCCCACCACCCTCAACCGCCAGGGGCCGGATTGGGGTACGCAGTACCGATCGGCCATCTTCTTCCACTCCCCGGAGCAGGAGACGCAGGCCCGCGCCAAAATCGAGCGACTCACCGCCGAGGGCCGCTTCAAACCCAAACGCATCGTCACCCTGGTCGAGCCGGCACAAACCTTCTGGCGCGCCGAGGAGTACCACCAGCGCTACCTGGAAAAGCGGGGACAGGCAAGCTGCCATTTCTAGAAAACTGGAACGCGGCAGGCAGGCTACGGTGCCGGCGAGAACGCCGTCAATATCCAAATACTCGCCACCGCACCTAGTGCTTAATTGCGTAAGTTTACGATAGTGTTGCGCAGTTGCGATCCTTT
>CAZMHC010000118.1:0-9364 GCA_964565955.1 uncultured Occallatibacter sp.
TGCCTTCTGCTTCTCAATTCGCCGTATTCGCGGGCTTATTCAGAGCTTCCTTAGATGCTTTTTGAAAAGGGCCAGTCCTCCCACGATGTTTGCGGCGGCAAGTCGAGAAACTTCCGATTCACTGATCTCGATTTTGTATCTGGCATCGAACGATAGCAGGTTACGGTCAAAGGCGGCGTGACGTAACTTGCAGAAAGCAATACCGTTCTTTGTTTCATCGGTACTCGTGGGAGCCGCTACCGGAATGATATGGGCGGCTTCAATAAGTTCTAACTGGATGCCGCAAGCTGCGCACCGATGATCGTAAGCGCCCAGCACTCGCCTGCGAAAATCCGTGGCGCGATATTTTCGGGCCATTTGCGACAGGACCACGCGGCGTTCTTGGTCCTCCACCGTCACGATCTGCGACTCGGTTAGAGTATCGAGGCTGTTCAGCAAAGATAGGTCCTCGGCGACTTTACCAGTGGAGTGCAGGGAAACAGAGCTTATGGCATAGTCTACCAAGAATTCAGGGCGAAAGGCAACGGCGATTTCGCCATTCTGCCTATAATGAATGGCGAATGCATGAGAATGCGCGCCGATCAGAGTTTCTTCTTTGACTTGAATCGACGGGGAATGAGACGATTGCCCTTCGTGCTTTGTAATATCGAAGCCTACGAATACTCCGTAACCCGAATGCCAGCCAAGAAGCAAGGTGGTTTCTCCGGGTGCCGAAACTGGAACAACGCTCGTGACCTGTACTCGGTACTCGTCGCCGGAACGGGCAGCGCCTCCTCCATGAGTGCAATTCCAAATATAAATGCACACGTCAAAGCCATGCTCGTCGCCGCGGAATAAACGAAGATGAAAGGGCTTACATGGGTCGCGGATAAGCGCCCGCCAGCCGCTCTCATCGACGGAGCGCAAAACCTGTTTGAGAAGCGCCCCGGTGTTCAGCGTGGTAGCCATCGCCGTTATGCCAACTCTCCAAGCGTAGCGAGCTGAAGCATCCTGCTATCAAAACGAAAAATACTCCCTTTGAGATATTCTTCCGAAAGCTCTGAAGATATCCAGTACCGGCCAAGCATCTCCGCAACAATGCCGGTAGTGTTTGACCCGGCGAACGGGTCAAATACCAGATCCCTCTCGCTGGTCAGAAACTTAATGAAAAAATCTGCAAAGCCAGAAGGAAAACGGGCAGGGTGAACCTTCAGACCTGCCTTGCGACACATCTTCTGGTAGGAGCTATTGCTGTCTGTATTGGCGAGCTCGAGCAAATTAGGGGGTATTGCGCCGCCGTTATTCCTGCTAAACTTATCGGAAATATCGTGTCCGCTTGGCCGCAGCTTGGCCGTGTATCCATTCTTAAAAAGGCTCTTCATACTGTCGCTATAGGGCCTCAAGACCTTGCGATTATCCGCCTTGGGGTTCTGCGATTTGGATAACCACCAAACCACGTTCACGCTGTCCTTAACGCGAATTCGCCGGACATTCACCCATTCAGCGGGCGCGGGCAGCCGGGCCGGGTTGTAATGATAAAACTCCTGAGCGAGGTAGAATCCCGTCTCGCGGACCAGCCTAACTAGTAACTCAAATTGGTAGATGCTGCGTACAGGGAAGCCCGGCATATACGCCCCGCCCAAGTCAAGCACAAATGAGCCATTAGGGCTAAGAATGCGATAAAAATGCCTTGCAAAATCCATAAACCATTCAACGTACTTGTCCTCATCCTCATTTCCGTACTCCTTCTTTCGCTTCAAAGCGAAAGGTGGGGAAGTAAGAATCAGGTCTACAGACTTATCGGGAATCGTAGGCAGCAGCGCAAGAGCATTCCCCAAAAAGGCTCTGCCTAAAGCCGTGGAGTAGAATAACTCCGGTTTGGCGCTCAATAGCTTAACAGTCATGCTTGAAATCATTTCCGGAATGTCAATCCCGCCAACCACGCAACATGAATTTGGCAGTCAACAGCAATCCTCATCGGCTTGACCAAGTCTACTACAGATTGAACAGGTCCATCAGCCGGGTGGCCCACCCATAGCCCCCAACCTGCGGGAGGAAGCGAGGCACTGCGGAGACCGGTCCTCGATCTCCGCCGTGCGTGGAAGTTTTCCCTACCAGGCGAGGAGTTCGTCGCCGGAGGTTGGCGAGAGAAAGGTGACCGGGGCGGGGGTGGGTTCGGCGGAGTCGCCGAAGCATTGGATGGACTCCGGGCCGGCGTCCTTGGCGGCTTGCAGGGATTGCTCGGCTTCGCGCAGGACCACCAGCGGGGAACGGCCGTTGCTGGAGGCGATGCCGAAGCAGGCGGAGAGGCGGATGACTTCGCCGGCGACATGGAAGGGGGCGCTGAATACCTCCAGGCGGAGGCGCTCGGAGAGCATGACGGCGTTGACGTTGGAGCATCCGGGCATGCCGATGAGAAACTCGTCCTTTCCGACGCGGCCCAGCACATCGTAGCTGCGCAGCAGGCGGGCGGCGCGCTCGACCACCTGGCAGAGCAGTCCGTCGCAGGCATCGGCGCCGAGCCGGGAATTCCAGTGGCCGAAGTCGTCGATATCGAAGAGAACCAGACATAGCGAGCTCTTCATACGCTGCACGCGATCCGTCTCTCGAAAGAGGATGGAGAGGAGGGTATCGCGGTTGTAGACGCCGGTGAGGCGGTCCATCTGAGCGTTGAGGGCGGAGGAATCGCGCAATTGTTCGAGTTCGCGCATTCTGCGATGGCTGCGCAGGACCATGTCGAGGCGCAAGCGCCAGTAGGGGGAATCGGCGGCGTGAGGAATGAGGTCGTCGATGACGTCCTCGGCCAGACGATCGATCCATTCCTGGGTGACAATGTCCGAAATCAGGACAATGGGAAAGCGCTTGCCGACGGCATCGGCGCGCACAGCTGCCAGCAAGCGGCCCATGGTCATGCTTGGCTCGGAACTGGGCAGGTTGACGTCGATCAGCGCCAGGCTGGGCGGAATCGGTGCGGTCATGGCGGCCTGCGCGGCCTCAACGGTAAGGACGATCTCGACGCGCGCCCCACTGGCGGCGAGAACCGGTTCCATGGCGGCAAGCAGAGCGGGTTCGGGCGATGCAAGCAGGAACGTGGGTGTGTATTTGGAGAGCATCCTGACCACCTCGGTTAGAGGATGCATCGGCGCGGGTTAGAAATAGTTTAGGAAGCGGCGGGAGATGGCTGGGAAATGACAATGACCTTTGGGTGGGATGGCGAGGGTGCTTTGATAGTTTGCCTTGCGCTCTTTGCAAGCACCCGGCGGGTGCGCGATCGCAGCATCAATCGACGAATTCGACTCGTGGGGCCATGGGGATGATGCCGCGTTGGTGGCCGAGTTCAAGGAGTTTGCGTATCGCCTCGCGGCCATCGGGACCGTAATCCAGGGTGCGGTCGTTGACGTACATACTGACGAAGCGGTTGGCCAGGCGGGCATCGAGCTCGCGGGCAAACTGCAAGGCGTAATTGAGAGCCTGTTCGCGGTGGTCGAGGGCGTGCTGGATGCTGTCGTGGACGGCCTGGGTGACGGCGCGCATCGTTTGGACACCGAGAGAACGGCGGATGACGTTGCCGCCCAGAGGCAGTACGAGTCCGGTGGTCTCTCGCCACCAAACGCCGAGGTCGAGCACCTTGTGAAGGCCGCTGTCGGCATAGGTCAACTGGCCCTCGTGGATTATGAGTCCGGCATCGAAGTTTCCAGCAAGGATTTCGGGGACGATGCGATCGAAGGGCACGGTGACGGTTTCGATGGCGGGATTGAAGATTTTCAGCGCCAGATAGGCGGTGGTGAGCGCGCCGGGCACTGCGACCACAACGCGGTCGAGGTCTCCAGGGGCCTGCAGGGCGATGGGGCGGCGGGAGACGATCATGGGACCGTAACCCTCGCCGACGCTTCCGCCGCATCCCATGAGGATGTATTTTTCCTGAAGATAGGGATAGGCGTGGAAGCTGATGGCGGTGACATCGAAGAAGGCTTCGTCGAGGGCGCGGCGGTTGAGCGTCTCGATATCGCAGAGAGTGTGGTTGAAGCGATAGCCGGGGACGCGAATCTTGCTGGTGGCGAGTCCATAGAACATGAAGGCATCGTCTGAGTCGGGACTGTGGGCAATGGAGATGTCGACGATCTCGTCGGTGTTGGCGAGCGCGGGATGATGGTTACTCACAGGCAACGAACGATCCTTTCCAGGAAAAGACATACAAGCTCTCGACGGGCGATTAACCGGCGCGACGCCGCAGTCGCTGGTGAGCAATTGACAGCGCGGCGGCGAGGGCTATCTTGAGCGCGTCTCCGGGCAGGAAGGGAAGCACGGCGAGAGCGAAGACCTGCTGTGCGGCGGAGTGTGCAATCACGGCCAGCCAGAGCGCGCCGCCGGCGAGAATAGTCAGATCGCCTGTCGCGGCCGCGATCAGGGCCGCCGTGAATCCACGCCCGCCGCGCCGACGGAGAAGCGAAACCAGAGCGGCCGCAAACGGGTACGCGACGAGATAGCCGCCGGTGGGGCCAACGAGATGGGCAAGGCCGCCGGTCGCAATCGGACCGGGGGAGAAGACAGGCAAGCCGATGGCTCCTTCGGCCAGATAGGCGAAGAGGGTGGCGGCGGCGAGGCGCGGAGAGAGCACAAGGCCGAGAAGCAGCACGGCAAAGGGGGCCATGGAGAGCGGCACGGGAGTGAAGTAAAGGGGCAGCGCGAGGTGAGCGCAGACGGCGACCAGGGCGCTGCCGGCCAGCACCGTGCCCGCGGCGCGGGGCCAGACGGACAAGCTGTCGCGCGGACCTGCGGCGGAGACGGTCCGTGGGTTGAACGGCAAAAAAACTTCCTTGCTCAAATAGGCCTCCTCTCAATATGCGGTTCGATATTTGCTTCCTCGACCGAGCCGAGGAGGAAATCCGAGTTGGGACCGGAAACGTTATCGGCATCCGCCGCGGATTTGCGGCTCGACGCCGTTCGCTGGAGCCTGATGTGCAGCGCCAACCCGGCGACTGCAAATAGCAGCGCGCAGAGCGAGACGAGAAGAACGATTATCAACCAGCGCATGGGGGCAATCCAGCAAGAAAACCACGCTCGGCAAATCAGCCTCAGAATACCAGATGGAGGGGATTCGCCGTCCGGGTTCACGGCAGCCCCAGGGCCGCATCGAGCCATTGGAGATAAGGCCGGCTTCCAGAGGCGACCGCGAGAACCAGAAACTCGGGGGTCTGATAGCTGTGCAGTTCGCGCAGTCGGGCTTCGAGGGCCGCAAGCCGATCAGAGCCGGTCTTGATGAGCAACAGTGTCTCGGTGGAGGTTTCCACTTTGCCTTCCCAGCGGTAGATGGACTGGACGGCGGGGAGCATCGTGGCGCAGGCGGCCAGCCGCTCTTCGACCAGAGCGCGAGCCAGGCGGGCGGCCTCTTCGGGGTTTGCGGCGGTGGTCAGAACGATGCTGGCCGGCAGGTTCGATTCGGGCATGGAGCTTCCTCCGGTCAGTGTACGGGATACTTGCGGGCATGGCGAGAGCAGCGGGTCGCGTTTCGGACATGGAGTCCAAGTCATGCCTTCGAGAGATGCGAATGGCGGTATAGCAGTATGGCGCTGTGACCGCGCCGCTCCGGTATTACTTCTCCAGCGCTTTCGCTATTCCCGCCTCGACCAGCGGCGCCATGACAGCGTACCCGGCCGGCAATGGATGCACGCCATCCGTGCTCAGCTTTGCCGGCAGGCCGTCGCGCTCGTCCCTCATCGCCGAGTGGTAGTCCACATACACATATCCTTTTTCGGCGGCGTATGCCTTGATCCACGCATTGACCGCCAGAACCTGGGGCGCGGGCTTCTGTCCTGGACTCCACGGGAAATCGAAGGCGGGAAGCACCGAACAAAGCACCACGCGGATGCGGTTGGCCGCGGCCAGATCGGCCATCGAGGCCAGATTGTCCTCGGTCTGCTCCAGAGTCATCGGCCCGGTGTTGCCGGCGATGTCGTTGATGCCCGCCAGGATCACCACCGCCTTGGGCTTGAGCGCAATCACGTCCTGGCGGAACCTCAACAGCATCTGCGGCGTGGTCTGCCCGCTGATGCCGCGGTTGATGTACGGCTTGCCAGGGAACGAGCCGCCAGGTCCGTCGAAATGCCAGCCTTCGGTGATCGAATCGCCCATGAAAACCACGCGATTTTCGCCCTTTGCGGGCGGCGCCAGAGCCAAATCGGTCTCCTTGTACTTCGCCAGCCCGCCAAAATCGACCGCCAGCCGCGTGTCGTGTTCCTTCCAGCAATCGTTTGCGGTAGCCGTTGCCGGCATGGCTGCCTTTGCGGCCTGTGCCGCGGTTGTCGGCGGCATAGCCGTTTGCGCCGCAAGCGCGGCGGGAAAAAACAGGCCGACAACAGATACGAGGGTCGGGATATTGCGCAATGTCATTCGATGCACTGGAGCGGCTCCGTCGATCGACTATCGGCAATCCTAATCGATTGTACCGGACCCAAGCCTAGCCGCCTTTTCCACATCCAGGCACGGTCCATGCACCGGCCTGGCCACGGGCGGCTGCGCTAGGCTTGAATGCAGATGAGCGTTTGCCCAATCTGCGATGGAATCGGCCTAGTCCAGGTCGTCAACGATACCGGGAAGTGGATCTCCCGCCCCTGCGAGTGCCAGGAGATGGCGCGCGAGGAGCGGCGGCTAAGAGCCGCGCGCATTCCGCGGGGCTACTGGGAGTGTTCGCTGGAGAGTTATGAAACCGATTTCTCCGGCGTGGACCCCTCGCAAAAGAGGGCCTTGGAGATGGCCCGCAAGTTTGTCGACGCTTATCCTGTGGATACCGGCGGCAAGGGCCTGCTCATCATCGGCTCGCTGGGCTGCGGCAAGACGCATCTAGCTGTGGGCGTACTTCGGCGCCTGCTTCAGGAGCGAGGCGCGCACGGCATATTTTGCGATTATGGAGCGCTGTTGAAAGACGTACAACTCAGCTTCAATCCTCAGAATAGGCATACGGAATACGATCTTATCGATCCCATCCTCAAGACCGAAGTCCTGGTTCTGGACGACTTGGGCGCGCAGAAGCCATCGGAATGGGTTTGGGACAATGTGGCGCTCATTCTGAATACTCGCTACAACAACAAGCTGACCACGATCATAACCACCAATTACCCGGATTTGCCGCCTTGCGGCGGGGGATTGACGGATGCCGAACGCTCGGCGCGCGAACCGACTCTGGGGGATCGCATCACTGAACGCATGAGGTCTCGACTGTCCGAGATGTGCATTCGCATTGCAATGACCGGCAAAGACTTCCGGCAGACGGTCAAGCGCGCGAGGTTCGGTTGAGAGGCGAATTCGGGTCGATGAGGGATGTATCGTTTCAGTACAATCCGGCAGGAAAGGCGCGGGCTGGAATGTATTGCAGCGATACAAATTGTCGCATTTTCGCGCATCCTGTATTGTTTTGAGACAACGCGCGCGGATGGGTTTGCTGGCTCGGGTAACGGCGGAAACCGGCCCCGGCTGGAAGCCTTGTCGGCGCGTATGCTTGCCTGCCTCAAGGTGGAGCTGGTTTCTCTATTCATTTGGGTGCAACGGTCCATCATCGAGTCCGCCCGCGATGACCGTGGCAGGTTCTTCCCCTGGATCGCCCCGGTCTTCCTGGTCGCGATTCTTGGCGCCGTATTGGGTCACGTCGCGGCCATGGTCCAGACTGGTCGGGCGGGATCGGATTCGTAGACAGACCGTTGCGGCTCCTGCCGGTTCAAAAAACCCAAAGGCTGCCCAGCACCAGCAGCATGGCGGCAACCGTGACGGCTTGGTAAATCAGATCCTCGTTCTTCCGGTTGTATGTACTCTCGTCGGCCGCTGACAGTGGCGTAGGCGCGGATTGGAAATATGGCTGCATCGTGGGACTGCCTTTCCGTGCTTTCGGCCAGGATTTCAAGCCGAGGTTTCAAATCTTTAGACGCGCCATCCACCGGCGCGATTGCATCGCCGGAATCGCGACCGATCCCGAAATGCCCAACATAGAGTGATTCTTCGCGGGAGATCGTTACACATCTTGCCTATCGTCGTATGCCGGAAAATCTTGCGCCTATCTATAAAAACGCGGAGACGCGCGGGATTCCTTCGGTAACGGGCGGAAAATTTCGGGATCGGCGCGGCAAGGCTTGGGCGCCGCCACCGTGGCAAGCGCATGGCTATCGGCGCGCGATCCAAGCCAACGCCCGCGCAAAGCGGCCTTCCGGAACCGAATCGGGCAACGCCATCCTCAGTCTCCGTCTCTGGATAAAGCTGTTGCGCTGCTCTTGCAGGCCATCGAGGATTTCAGCCACCACCGGGTCGTGGCCTTCGCCTTTGGCGGTCTTCTCGTACTCGGCTGCTCGTTCCCGCTGCGCGATCGCCAAATCCGTCAATAACATGGCTTCGTGATAACGGTCTTCGGCCTGGGCCGAATGAGCGCGCGCGATCAGTTTTTCCGACTCGCGAAAGTGAATGTCGGCAATTCTGCGATACTCCTCGGCATTCATCGCCGCCGAGAGGCCATCGACGGATATCTCGAACAGGGCAGTGCCTGAAGCGATTCCGCACCGCGACTCATCGACGGACATCCGGGCAACCTTATCGCTGGACACAGTTGACCTCCTGGTCAGCAAACATCCCCGAAGTGGTTAGCCTATCGTCCGGTGAGCGTATCCAGTTATATAATTCTTCGGATGTGATTTCTGTCGGGAGCAAAAACAGGAAAGACGGTTTGCGATTTCCCTTTGGGGAAAGGGATAAAATCGCTGAACTGCGGCGAAGCGGGGGGAGCCTGCTTCGGTTAGCGCTCTGCTAGCGGCGCGTGATCCATGCCATGGCCCGGGCGAAACGTCCTTCCCGCGGATATCCGGACATATCTCCCAGCAACTGTCCCTCGGCTGGGGAAAAGCTGCTGCGCTGCTCTCGCAGGCCATCCAATATCTCGGCCACTACCGGGTCGTTGCCTTCCCCTTTGGCCGCTTTCTCGTACTCAAGGGCCCTTTCCCGTTGCGCGATCGCCAAATCCGTCAATAACATGGCTTCATGCTGACGATCCTCGCCCTGGGCCGTCTGGGCGCGCGAGACCAGACGTTCAGCCTCCCGGTGGTGGATGCGGGCAATTTCCAGGTACTCGCCGGCTGACAACCCCGCCTCCGGGCTTTCGACTGCCATGATCTTCTCTACCGTAATGCCTGACTTTCCAATTACGGATTCGTCCGCAGCCACTCTCACATCCTGATCCGTTGACATTCCCGTCCTCCTTCCGCAAACCTCCTTGACCTGATTCGCCGACGATCGGCGAGATTGACACTCCCATCCATTATATGCCTCTTCTATATATCTAAATCGTGAAATCGCCAGTCTTTTCCAATCCAGGAATGAGCCTGAAGGGCTAGTTTGAGGCGGGCATCTT
>CAZMHC010000119.1:0-9341 GCA_964565955.1 uncultured Occallatibacter sp.
GGATCTGGGCGAGGACGAGGTCAACCGCATCCGCCAGGTGATCGAGGACGAAGGGGACGTCGAGGGCGACCTGCGCAAGGACGTCTCGATGCACATCAAGCGCCTCATCGACATTCAAAGCTATCGCGGCACCCGCCACCGGCGGTCTCTGCCGGTGCATGGCCAGCGCACCCACACCAACGCCCGCACCCGCAAGGGACCGCGCAAGGGCACGGTTGCGGGCAAGAAGAAAGCGACGGGCAAAACATAATGGCGAAACCGGAGCAGAAGGCAGGGGCTGGCAAGTCGGGAGCCGGCAAGGCCGGCAAGAACAAGAAGTTCAAGAAGCGCGAGCGCAAGAACGTTCCGTTCGGCATCGCTCACATTCAGGCGACGTTCAACAACACCATCGTCACCATCACCGATCAGGTGGGCAACACGCTGAGTTGGAAGAGTTCGGGATCGCTGGGCTTTCGCGGTTCGCGCAAGGGTACGCCGTTCGCGGCGCAGCAGGCGGCCTCGAACGCCGCCAGCATGGCCCGCGATCACGGTTTGCGCGCGGTGGATGTGCGGGTCTCGGGTCCGGGTTCGGGCCGCGAGTCGGCCATCCGCGCCCTGGCTGCGGCGGGCATCGAGGTGCGCGCCATCCGCGACGTGACGCCGGTGCCGCACAACGGCTGCCGTCCGCCCAAGAGACGGAGAGTGTAAGAAGTAGCTATCAGCTTCCAGCCCCTAGCTTCTAGCTTGTTCATGGTGAGTGAAAGCTCATGGATGACAAGAATGAGCTAGTAGCTGGAAGCTAACAGCTAGAAGCTAACATGGGCCGGGACGAAGTGTTTCGCGCGGCAATCTAACTCGCAAGCCACGCCATTGATCTTCGTGTTCGCACGAATCGGACAATGGCTAGAAGCTAGGGGCTAGAAGCTGTATTTCACGTAAACCGGCCGTCATCCGAAGTCAGGAGAGGAAATGGCACGTTATACCGGAGCAGTCTGCCGCCTTTGCCGCCGCGAGGGCACGAAACTCTTTTTGAAGGGCACGAAATGCGCCTCCGACCGCTGCCCGCTGGAGAAGCGCAACTTCGCGCCCGGCCAGCATGGCAAGGATCGCAAGGCCAAGATCGTGGGCTACGGCCTGCAACTGCACGAAAAGCAGAAGGCCAAGCGTATGTACTTCACCCTGGAGAGCCAGTTCCGCGAGTACTACGAGAAGGCCAACCGCGCCAGTGGAGTTACCGGCGAACTGCTGATTCAGCAGTTGGAGCGCCGCCTGGACAATGTGGCCTTCCGCCTGGGATTCGCCATCAGCCGCCGTCAGGCCCGGCAAGTGGTTCGCCACGGCCACGTGACGGTGAACGGCAAGAAGGTGAACATTCCTTCGTACCAGGTGAGCGCGGGCGACGAGATCGAGGTTCGCGAGGGCGCCAAGAAACTGGTCATCGTCGAGCAGGGCGCGCAGTATGCCGCGCAAAGCCCGGTGCCGGCGTGGCTGGAAGCGGATTTTACCAATCTCAAGGGCCGCGTTCTCTCCCTGCCGCTGCGCAAGGACGTGAACCTGCCCATCAACGAGCAGTTGATCGTGGAACTGTACTCGAAGTAACAGCTACTAGCTTCTAGCTGCTAGCTCCTAGCTTTTCAATGCGGCGATCAAGAATGACGATTCCCGCAAGGAAAGAGCTAGAGGCTGGAAGCTAGCGGCTAAGAGCTGCATTTCAACGAGAAGGAGAACTTGCGCGGCCGCCGCAAAGTGCATCGCGACGTACAAGCCGCGCGGGAAACGAGAAAAAGATATGCTTTGGAGAGGATTTCAGAAGCCCAAGCGCCTGGCCGTGGAGGCCGAGACGCTCACCAACAAATTCGGCAAGTTCAGCGCCCAGCCCTTCGAGCGCGGCTTCGGCACCACCATCGGCAACGCCCTGCGCCGCACACTGCTGAGTTCGATCGAGGGCGCGGCGGTGACCGCGATTCGCATCGAGGGTGTGCTGCACGAGTTTCAGTCGATCACCGGGGTGGTTGAAGACGCCACCGACATCATTCTGAACCTAAAGCAGGTTCCCTTCAAACTCGCCGGCGAGGGACCGAAGGCGCTGTATCTGCGCGCCGACCAGCCGGGCGTGGTGACCAGCGGCATGATCGAAGCCGACGGCGACGTGGAGATTCTGGACAAGAACGTCTATATTGCAACGGTGTCGGAGGGGGGCAGGCTGGATATGGAGATGCGCCTGAAGCGCGGGCGAGGCTATATCTCGGCCGACAAGAACTTCGATGCCGACCTGGGCCTGGGTTTCATCCCCGTGGATTCGGTTCATTCGCCGGTGCGCCGCGTCAACTACGTAGTGGAGGCCGCCCGCCTGGGCCAGATTACCGACTACGACAAGTTGACGCTGGAAGTGTGGACCAACGGGGCTGTGCTGCCCGCCGATGCCGTTGGCCTCTCCGCAAAGCTGCTGAAGGACCACATGAACATCTTCATCAACTTCGAGGAGGAGATCGAGTCCGACGGGCGCGGCGAGGACGGCAGCGGGCTCTTGCGCAACGACCATCTCAACCGCTCGGTGGAAGAGCTGGAGCTGTCGGTGCGCAGCTACAACTGCCTGAAGAACGCCAACATTCAGAGCATCGGCGAACTGGTGCAGAAGACCGAAGCCGAGATGCTCAAGACCAAGAACTTCGGCCGCAAGAGCCTGAACGAGATCAAGGAAATCCTGGCGCAGATGGGGCTTTCGCTGGGCATGAGGATCGACGAACGAGGCAATGCCGTCCCCGGCCCCACCAGCATCGCGCCCGCCGCCGCGCTAGCCGCCGGTTACAGCCAATACGACGACGAGGACGAGCCCCTGGATTCGGTGGACCTGGAGTTGCCCACGGAGACGGAAAACTTTTAAGGCAGCTACTAGCTTCTAGCCGCTAGCTTTGCCCGCTGAGTTACTCAGCTCCCGGCGGGGCCGAACAGCTAGAAGCTAGAGGCTAGAAGCTCAAATCGAAAGAGAGTAGCATCATGCGCCATCGCAATGCAGGATTCAAGCTCGGACGCAACACCAGCCATCGCCGCGCGCTTTTGCGCAATCTGGTCACGTCCGTCATCGTGGAAGACCGGGTGGAGACCACCGTGGCCAAGGCCAAGGCCGTCCGTCCGCTGGTTGAAAAGATGATCACCCTGGGCAAGAAGGGCGATCTGCACTCGCGCCGTCAGGCGCTCGGCTTTCTCATGACCGATACATCGGTCAAGCGCCTCTTCGAGACGGTGGCGCCGCGCTACGGCGACCGGCAAGGCGGCTATCTGCGCATCGTCCGGACTGGATTTCAAAAGGGCGACGGGGCGGAGAAGGCCTTTATCGAACTGCTGGGCGCCGAGAAGCAACTCGACGCCAAGCGCCGCAAGCGCGACGACGTGAAAGCCAAGAAGCGCGCCGAACTGGAAAAGCAGTTGGAGGAGTCGAAGAAGGACGAAGACGACGAGAAGGCGGCTTAACCGCTGCCGCTTCGGCGGTCCGTTTCTTCACAGAG
This sequence comes from uncultured Occallatibacter sp., assembly GCA_964565955.1. GTDB lineage: Bacteria > Acidobacteriota > Terriglobia > Terriglobales > Acidobacteriaceae > Telmatobacter. The sequence goes on from CAZMHC010000119.1 coordinate 3,486, forward strand.
CAAGTGGCACGGGCGCATCCCTTCGCAGGGATGCGCCCGCATTTGTGTGCTCGGCAGGGCGCACTTGCTTGGAGGAACACAGCACCCGTCAGAGCAACCTTATCGGTGAAGAGGTTCTTTTTCGGGAGGGGCCAGTATCTTTCGCACTTTGATCTTTCGTCTCGGGCTCCTGAAAGATCAAGACAGCGGGTCCGAGCTTCTTGGCCAGTAATGCGCTTCCGGGCAGTCGCGCAGTCGTCGCGCCGCCTCCTCGGGGCCAATGTCCCGCTGCGGCATTCCCAACATCTCGAAACCCACCATGAATTTGCGCACTGTGGCGGAGCGCAGCAGCGGGGGGTAGAAGTGGGCGTGAAAGTGCCATTCCGGATGCGATGTCGCATCGGTCGGCGACTGGTGGAGGCCCATCGTATAGGGAAAGCTGCACTCGAAGAGATTGTCGTAGCGAATGGTCAGGCGCTTCAGCGCATCGGCCAGCCCGTCACGCTCCGCGCCGCTCAACTCCGGCAGCGCTCCCAGATGACGCCGCGAGACCACCAGCGCCTCGAAGGGCCAGACGGCCCACCACGGCACCAGAACCATGAATTGCTCGTTCTCGAAGATTGCCCGCACTCCGGCGGCTCGCTCGGCTTCGACGTAGTCGCAGAGCAGGCAGCGGCCGGTGCGGGCCAGGTGCTCGCGCTGAGCCGCAGTCTCAATGGCCGGCTCGTCGGGAACGAAGCCGGTTGACCAGATTTGACAGTGCGGATGCGGGTTGCTGGCCCCCATCATGGCGCCGCGATTCTCGAAGATTTGCACATACTCGATCCATTCCAGGCTGGCCAACTCAGCGTATTCGCGCGTCCATTCGTCCACCACGCGGCGAATCTCCGCGCGGCTCATGCGGGCCAAGGTCAGGCTGTGATCGGGATGAAAGCAGAGCACCTTGCACACGCCGCGCGCCGGTTCGGACAGCAGCAGTGGGGAAGCCGGCTCGACGTTCTCCGCAGGCGGCTCCGGCAGCAGCGCGGCGAAATCGTTGACGAACGAGAACACTCCCTCATATGCCGGATTGGCCGCCCCGCCCGCCCGCCGGTTGCCAGGGCATAGATAGCAGGCTGGATCGTAAGCGAGGCTAGCAGGCGCGGCCTTTTGTCCCACTTCTCCCTGCCAGGGACGCTCGGCGCGATGCGGCGAAACCAGCACCCACGATTGCCGCAGCGGGTTCCAGCGGCGATGGGGAAATTGAGCTCTTTTTGTCATGGTTTTGTGGTTGATCCTACTTTCCTTTCACATCGTCAGTCGGAGTCTCCGGCTCGTCTCCTGAATCCTCTACCAGCACCGCCGAGCCGGGAACTATATCGAAGCTGACCGCGTCTTTGCCGGTGGGGTGAAAGGCGATGCGCAGCGGCTCCCGCTGCCACTCCGCGGGGCCGCAGACCGGCTGCGGGTGGTTTTCAGGATCGAAGGCCGATAGCTTCTTGGCCAGGGCCGGCTTGCGCGCGGCTATCTGCGCCACGACCGCGTAGAGACTTTTGCCGCCGGCGGTCAGGCCGCAGTATGCGCCGTAGTCGCGGAACCAACTCACCTGGCTTACACCGGGATCGTAGTCGGGCAGCTTGAGGGCGACGATGTGGCCGGTCACGCGGTCCACCAGCAGCCAGGGCCCGCGCTGCCAGACCCACGGACTGGCCGTCCTGGGCGGGCTTTTTTGATTTGTTTCGCCGGGCAGCGCGTCGTTGATCTTGATGACTCGCCGCACCACAAAGCTGCGGTCGGTCACGTCGTGGGCATCGCCGGTGGTCCACTCCTTGAGAACGCCATCCACCAGTAGGGCGCGAATCTTCAGTTCGGTCTCGCCCGCAGCCGCGCCCGCCGGGTCGCCGGCCTTCGAGTAGGGCACCTTCCGCGCCGCGCCGAGAACTACGGTGTGCGGCTTGCGCGGGGCTGCGTGAGCCGTCGCAGCCATTGTTAGCAGCACCGCAATCGCCACAAACCTATTCCTCGCACCCTTATTCATTACCTTTCACTCCTGGCCTCTAACTTCTCTACCGCGCTTTGGTCATCAAAAAAGTTACCCGTTGTTACTTGGACGCAGAAGGAGTATGTTGCGTACAGTATTTAGCTTGGCGGGTGGCCCTGATCTCATACATCGTTGTATCAAGTTGAGGGTGCCCTCGGTCCCTCGCATTTGGGGACCGGGGAGGAGGAGCGGAACTGCCAGCAGACCATCCACTCGAGCAGTTGCCAACCTCTCTCGCTTTTCATGCACTATGAGGATACTCCAATTGTGAATCCGACGGCAGTGAAATGTGAATCTTATCTCCCCGGTCCCCAACTTCGTGGGACCTGGGGCAACCTCAGCAGCGCGACGATGTGCGCCATGCGGAACCCCGCGGTATCCAGCATTACTTGAACGGAATGCTCACTTCGGCAAAGCTGCCTGGAGTTGCAGCGTTCACGGCCGCGATAACTTGCGCGACGTAGGGCTGTATGAGAGCCCAGTTGCCTTTTCCCAGAACCACGACCACAATCTTTCGTCCGGTCAGATTTTGTTGATAGCTGAGATTTTTGTCGGTAGTCACCAGTACTTCAAACCGGCTGCTTCAGCCTGGTTCAAAAGATTTCCGTTCTCCAATTCCTGCCAGCCACGGGCGCGCGCCTCCGTGACCGTGTGCCGGTCAATCAGATAGCGCGCGAGGGTGCGCGGCGTTCCGTTGTCGAAAAGAACCAGCATTACGCGTGTATGACCTCTGCTTCCGTACTGCGCGCTGCAAATTGCAAAACGGCATGAACCTGTTCCCGTGTCACGCCGTATTCGTCAATCAACTCATTCACGCTCATATCCTCAAGGCACTCAAAGACGAGTGAGACGGGCGTCCGGGTTCCGCGAAAGACCCACGCGCCACTGCGTTTGCCAGGAATGCTCTCCACGGCGTTGCACTGAGACCAATCAAGTGTTGCTGTAGCCATCGTCGCCTCCTTTCCATAATCGTAACCCCATTCCCGGTTTTTCTTCTTTGATTCCGTATCGAGAACTCGCCGGATGCCCTATCCTTGTCGCGTTCTTTGCGATGGGCAAGAAACCATGCCACTTTCTCCAGCAATTGCACGGCTACGGAAGTTCCAAAAACTCATCGACAGTCAGACCGGCGGCGCGAATCAACTTGCGCAGCGTAGCGACGGAAAGCTCTTTGTGCTGGGTAACGGAGAGATTTGCGGGCACTCCCGCTTTGGTCATCGTTAGGTGACACCCACCTGTCCCCGGAGAGACCAGCCAGCGCGTTCAAATGCCTTGACCGCTTCTTTGCCCGCAATGTTGCCGAGTTGTCCCATCTCTTCTCCCGGAAAAGATTCAGCGGAACGACAGGATCAGACAGCAACCATGATCGGAGTTCGCTGCGAAGAGAGCAGGCTGAGAGCCTTCTGATCCTCGGCCCACATCCATCCGGTGATGGCCTCGCGGATGTTTTCGAGCGCCTCATTTTCGTCGCGGCCCTGCGAGGCGCACCCCGGCAGAGCGGGGCATTCGGCCACGATCCAGCCGTCTTCCGCTTGCTCCATCGTCACATGAAACATCATGCCGAGCGCTCCTTTGCATTGATTTTAGCCGGATTGTTCATCCTTCCGACATTTTTGTTCATAAAACCTTGAAGCCCTGACCAGCTCGTCAAGATCAAACGCCGCTAGACCGCTCGCATCTCCAGCGTCTTCCCCAGAACCTTCAGCGACGCGGCACTCTGGGCATGGCGGCCTTCCGGTCTGCCCGCCGCGTTGCCCGGTGGGCCCGATAGCTGCTGGGCGGAGGCGGACCGAGCTCCGCCTTTGCAGGCCCGCACTCGGTCCACTTCCACCCATTGCGGCGCAGTTCGCGGCTGACGGTTGACGGCCTCCGTTTCAAGGCGGCGGAAGTGAAAGACAAGCGCCTGGACCAATTGAACCTGTGGTTGTGAACTGCCAACGATAGGGTGGCTCAACCTAATCGGGACCGGGTCAGCGTCCCCGCTCAAGCCGCTTAGCACTACAGTTGTATATCTGGATTTCGGCTGAGATTGGCAAAGGCCCGGGCCTAAAGGCCCAACATTTTGGTATCAATTTCAGAGGCCTGAAGGCCTCTGCTCCCTCCGATCTCGCAATCTACAACTGTAGTACTAGCTCGGAGCGGCCTCTCGCCACGCTATCCACACAGGGTGCGGGATAGAGGACATGATGCGAATCATCGCTCATCGCAGGCTTATGCACGGAGCGTTCTAGACTGCGGAACAGACTGGATTCCGTCGATCGCGCCCCGGCGTCCCAATGCCAAAGGGAAGCGCGGTCTTTCAGGACGCGGAAACGCGGCCGTGTTCAGTGAAGCGCGAGTCTTTCCCTGGCTGTTCCGCCGGTTTCGATATGCTTGTGTATTGCCGCAAAGACATCAGTGAGGCAAGATTGAATTTTGAAAAACGGAGATGACACACGTTTGAGCTTTGAAACATACGATCGACTATGGGCTGAAAACTGGGGTGACCAGCAGCGCTACGGTCCGGTGCATCGGCGGCAACGCCAAGCGCTGGTAAAGCAGATTTCCAAGCTCAACCCCTTGACTTTGCTCGACGTGGGATGCGGTTCGGGCGATAACATGGCGGCCCTTGCGCAAGCCATGCCGCATCTGATCCTATCCGGGACGGACGTTTCGCGGGAAGCGCTCGCGCTTGCGGCGCGGCGTGTGCCCGGCGCTCGCTTTACGCAACTTGACGCGGAGAAGGAAAAGCTAGACGAAAAGTTCGATCTTGTCCTGTGCAATCAGGTTGTGGAGCACCTTGCCGACGATACGGCCTAAGGAACATGGAGGAGCATTTGTCAGCGAATGAACCGGCAAGTCGATATGCAACCTGCCTGATATGCGATGGCAACGAGTGGATAACCGTTCGCGAAGGGCGCGACTTATGCCGTCCCGAGTGCCGGAAGGTCTTCAACCTGTCCCGCTGTGCATCCTGCGGCCATGTGATGCAAAACCCCGCTCCGGATGAGCGGGAACTAAATGCGGCATACTCCGTATCCGGTGCATACATCGTCTACAGGCCCGCATGGAAGGAACATGGCTGGCCAGTCTGGAAGATTCTACGCAACTGGACGACGCGCCGCCGCATCTCCCGTTTGAGACGCTACGCAAAGGGACGCGAGCTTCTGGAAGTCGGATGCGGAGCGGGCGACTTCCTGGCGGCAGCCCACGAGGTGGGCTGGAATGCGCGGGCTGTCGAGTACAACGGCATCTTGGCGGACCAGATCAGGCGCGAACTGGGCTTCGATGTCCGTACAGGCGCATTGGCGATCGGTCAGTGGAAGCAGGATGAGTTCGACGCAGTGGCTTTTTGGAACGTTCTGGAGCACTTGTCCGAACCGCTGCAAGATCTGTCCATCGCTGCGCATTCTCTGCGCCGGGGCGGGAGAGTGCTGCTGAACATTCCCAGCCGTCAAGCGGCAGAGCGCGGACAGTGGTTCGGCTCGCACTGGGCAATCCTCGATCTGCCGCGTCATTTGAACTTCTACGACGAGGCTGCGCTTTCCCGCCTTTGCGGCAGAGCAGGCCTTGACTTGATTGTTTACAAGACTCCCTTTGTCCAGTCCGCTTGGTGCTATTACATGAGTTGCTGGCTTTGGGCGAATCAAGAGAGAAAGAAGAGACTGCGCTGGGTATGGTTTGCGGCACTCAGCGCAACGGTAACGCTGACACTGCCCTTTGTCGCCTTTGAGTCGCTACGGAAGCACGGGCTAGAAGCGTTCGCTGTCGCCGAAAAACGCTGAGCAGCTTCCCCAACCGCGCGCTTGACTGTCAGCTGCGCGGTAGTCTTTTCCAATTGAAGGATGAGCCTGAAGGGAGCGAAGGGTTAGCGAAGC
>CAZMHC010000120.1:0-9233 GCA_964565955.1 uncultured Occallatibacter sp.
ATGCCAAAATGCCGTCAGACGTAGAGTACTCATTGCAGGAAGGAGTTTGCATGGACAGTCAATTAAGAGTTATCGGCTCTTTGCGACTTCCTCCACCGTTACCGGATCCAGGAACGGCATCTGCGCGCGCAGTTCCCTGCCGACGATCTCGACGGGGTGCCTGGCTTCGGCTTCGCGGAAGTCTAGAAACTCCTTGCGGCCTGAGTTTTGGTCGGCGAGGAAGCGCTTGGCGAATCTGCCGTCCTGAATTTCATGAAGGATAGCCTTCATGGCCTTGCGGCTTTCGTCGTTGATGACGCGCGGTCCGCTGACATAATCGCCCCACTCGGCGGTGTCGGAGATGCTGTAGCGCATATAGGCAAGGCCTCCGCGGTAGATGAGATCGACGATGAGTTTGAGTTCGTGGAGGCACTCGAAGTAGGCGCTTTCGGGCTGATAGCCGGCCTCGACCAGAGTCTCAAAGCCCGCCTTGATAAGCGCGCTGACGCCGCCGCAGAGCACTGCCTGCTCACCGAAGAGATCGGTCTCGGTCTCTTCTTTGAAGGTGGTCTCGAGAACCCCGGCGCGAGTGCCGCCGATACCCTTGAGATAACTGAGAGCGATGTCGTGAGCTTTGCCGGTGGCGTCCTGGTGGACGGCGATGAGGCAGGGAACGCCGCCGCCCTCGGTGAAGACTTCGCGGACGCGGTGGCCAGGCGCCTTGGGGGCGGCCATGCCTACATCGATGCCGGCTGCCGGAACGATGGTCTTGAAGTGAATGTTGAAGCCGTGCGCGAAGAGAAGCAGCTTTCCCGCAGCAAAGTTGGGGCCTATCTCCTCAGCATATAACTTGGCCGCGGTCTGATCGGGGACCAGAACCATGACAACATCCGCCCACTTGGTGGCCTCGGCAACGGTGGTTACTTCCAGGCCGGCCTTCTGCGCCTTGGCGATGGACTTCGAGTTAGCCGCCAGGCCCACCTTGACGCGGACCCCGGAATCCTTGAGGTTAAGAGCGTGGGCATGCCCCTGCGAGCCATAGCCGATGATGGCTACTTTCTTGGCTTGAATCAGGGATAAGTCCGCATCGTGATCGTAATAAGTCTTCGCCATGTTTTTCTCTTGTCTTCCTTTGCTTGCGCGGTTAAGTTGAATCACAAATGTTTCTGGCTGCGGCCTTCGAGGCGCGGTTATTCCGGCTCGGCGACGGCGCCCGCTTCGAGAGCTTCCAGGGATTCGGCGCGCTCTTCCGACTCGGACTCGCCAGCGCCCATCGCGCGCAGCACGCCGCTGGTGTGGTGGCCGCGGCGCATGGTCATCTTGCCGCTGCGGCAAATCTCGAGCACCCGCTCCTCGCCCTCGTTGAGAACCTGAATGAGCCCTTCAATCTTGCTCTCCACGCCGGTCATCTCGATCATCATCGACTCCGGCGCGAGATCGACGATGCGGGCGCGAAATACTTCGACGAGCTCGAATATCTGGGAACGATCGCGCGGCGTGGCGGCAACCTTGATTAGCGCCAGCTCGCGAGTGACCGACGGCGCCTGGGCGATGTCGTCCACATCGACCACATTCTCCAACTTATACAGGCTGGCGCGGATGCGGTGTCCCGATTCGGCCGAAGCCTCGCAGACGATGGTCATGCGCGACAAACCGGCGCGCTCGCTGCGGCCCACGGTAAGCGAGTTGATGTTGATGTTCAAGCGGCGAAAGAGAGAGGCCACGCGTGTCAGTACGCCCGGCAGATCTTCCACGTAAGCGACGAATGTGTGCAGCATATGCGCCTTTCAAAGGTTTAGAGTCAGTGGGCGACTCTACTTATCGTCCGCCGATTCGACCAGCGGGTTCTGGCCGGGGCGGCGAATCATCTCGTGTAGCGCGGAGCCTGCGGGAATCATCGGATAAACCGAGTCTTCCTTCTCTACCTTGAAGTTGAGCAGGAAGGCACCGGGGGCGGAACGGGCCGCGTTCACGGCTTCAGCCACTTCTCCGCGGGTATGCACTGTGAGGCCGGCAATGCCGTGAGCGTCCGCCAGTTTGACGAAGTCGGGACTGACCAGCGGCGTTGCTTCGTAGTTGCGCTCGTAGAAGAACTCCTGCCACTGGCGCACCATACCGAGATAGCCGTTGTTGATGATAGCTATGTTGATCTTGATCTTTTCCTGGGCGATGGTGGATAACTCGGCCGAGGTCATCTGGAAGCCGCCGTCGCCGACGATTACCCAGACTTCCTTCTCAGCGCAGGCAAACTTTGCGCCAATGGCGGCGGGCAGCGCGAAGCCCATGGTGCCGAGGCCGCCGGAAGTTATAAGACTGCGCGGCTTTTCGTGATGATAGTACTGCGCCTCCCACATCTGATGCTGTCCGACGTCGGTGACTACAATGGCGTTTCCGCCGGTGATACGCCAGATGTCGTGGATGACATGGGCGGCGTAAAGATGGCCGGAGTCGGGGAGGTTCTTGATGTCGCGGACGGCCGAGGCGCCCTTGCTGGATTCGATGGTCTTGATCCATGCGGAGCCGTCGCGCCCGCCGATGCGCGGCAAGAGAGTCTCCAATACCTCGCGCAGGTCGCCGGTGAGCGGCACTTCGACCTTGATGTTCTTGTTGATCTCGGCCGGGTCCACATCGATGTGAATCTTCTTGGCCTTCGTGGCATAAGTCGATGTGGAACCAGTTACTCGATCGTCGAACCTCATGCCGCAGGCGATCAGCAGATCGGCATCCTGAATGGCGCCGTTCACCCAAGACTCGCCGTGCATTCCCATCATGCCCAGATTGAGCGGATGCGAGGCGGGAAATGCGCCGAGGCCGAGAAGCGTAAGGGCTACTGGAATCTGCGCGCGCTCGGCCAGCGTAAGCACCTGCTCCATCGCGCCGGATTCGATAATTCCGTGGCCGGCGAGGATAACTGGGCGCTTCGCGTTTCGGATAAGTTCGGCGGCCTGGTCCAGGCTGGAATCCTCGACCTTGCGCATGGGATGAGGTCGATGCGCGCGCGGTTTGGCGGCTTCAAAGTCGAATGTAGCCGTGGCCTGCTGCGCGTCTTTGGTTATATCCACCAGAACCGGGCCGGGGCGCGCCGTCTTGGCGATCTGGAAAGCGTAGCGAATGGCCGGAGCGATATCCTCGGCGCGATTGACGAGAAAGTTGTGCTTGGTGACCGGAAGAGTTATGCCGGTAATGTCCACTTCCTGAAAAGCGTCCGATCCCAGCACCTTGCTGGAAACGTTTCCGGTAATGCAAACGATGGGTATTGAGTCCAGCATGGCGGTAGCAATGCCTGTGACTAAGTTCGTCGCGCCTGGACCGCTGGTGGCAATGGCGACGCCTACCTTGCCCGATGCTCGCGCGTAGCCGTCGGCCATGTGCGCCGCGCCCTGCTCGTGGCGCACCAGGGTGTGATGGATGGGAAACTTGCGCAGCGCGTCATAGACGGGCAGGATGGCGCCGCCGGGGTAGCCGAAGACGTCGGTGACGCCCTCGCCCACCAGCGTGGCCCAGACAATCTCCGCGCCGGTGAGGCGGGTGGGTGCGGCGAGATGGGCATTCGATGCTTGCGTGGCTGCGTTGGTGTCCATGATAGGCTCCTTGGTTGAAGATCGGTCAGTTTTTAGGCTTTAGCCAATTGGCTTGATCGTGCTCAGCCTCGAATGCGTCGAGCTCCGCCTGATGGCGCAAGGTTAGACCAATATCGTCGAGGCCCTCAAGAAGGCAAAACTTGCGGAACGGGTCGATCTCGAAGGTTGCCGAGAATCCCCGGCCATCGGTAACCGTCTGCGCTTCGAGCGAGACTGTTAGCTGATAGTTGGGAGAATTCTTCGCGTTATTGAGCAATTCGGCGACACTTTCTTCGCTGAGACGGACGAGAACGATGCCGTTTTTTCCGGCGTTGGAGAAGAAGATGTCGGCGAAGGTGGGGGCGACAACTACACGGAAGCCGAAGTCCGAGAGCGCCCATGCGGCATGCTCACGGCTCGATCCGCAAGCGAAGTTCTTGCCGGCGATCAGTATGCGCGCGCCCTTGTAGCGAAGGTCGTTGAGCACAAATTCTGCGACTGGTTCGCCGGTCGGCGTCTGCCGCCAGTCGAAGAAGAGAAAGTCGCCGTAGCCGGTGCGCTCGATGCGCTTCAGGAACTGCTTGGGTATGATCTGGTCGGTATCGACATTGGTGCGATCGAGAGGCGCGGCGACGGATGTAAGTGTGCGAAAGGGTTCCATTATGCTTTTACCTCCAGCGCGGCAAACTCGTTGATCTTCCAGTTGCGAATGTCCACGAAGTGGCCTGCTATAGCTGCGGCCGCTGCCATCTCCGGCGAGACCAGGTGAGTGCGTCCGCCTCGTCCCTGGCGGCCTTCAAAGTTACGGTTGCTGGTGGAGGCGCAGCGCTCGCCCGGCGAAAGTATATCGGGGTTCATGGCCAAGCACATCGAGCATCCAGGCTCGCGCCAGTCAAAGCCGGCCTCGATAAAGATGCGGTCCAGGCCTTCCTTCTCGGCAGCTGCCTTGACGGCCTGCGAACCCGGAACGACCATCGCTCCTACGTGTGGTGACACCTTGTAGCCGGCGGCGATCCGAGCCGCGGCGCGCAGATCTTCGAGGCGCCCGTTGGTGCAGGAGCCAATGAAGACGCGGTCGATCGCGACCTCTTCCATCGGCGTGCCGGCCTTCAGGTCCATGTATTCGAGGGCGCGCAGCAGATTGATGCGTTCCAATTCATTGGCGGTCGCGGCGGGATTGGGCACCGCGGAAGTGATGGGCGCAACCATGCCGGGACTGGTGCCCCAACTTACATACGGCACAAGTTCCGAGGCATCGATGATAAGCTCGCGGTCGAAGCTCGCGCCGGGATCGCTGGGCAATTTGCTCCATTCGGCGACGGCTTCGTCCCACGCGGTGCCTTGCGGGCTATGGCGGCGGCCCTTGAGGTAGGCATAGGTTGTTTCATCGGGAGCGATCATGCCCGCGCGCGCGCCAGCCTCGATGCTCATGTTACAAACCGTCATGCGGCCTTCCATCGAGAGCGAACGAATCGCCGAACCGGCGTACTCGATCACATAGCCGGTGGCACCGTCAGTGCCTATCTTGCCAATAATCGCAAGGATAATATCTTTCGCGGTAACCCCCGTCGGCAGCCTGCCCTCGACAGAGATGCGGAAATTCTTGGGCTTGGACTGCGGCAAGGTCTGCGTGGCCAGCACGTGCTCCACTTCGCTGGTGCCGATGCCGAAGGCCAATGCTCCAAACGCTCCGTGCGTCGCTGTGTGCGAGTCGCCGCAGACGATGGTCATCCCCGGCTTGGTCAGTCCCAGTTCAGGGCCGATGATGTGGACGACGCCTTGATCGGGCGAATCGACGCCATAGAGATCGATGCCGAATTCGGCGCAGTTCTTGTTCAGCGTGGAAATCTGCTTTGCCGCAATCTCATCGACAATGTTAAGGCGGCCTTCGATGGTAGTGGGTACGTTGTGGTCCACGGTGGCGATACATCGATCCGGGCGGCGCGCCTTGCGGCCGGCCAGACGCAGTCCCTCGAAGGCCTGCGGCGAGGTGACCTCGTGCAGCAATTGCAGGTCGATGTAGAGTAGTGTAGGCTCACCTTGCGGCGCGACCACCACATGATTCTCCCAGACCTTTTCAAATAACGTCTTCGGTTCGGAACTCATCGGATTCCCCATGTTCAATAGTTGGGGTGCTTGAATATCCTACCCTGCCCGCGAAACCAAGGTCGCAGCCAGGGTGGGGCACCCGGTTGGCTTTTGAAACCTACGCGTGAACGAGCAGTTCCTTCACCGTCTCCCGCACCTTCGCACCTATCTCGCGGGTTCCGAGCACGGTCAACCCTTCGGGATTGGTGCGCGCCAAGTCTTGTGTGCGGAAGCCTTGTTCCAGCACCTTGCGAACAGCCTTGACGATCGCGTCGGCCTCCGCATCGAGCCCGAAGGAGTGGCGCAGAAGCATGGCGCCGGTCAAGATAGTGGCTAGCGGATTGGCAATGTTCTTGCCCGCATGTTTGGGCGCGGAGCCGTGGGCCGGCTCAAACAAATTGATCTTGCCGCCGACGGTCCCGGAGGGCAGCATGCCCAACGAACCGGTGATCACCGAAGCCTCGTCGGTGAGAATGTCGCCGAAGGTATTCTCTGTAACTACCACGTCGAAGTCGCGCGGCCGCTTCATCAGGTGCATCGACATGGCGTCTACGAACTGGTGCTCCAACGTCACATCGGGAAACTCCTTGGCCACCTCTATCACCGTGTCGCGCCATAGCTGCGAAACTTCGAGCACATTGGCCTTGTCGACGCTGGTGACCAGCTTGCGGCGCTTCTGGGCTAACTGGAAGGCGACGCGGGCCACGCGGACCACTTCATCGCGCTTGTAAATCATGGTGTTGAAAGCTACGCCCTTTTCCTTGTCCCAGCCGCGCGGCTGGCCGTAGTAGAGGCCGCCGAGCAACTCGCGGACGAACATAATATCGGTGCCGTCGATGATCTCAGGACGCAACGGGCTGTTGACAGTCAACTCCTTGAAGGCAAAGACGGGGCGCAGGTTCGCGAAGCCGCCCAGCTCCGCGCGCAGTGCGAGCAGACCGGCCTCGGGCCGCTGGCTTGCAGGAAGAGAATTGAATTTGTCGTCGCCCACCGCGCCTAAAAAGACGGCCTCGGAGTCAAGCGCAGCGGCAACGGTGTCAGCGGGTAGAGGCGTTCCATCCTGCTCGATGGCCACACCGCCGATGCGCTTGTAATTCAACTCCAGCGTGTGACCGCCGGCAACCGCAACATCTTGCAATACTCCGATGGCTTGTTCGGTGATTTCGGGACCGATGCCGTCCCCGGGGGTAACCAGGACTTTCAACTTCATTCTTGCTCTCCTTGTCTTTCGGGTATAGGTTTCTTCTTGCCACCGGATTTCCGGCAGGATTGGTCGGGAACCGGCTCAGTCCAGTTCAGAGACCGGCTCGCGGCGTTTTTCGCGGATATGATCGGGCACCACGCCGATCAAATCCTGGTCGTAGATGTTCTTCTTGCGGTCGGCGAGAGCTACAAAGCGATAGTAAGTCTGCTGTAACTCCTCACGGGTAAGCGTGAAGCCGAGCTGCTCCAATCTGTTTCTCAGCGCGGCGCGGCCGGAGTGCTTGCCCAGCACCAGATGGGTCTTGGCGACGCCAACCAGCGCGGGAGTCATGATCTCATAACAGAGCGGGTTGGCCAGCATTCCATGCTGATGTATGCCGGACTCGTGCGCAAAAGCGTTGTCGCCCACGATGGCCTTGTTGGGCGAGGGGCGGAAGGTGATGATCTGACCCAGCACCTGGCTGGTTGGGTAAAGATTTTCCAGCTTGATGCCAGTGGAAACTCCGTAGCGGTCGCCGCGCACATAAAGTGCGGCGGCAATCTCCTCAAGCGAGGCGTTGCCGGCCCGCTCGCCAATGCCGTTGATGGTGCATTCGACCTGACGCGCGCCGTTCTGGATGGCGGCCAGCGAGTTGGCCACGGCCAGTCCGAGATCGTCGTGGCAGTGCGAAGAGAGAACGATGCCCTGCTCGTCGATGGCCGGGATGCGCTTGCGCACCTCGGCGAAGAGGTAGCCGTACTCCTCTGGGGTCGAGTAGCCCACGGTGTCGGGCATATTGATCGTTGTGGCTCCGGCCTCGATGGCCACGCGCACCATCTCGACCAGAAAATCGCGGTCGGAGCGAGTAGCGTCTTCGGGCGAGAACTCGACGTCACCGACGTGGGTGCGCGCCAGGCGGATGGATTCGCCGGTCAGATAGAGTGCCTCCTGGCGGCCGATCTTGAGCTTGTATTCGAGGTGCAGATCGCTGGAGGCCAAAAAGATGTGGATACGGGCGCGTTCGGCAAATTGCAGCGCGCGGGCGGCCATCTCGATATCTTCCGTCTTGGCGCGGGCCAGCGACGCAATGCGCGGCTTGCGGACGGCCTGGGTGATGGTGGCGATGGCCGCGAAGTCGCCCTCCGAGGCCATCGCGAAGCCGGCCTCGATGATGTCCACGCCCAAGTCCTCAAGTGCGTGCGCCATGGTGAGCTTTTCCTGCGTGGTCATGCTGCAACCGGGCGACTGCTCGCCGTCGCGCAAAGTGGTGTCGAAGAAGACTACGCGATCTGAACTCATGCTCTCGCCTGCCGGAGGAAACCTCTGTCTACGGAATCAGTGTCTCGCATATTGCTGTATAAGGCAAAGTTATTATATTTCTATAAACAATAAGTAATTGTTATAATCAAGCGACGGTGGACGGCAAACGATGGAACTGCATCAACTTGAGACCTTTCTGGCCGTCGCCGAGGAGCGCAGCTTCTCCAAGGCGGCAGTGCGCCTGCATCGCACCCAACCGGCCATCAGCCAGGTGATTCGCAAACTGGAAGCTTCGGTGGGCGAGAAGCTCTTCGACCGCGCGGCGCGGGACGGCTCACTGACCGCGGCCGGTGTGCTGCTGCGCGACTATGCGCTGCGCCTGATGGCCCTGCGACGAGAGGCCACCAGCGCACTGGACGAACTGAAAAACCTGGAGCGCGGCCGCCTACAACTGGCGGCCAACGAGTACACCTGTATGTATCTTCTGCCGGCTATCGACCGCTTCCGGCGCGAGTTTCCGCACATTGGCGTTACCGTGCATCGAATGCTGGCCTCGCGCATTCCCGATGAGTTGGCCTTGCGAACCTTTGAACTGGGGGTCATCTCTTTCCGTCCCGACCCGGCGCAGTTCCGCACCATTGCGGTCTATGGGGACAGCCTGGCCTTCATCGTGAGTCCGCATCATGCGCTGGCCGCTTCGTCGCGCGTCTCCATCGCCGACCTGAGCAAGGAGCTTTTTGTCGCTCACAACGTCGCTTCGCCTTTGCGGCGCAAGGTGATTGAGGCTTTTCAGCGCCACCGGACGCCGTTGAACATGGCCATCGAGCTGCCGACCATTGAGGCTATCAAACGATTCGTGGCCCTGGGCAACGGCGTGGCGCTGGTGCCTCACCTGACCGTGGTCCGCGAACTGGAGACCGGCGACCTGGTGCGGGTGCCGGTGGACGAACTGGAGGTGAAGCGAGTGCTGCGGCTGGCGCATCGCCGGCAGGCCACGCTCTCCTACGCGGCCCAAGCTTTTCTGCGTACCGTGCGCGGCCTGGCCAAGCAGCAAGGTCCGCCTTTCTATTACCATGTGGAACGGGAGGGCTGAACCGCCGCTAGAGTCCCACAGTCTTTTCCAATTGAAGGATGAGCCTGAAGGGAGCGAAGGGTTAGCGAAG
>CAZMHC010000121.1:0-9191 GCA_964565955.1 uncultured Occallatibacter sp.
ATCCCTTCCATGCCCGCGGACGCTTCCGCGGGCATGGTTTTGTGGGGACGAGTTGCAACGACAATGATAAACACCTCCCGGAATGGGGTGGTGGCCGGCACCCTGCTCGGCCCTCCCGCGAGAGATTGCATCGACATTTTCAACGCCAAGCGGAATCTTTCCCACCGCTCCTCGAATCGAAGATACGCAGTTGACCGATTCCAGGGGAGTTTCCCGTGACCCTATCCGCCATTGAAGTCGACAACTTGAAGCAAGCCCCCGCAGTCGATGGCCTGTTGCCGACCGTACTCCAGCGCTGGAGTCCGCGCTCTTTTGCCGACCGCGAGGTAGGCGCCGCCGATCTCGGTAAGCTCTTTGAAGCCGCCCGTTGGGCCGCCTCATCCTATAACGAGCAGCCCTGGCGCTTCCTGGTAGGAAGACGCAACTCATCGACCCACAAGAAGATAATGGAATCGCTTTTCGACCAGAATCGAAGCTGGGCGGGAAAGGCCCCGGTGCTGATTCTGGGCGCGACCAGCACCAAATTCAAGCACAACGGCTCACCGAACGATTATGCCCTTCACGATCTGGGCGCCGCCGCCGCAACACTCGCCCTGCAAGGCGCTTCTCTCGGCCTCAGAACCCATTTCATGGCTGGCTTCGACCACGCCCTCGCCCGCAAGGCCTTCGATATACCGGAGGATTACGCGCTTGGAGCGGCGATAGCGCTTGGCTACCAGGGTGAGCCGGCCGCACTAGGCCAGGAACAATTGATTGCGCTGGAAACCGCGCCCCGTGAGCGCAACCCTTTGAGCGCCTTTGTTTTCTCCGCCTGGAACGAGCCGGCAATCCTGAGTTGAGAGATGCGGACAAGGTCTCCAATCGCGCACCTTCGGACCTCGCATTTACAGTGGAGGGTGGAGGATCGCCATTGAACGCTCCGGTACGTCCCCAGCAACTTCGCAGGCAAACTCGGATGGGCAAGTTGAGATACCGGCGTACGCTCGTTCCGCACAAAAGGCTGCGCTGGCGGGGGGTGGCGGTGATGGCGGCAATCACGGTGGTTTCTATCCTGTTGGCCTGGGCCGCGGTAGCGCGGCTACTCGCCCCTGCCTCGAACACTGGACTTACTAGATTCGATGCCATCGTCGTATTGGGTTATCCGGCGGACAAGGACGGCAACCCCAGCCCCGAACAGTTGGCGCGGGTCACCGAGGCCGTGCATGAATACGAGCGAGGCGTGGCCGCGCGAGTCATTGTCTCCGGAGGAGCGGCAGGCAACCGGTTCGTGGAGGCGCGGGTCATGGCGCGGACTGCCGAGGCGCAAGGGATTCCGTCATCGGCTATCTTCGAGGAAACCGAAGCCAGGGACACAATCCAGAACGCCTGCTACTCGGTACGGATCATGAAGGCCCACGGCTGGCGCTCGGCTGAGGTGGTTTCCAGCGCCAGCCACCTGCCACGCGCCGGCATGATCTTCAGCCGCCTGCCGCTGGAGTGGCGCACACACGCAGCCCCGCCGCTTACACCTGAATCGGCGGCTTACGATCCCGGCTCCGCGTCCGTGGAAACGGTGAAGACTTTGCGTTACCTGCTATGGGCGCGTTGGGCAGAGCGTTGCGACCCGTAAACGTCGGGTCGCATTGTCCGAGGTCGGGGCGGTCCTGTAAGCTGTTAACAATGCGTCTCCAAGCAAGATTTTTCGCTTTTTTCGCCGCCGTCTCCGTGTTGACTCTCGATGCCGGAACCGGCTTGTCCGCACAGAGCACCGCCTCGCCGACCGCCGGCAACGGCACCTACATCGCCGTCGATCCGCTTGCCAACGTGCGCTACGACAACCGTTTCGACGCCTCGCTGGGCGCGGCCTACGGCCATATCATGGCCGGTCCGGCCCTGCTGCACGGGGCCAACCTGGGCGGCCTCGATCTCTCCGGATCGTACTGGTTCAGCAAGCACTGGGCGGTGGAAGGATCGGGCCGCGGCTATCTAGGCTCCAGCGGCGCCGGGACCAACAGCGAAGGAATCAGCATCAAGGGTCCGTTCGTGGCTCAGTATATGTTTGTCGCCGGCCCGCAATGGTTGGGGCCGCACAACAAGCACGGCGCTCTGATCGCCCATGTGCTGGCGGGAGGAGCCTACGGCGAGTTCCAAAAGGATCTGCTCGGCTACTCTCCATCTTTGTTCGATTTCTACAACAATCAGATCGCGCCGGCGGCCGTCTTCGGCGGCCATATCGATCTGAACCGTTCGCCGCAGTGGGTCTTCCGCATCACGCCGGACGCGCTCTATACCCGCTACAGCACCAACTACGCAACCCCCACAACCGCATCGGGCGGCCATAACAACTGGAACTTCGGCCTTTCGGCCGGGGTGGAGTACAAGTTCAAGAAAAAGCGGTAAGGCGGCGCTTGCGAACCCTTGGCGGGGGAGAGACCCTGGAAAAACCGGCCAGCCGCTCCCACATTCCGCTGACCGGCAACTTTGAGATAAATGCGGGTCAGGCAGATGCGGCGCGGTTGGATTCAGCCTCCATGGGAGACAAGCCAACCGCCCAACGGCAATTCGCAAATGCAAATCGCGAGCTACTCCCTCAGCAGCCGCGCCACGTGGTTGACAATGATGAGGTCCTCGGCGGGAGGAATGACGCAAACTGTTACCGTCGAGTTGCCGGCGGAGATAGTGGCCTTTCCTCGGACGTTGTTGCGGGACGTGTCGAGGACGATGCCCAGAGCGCCCAGTCCGGCGCAGATTTCGGCGCGGGCGGCGATGTCGTTTTCGCCGATGCCGCCGGTAAATACCAGCATATCCAGGCCGTTCAACTCGGCAACATAACTGCCGATCCACTTGGCGATGGTCCAGCAAAACTTGTCCACGGCGAGGCGCGCCTTGGCGTTGCCGGCCTTTATGGCCTCGCGCAGGTCGCGCATATCGTTGGAGAGCTCGCTGACGCCGAGCAGGCCGGACTTCTTGCTGGCGACCACTTCGAGCCGATCCGCGGCTGCGGTGGCGCTCTCGGCCGTCTCGGCGATCTTGCGCAAGATAAATAGCAGCACACCGGGATCGATGTCGCCGGTGCGCGAGCCGCTGATGATGCCGCCGGTGGGCGTGAGGCCCATGGAGGTATCGAGGCACTGGCCGTTGCGGATGGCGGAGATGGAGGCGCCGTTGCCGAGATGGGCGACGATGAGCTTCTCCGGGACGTTGGGCTGCAACTGGAAAACGATCGACTCATAAGAGATGCCGTGGTAGCCGTAGCGGCGCACGCCCATCGCGGAATACTCCGCGGGGATGGGCAAATGAGTAACGACTTCGGGCATGGTGCGATGGAAGTAAGTATCCAGGCAGACGAAGTTGGGAACGCTGGGGAAGAGGCGCAAAGACTCGCGCATGATATAGACGGCGATGGGCGTGTGCAGCGGCGCGAAGGCCGTGTAACGCTCCATCTCGTCGATCAGTTCAGGGGTAATGAGCTGGTTGTGCTGCACCGTGGGTCCGCCGCAGACCATGCGATGGCCGATGGCCGCGGGAACTGGAAAATCGCCGGAGTGAAGCGCGTCGGCGACCAGTTGAAAGGCAACCGAGCGGTTGGGCAGAGCCGGAGTGCGATCGACCAGCTTCTTGCCGGACGCGTCCTTGATCCAGAACTTTCCCTGGTCGGTGCCGATGCCATCAACTGCGCCCTCGTGGAGCTTGTCGCGCTGGCCGTCGCCGGCCTCGTAGACGGAAAACTTGATGGAAGATGAACCGCTGTTCAAAACCAGTACGGGCAAAGACGACATGGAGAGAAACCTTTCAGAAAGGCAAGCTGCCATATTAAGCCTATCAGCCGGAAGATGAAGGGGAGGGTGATTGAAGTCACAGGAAGATGAGATCACTGTTCACGATGCGAGATAATAATGGCCGCAACCAGCCGCATTTCCATATCCCTCAGTCGACAGGTTGCCCAGGCATCGATTCCCTCTCCTGTTACCGCTTGCCAGTTGGAAGACTGTGCCCTATTTATCGCGGCTCTATCGCGATGAGTGGGACGCGAACCCAACGCCCGCTCATCGCGATGAAACTGCGATGAACGGGGCACAGCTTCTCATAAGACATATGATTTTGATGACTGGGCCACCTGCCTAGCACCGTGAAGCGCACCATGAGTCGAGCATACAGCGAAGGGCTGTGCAAGACCAGGATTCCTGTCTGGATGGCATATTGGAGCCAGTCCGCGCAGGATGGCCTGCATCAGTCTTGAAAATTCCGCAAGCGGTACTATGCTCGTTGTGTCACCTAATACTACTGTGTTAGAAGAATGCCAGTGAAGATCGGGGCCACCCGCCCGGCCTATCAGCGTTACACTAACTGACATGGATCATTGCTACATGAGGCTTACATCCGAAAGCCAAGTGAAAGCGCAAGAGGCCGAACAGGACGGCACTCTGGACACGCTGGAGGGCTTGCTACGCTGCGAGTGTGGAGCGCACGTTGGGGCAATTCGTAAGCCTCACATGGACGGACCAAGGGGCGGCCCGTTGCATCCAACTCTCCACTACCCGGCCAAGTCACCACGCCCTCCAGCAAGGAAGAGAAACCCATTTCCAAAATCACCCCGGCGCTAACCACCCGCGCTGTATGGCCCGTGCCATTCCCGTGCCGTTCACACTGCATTACATCGAAAACACTGTACATCATGCCATCTGCTGCGCTGTAAGTTGTTGAAAGTACCGGATGCCCCAGGTCTCGCCCTTGAGACCTGGGATTCAGCTTTCCTACTCCCTGCTCATCGGCGGACGACACGCATCTCCGTATTCCGTTCCATGGAATCGCGCCGCAGCCGTCCGCTCTTCGTGCCGAAGGCCGCTGCCTGAACCGCCAGTTCTCGCAGGTGCCTCATCGATAGACCCCGCGGCGGTGGCCGACGGCGAGGATGAGGATGGTTCCGGGCGGTTCCTCGGTGAATCGGACGCGGTAATCGCCGACGCGGAGGCGGAGTTCGCCGGAGTCTCCTTGCAGCTTTTTGATGTCGCCCTCGGAGGTTCGGGCAAAGCGATCCAGCGCGGCGAGGATACGCATGGCGGCCTCGCGGTCAATGCGGCGCACATCCGCCTTGGCTTGCGGGGTGATGACGATCTTTTTCAAGCGGCGTCCTGGCTGTGGCGGAGCTCTTCGACGGTGACTCCGAACTCGGAAAGCAGTTCCTCGAAGGCGATGCCCTGGCCAGGATGCTCGGCCATCCACGCTTTGGAAGCGGCGACGGCGCGGGTCTCTTCCTCGCTGATTTCTTCGTCCTCAAGGGGCGCGTTGGCAATGGCGCGGTCCACCGGGTCGAGCATTGTTTCCATCACGGTGACGACGGCGAAAATCTGTCCGGGAGCCATGCGCTCGATGAGTTCGTGGGCGCGCTGTTTGGTCTGGGCGTAAGCCATCGGGAAGCCTCTCTCAACCATTCTGCGTTGGGGTGAGAAATTTATCAATCGCGGTCTGCCGTGTGCCCCACCCTTGAATCGTTCTTCGATTCAAGGGTGGGAAACCACAGAGCACGAGTGCGTCGAACTCCGTCTACAGCGACCGCCCCACCGCTTTCGCCACCGCCCGCAACTCAACCATCATCTTCTCGAACTGATCGAAGTAGAGGGTCTGCGCGGCGTCCGAGGCGGCCTTGTCGGCGTTGGGGTGAATCTCCACCAGAATCGCGTCCGCGCCGGCGGCCACGCAGGCTCTGGCTAGCGGAGCCACCATATCCCGCCGCCCCGTGCCGTGCGAGGGGTCGCCGATGATGGGCAGATGCGAGAGCTTATGCACCACAGGGATCGCCGCCAGGTCCATGGTGTTGCGCGTGGTGGTCTCGAAGGTGCGGATGCCGCGCTCGCAGAGGATCACTTCATAGTTGCCGCCCGCCATGATGTACTCACTCGACAGGAGCAACTCCTCGACGGTCCCCGCCAGACCGCGCTTGAGCAGCACCGGCTTGCGCGCCTTGCCCAACTCGCGCAGCAGGTTGAAGTTCTGCATATTGCGCGCGCCCACCTGGAAGCAATCGGTATAGGGCAGCATCGGTTCGATCTGCGCGATTTCCATGACCTCGCTGACCGTCAGCAGGCCATATTCCGCGGCCGCCTCGTGCATCAGCTTGAGGCCGGGAATGCCCATGCCCTGAAAGGCGTAGGGCGAACTGCGCGGCTTGAAGGCGCCGCCGCGCAAGAACTGCGCGCCCGCCTCCTTCACGCACTTGGCGATGGCGAACATCTGTTCGCGGCTCTCGATGGAACACGGTCCGGCGATGACCGCTACCCGTTCGCCGCCGATCTTGGCGCCGTTGCGAAACTCGACCACTGTTCCTTCAGGCCGGAACGCGCGTCCGGCCAGCTTGTAAGGGGAACTGATGCGGTGCACGTAAAGCACTCCCGGCAGCACCTCGAACTTCCCTATATCCAGATTGGCTGTGGGTCCGACGCCGGCCAGTATCGACTGGGTTGCGCCTGTGGTTCGATGAACATTGACTCCAGCTTCCACCATGGCCCCGATGACCGCATCGATCTGCTCATCGGTGGCCTTCTCCTGCATAGCTACGATCATCACTGGTTCCCTGTCTCAAGCGCCGCTGCGCCCGTGCCGTGGCCCGGCTGATGCGCCTGGGCGTTCCTCTGCGATGCCAACTCGTCCCTTTGCAGGGTCCGCATCACGTCGATGATGCGCTCGTAGATATGCGTCAGTTCGATGTCCGGCAAGGGACCTTTGTTGACCGCGCGAATGTTGGCGTAGATCACCTTCTCGCGCGCCGGCTCGTAAACCGGCAGGGCGGTGGCGACCTTCAGTTGGCCGATCTCAAGCGCGGCGCGCGCCCGCTCGCTCAACAGCGCGACGAGCTGGCGGTCCAGAACATCAATGTGGTCTCGCAATTCCTCAAGCGTCATTCCATCCTCGTATTGCGCTGCCGCGCGCCCGCTCGATTCCCATAGCCGGGTGCGCTGGAGCAAGAGTTGTAACTGAAATCATACGGCGTTTTCACCGCCGTCAGGGGTCTATTTTACCGGGCCAGCGCCGCTTCATGCGCGCGCAGGCCCATGATAAATCGAGCCACCGCGCCGGGCGCCGTCTCCGCCGTCGAGCCTTCGATCATCTCGACGATGGCGCTGCCGACGACCGCGGCATCCGCGAACCCCGTCACCTGAGCGACGTGTTCGCTATTCGAGATGCCGAACCCCACGGCCACCGGCAGCTTGCTCCATCGCCGAATGCGCGCCACCAGAGACGCCGCGTCGGAGGTCATGCTCTGCTGCTTGCCGGTAATGCCCACCCGCGAGATAGCGTAAATAAATCCTTTGCAATGCGCGGCGATGGCCTCCAGCCGCTCGTCGGGACTGGTGGGCGCGGCCAGAAAGATCGGCGCAAGTCCAACGCGGGCCATTTCCTTGAGATATTCGCCCGCCTCCTCGACGATCAGGTCGGTCGCAAGAACGCCGTCCGCTCCCGCAGCCTTCGAGTCGTCGGCAAACTTATGCAGGCCGTAGCGCAAGATCGGATTCAGATAGCTGAAGATCACCAGTCCCGCATTGGCCCGCTGGGCGCGAATCTCCGCCGCCAGCTTGAGCACGTCGCGCAAACTGGTTCCCCGCGCCACCGCCCGCTCCATGGCCCGCTGAATCACCGGCCCGTCGGCCAGCGGATCGCTGAACGGCACTCCCAGCTCGATCACGTCCGCGCCCGCGTCGATGGCAGCAATGGCAATCTCGCGCGTGGCATCGAGGCTTGGGTCGCCGGCCGTAAGATATACGACCAGTCCGGGTTTGCGATCGAAACGTATCGGCATGGAAAATCAGGCTCCCTGAATCTTCAACTCTCGAGCAAGGATACCCATATCCTTGTCGCCGCGCCCGGAGAGGTTCACTACCAGTATGTCACGGGCGCTGAGCGTGGGAGCAAGTCGCAGAGCCTCGGCCACCGCATGGGCGCTTTCGAGCGCCGGCAAAATCCCCTCCGTCCGCGCCAGTTTCACCACCGCGTCCAGAGCCGCCGCATCGTCCTGCGAAACGTACTCCGCCCGCCCCGAATCGTGCAGCATGGCGTGCTCCGGCCCGATCGAAGCATAATCCAGTCCCGCGGAAACCGAGTGCGTGGCCGCAATCTGCCCGTTCTCATCCTGCAAAACGTAAGAAAACGTCCCTTGCAATACCCCCGGCTCCCCGCCCCGAAAGCGCGCCGCGTGCTGGCCCAGCGCCGTCCCGCAGCCGCCCGCCTCCACGCCGATCAGCCGGACTTGAGGGTCGGGAATGAACTCGTAGAAGGCCCCTATCGCATTCGACCCGCCGCCCACACAGGCAATCACCGCCGTCGGCAGCCTTCCTTCTTTTTCGAGTATCTGCCGCTTCATCTCCCGGCTGATGCAGCGGTGAAAGTCGCGCACCATGGTCGGATAGGGATGCGCCCCCAGCGCGCTGCCCAGCAGATAATAAGTCGTCCGCACGTTGGTGACCCAGTCGCGCATGGCCTCGCTGATGGCGTCCTTGAGCGTCTTCGAGCCGGACGAAACCCCCCGCACCTCCGCGCCAAGCAGCCGCATCCGCAGCACGTTCAACTCCTGCCGCGCCATATCCACATCGCCCATGTAGACCGCGCACTCCATGCCCAACAGCGCGCAAACGGTCGCTGTAGCCACGCCGTGCTGGCCCGCGCCGGTCTCGGCGATGATCCGCTTCTTGCCCATCCGCCGCGCCAAAAGCGCCTGCCCCAGCGCGTTGTTGATCTTGTGCGCGCCGGTATGGAGCAGGTCTTCGCGCTTCAGATACATCTTGGCCCCGCCCAACTGTTCGGTCAGCCGCTTGCAAAAGTAGAGCGGCGTAGGCCGGCCAGCAAAGTCGGCCAGCAATCCCGCCAACTCCGCCTGAAACGCCGCGTCAGCCTTGGCCGCGTCGTACTCGCGCTCCAGTTCGAGCAGCGCCGCCATCAGCGTCTCAGGCACATACCGTCCGCCATAAACGCCAAACCGCCCCGCCCGCGACTCGGACGGCACTGCCGGAAGAACGATCGATGCCATAAGCGCCTCCTGCGAGCGAACGGATAGAGTGGAACTTCTCAGTGTACAAGGTGCCGCGGTCTCTTCGTTGCGGGCTTGCGCGGACAACCGGCCCAGGTCCCAAAGCGAAACCTGGGCCGGTTGGCCGTTCAGTCGGTTACGGTGAAGGTCTGCGTGTAAGTGCAGCCGCCGGAGACGTAAGTAGCCGTGTAAG
>CAZMHC010000122.1:0-9145 GCA_964565955.1 uncultured Occallatibacter sp.
TGTGTTGGAATCAGCTCCCCTCTTCAGGCTCATCTTGTATTGGAAAAGAGTCGCGCTTGGCTCGGAGGGCTATTCCGCGTATACTGGAAATTCGGCAATTCGGGGAACGTGCGTCTTCATGGGCTCCGCTGGATGCCCCGGCAGACTGTCCTCATAAGAGCGCGCGTGAACCGGCGTTAGCAAGGATTAGGCTGGCGGCACGAAACACGAAAGTCTGGAGCGAAACGTCATGGCACAGGTATGCGATATCTGCGGGAAAGGCCCGCAGTTCGGCAACAACATCTCTCACGCGCACAATGTCACCCGCCGCCGCTGGAGCGTGAACCTGCAGGCGGTCAAGGCGCTGGTCAACGGCGCATCGAAGCGGATCAGGGTCTGCACCAGCTGCATCAAGAGCGGCAAGATCGCCAAGGGGTAAGTTTCGGCGGGTTCACAGCCCGCCGAAATCTGCTTTGTTGACCTTGCACCCACGCTCCGCCGCCTGACGATATTAAGATACGCCCCATTGATCTTCAAGCCATTCGCGCTGTTAGCCATGATCCTGCCACTGGCGATTCCGGCCACGGCGGTTGAGCCAGGCGACATAGTTGCGCAGTACTGCCAGCTCGATTTCTCCGGCGCGCTCTTGCACTCAGGCGCGGATAGCCCAATCTGCAAACTCGCTTTGGACAACGGCGAACCTCCTCAGAGTCCTGTTGTCTTGGTCGAATCGTTCAAGGTTGCGAGCGTTTCAAATGAAGCGGACGGAGTGCGCGTAGATGTCTCCTATAAAGTGTTAGGCGCCGTCGACGAAGAATTCAAGCATTTCCTCCGATCAACGTCCCCGTCCTTATCCAATGGAACATTTCACCTCAAAAAAGAGCGCGACTCATGGAAGATCAGTCTGGACAGTTTGCGCGTAAGTCCTCATGTTGGAGCTTCAGCGCTTCCGAATCACATCGACAGTCTCATTCGTCCAGGCGAAGATTTTACGCGATCGGGCGACGAAAAAATCGCTGGAGTGGGCGAGAAAAAAGAAGCAATGTCGCTGCAACGAATGAGGAAACAGATCGTAGCACTGCAACATTGAAGCAGCCGTTGTCGGAAAGATATTGCGGATGTGCAGGAATGGCGGAACTCGCAGACGGTGCGGAAGCCGAAGGCGCGCTGGCGTCTGTAACGCAGAATTTTCGGGTCAACCCGCTCGGTGCCGGGCGCATCTCTCGGCTACCTTCGATGCGGTCCGGGGCGGAAGCCCAGCGGCAACGGAACCGATCGCGGCAAGCGCGGAGAGATCGGTCGATCCATGAATAGAACTGACTTCAATCCATAATTGTTCTCGAGGTTGCTGGGAAGACTTGCCGGATGCTATAACAACTATTCCGAAAGGAGCCGGGCGCGTTCGGCCATTTCCTTCCATAAGTCAGGTAACCTGGCCATTGCGATTCGGCTCCAAATTTATGGCGTTCAACCGAAAGGACTGGGCATGGCGGAATATGAAGCATCGGCTTCGGTGACCAGCGCACCGACAAACGTCTCCTTGAAGATAGATGGAATGGCAGTGAAGATGGAACGCGATGCGGAGGGCGCATGGGTCGGTAGCGCGCAACTGGACCTGCCGAATAACGTCCCCATCGAGTTTCGCGCGGTCGGGATTGCATCGGCTCCGTGGACCCTGGAGATAAAATTCTCTCCGCCGACTCCTGAAGGGGCGGCAGCTACGGATTTCAAGCATGAAGGCAAAATTCCGCCGAGTATGCTTTCCATCTTTGCCGACAAGGTCGCCCTGAAGAGCGCGGAGGCGGTTCTATGAAGTTTCTTTTTGCGATCGCGGTTGCGGCGGGATTGTCCACTGCCGCATGGGCGCAGACCTCCGCATATCAATCGGCCGACGGCAACTCGAGCATATTTTTGAGCAACGCCAAGGCAAGCCTGATCTTCAACGTGAGCGACGCCAGTTTCAATGCCGGTTATCTGCATGAAGGGGCCGGCAAATCGCTGGAATACGGTTTCGACGTTACTGGAAAGCCGTCCAGCAGCTTGTCGAATCAGGTATTCCAGAAAGGCAGCACCCCTCCGGCCTTCGGCGGGACAGCCTCAATCGGCTATCACTCGCCGTTCGCAAACATTCTAACCATGACTCCCCATTCTCACTTGCGCGACGATTGGGCGCTGGTCTCGTTCACCTATACCCGATCGACCTTCACGACGATCGCCAACGCCTCCGCCGAGCCGGTCAAGCGGAACTTCGACGGCTATCGCATCCTGCCCTCGTATAACACCCTCCTCAACGTCAAAGGCGACAATGGCGTGGGATTGATTTTGGGCGCGGCGGCAGGCGTTCAAGGGGCCAACAATGTAAGTCGATTGACTCAAGTCACTATTGCGACGCCAGTGCCGGAATCCGGAGCGAGCATAACTCCTTACTACGTGGAGACGCAAAAGACAGGTTATCTGGGAGCCTACCAGGAACAAGTTTGGGCGCCTGTCTATACGGACGCCGTGGCGATACCCAAACAGGCCTCATGGATCGACTTCGACCTGTTTACCCGGTGGAATGCGGCTCACGCGGGCCGCTACTCCGAAGGCGGGATGGGAATCTTCGTGGCCCGCCCGAAGGCGCCGACAAAGGTTCTGGGCGGCATCAGCATTGCATGGAAAAACGGAGTTCCCACTTACGCGATCGTGGGCGGATTCGCATTTTAGGTCGCCGGCTTCTTGCACACCGCCTTTGCCGATGGGGTAGAAGATGCGATCGTGAGCGAAGCCGCGGTCGAGAATTTTCCACATCTTTTCACGCCGTGAAATTCTCTTGTCTTCCGCGCTCAGAGTTTTTCTGCCCGGTTCCCCTAAAATGGATCGAGAGGTGCAAACGGATCGAACCGCGCGTGGAAGCCCAAATAGCCGAACTGGAAGCCGCGCTCGGGCATGGCTTTGCCCGACCCGAACTGTTGATGCGCGCGCTGACGCACCGGTCCCTGGCGAATGAGCGGGCGGCCAATGAAAAGGCGCAGGGGAGCGGCAGGGATGGGAGAGCGGGCGATAACGAACGGCTGGAATTTCTGGGCGACGCGGTGCTCGGCCTGGTGGTGGCCGAGGCCCTGTTTCTGCTGCACGCGGAGTGGCAAGAGGGCGAGTTGACGCGGGTTCGATCCCAGTTGGTGAGCCGCCAACACATGGCGGAGGTAGCCCATGCAATCGGGTTGGGCAGTCACCTGCGCCTCAGCAGCGGGGAGGATCGTTCCGGCTTGCGGCGCAAGAGCACCGTGCTTTCGAATGCCATGGAGGCGGTGCTGGGCGCGCTCTTTCTGGACGGCGGCCTGGAGCCGGTCAGAGCCTTTGCCCGCCGCCAGGTGATGGGCGAGGCCGCCGAGCAACTGGCCGAGGAGTTGCGCTCCGGGGCGGCGCTTGGCAACTACAAATCGGCGCTTCAGGAGCACTTGCAGGCAAGCAAAGCGGGAACCCCGGTCTATCGCGTCAAAAGCGAGAGCGGTCCCGACCACCACAAGCGGTTTCTGGTCGAGGTCCGTCTAAAATCCGCCGGGGACGGGCCGGGAAAGCCGTTGGCGCGCGGTATGGGAAGCACCAAGAAGCACGCCGAGCAGGATGCCGCGCGCCGTGCGCTTGAGCGGTTGACATCGTCGACGGCAATGACCGGAGCCTCGGAAGCCGATTTGCCCAGCGCGCACCCCCTCCGCGGACCGGCATCGAATCCCTCCGCGGACGAGGAGGAACCATCTCAACCGTGAGCAACCAAGCCCCGAACCCCGGCCCGCCGAACAGTGGGGCGCGGCGGTTCCTTCTACCCAGTCTGCCTGAGGCCTGCGCCTCGCTGTTGCGGACGGTGGTGGTGGCGCTGTTTCTGCTCGCCTTTGTGCTGCAACCTTTCCTCATTCCCTCGGAGAGCATGGAGCGCACCCTGCTGAGAGGAGATTTTCTGCTCTTCAACAAGCAGGTCTTCGCCCCGGCCGGGAGCCTGAGCCGGTGGATTCTGCCCTACCGCGAGGTAGCGCGCGGCGATATTGTCGTCTTTCACCATTCGCGGCCGCCGTATCTGGTCAAGCGCGTCGTCGCTATCCCCGGCGACCGGCTGCGCATCGAGGATGGGCGGCTGATCGTCAACGGCATCGCCCAGGACGAACCCTACGCGGCCTTCGAGCCGGTCCAACCCGATCCCTTGCGCGACAATTTTCCCGCCCACCTCTATACCGATCCGCAGGTCGACCCCGACTGGTGGAAACAGATGCGAGGACTCACCCGCGACGGCGATCTGACAGTCCCCGCGGGCCAGTATTTCGTGCTCGGCGACAACCGCAATCACAGCATCGATTCGCGTTTCTGGGGCTTCGTGCCGCGCTCGGCCATCGTGGCCAGCCCTCTGCTCATCTACTTCTCCATCGCTCGCCCCTCCGCGACCGATCCGCTACAGGCACCGGATGATAGACTCGGAAACGAAAGGCAGATTTCGGCCATGCTCACCGGATTTGCGCGTTGGAAGCGCATCTTCCGCGTGGTGCGTTAGGGAACCTCGGCATGAGCCATTTCGTAATTCCGCAATGAGCGACAGGATGACCGATAAAAACACGCCCGCGCCCAAGACGCCATCCGAGGCCCATGTGGATTCCCCTCCTCTTCATAACAAAGTCGCCGTGCAGGACCGAGTCGAGGAAACCCCCTTCGAGGCCTTTGCCAGCATATGCTCGGTGCTGGTCATCGGCTTGTTCATACTCACTTTTCTCGGGCAGAACTTCGTCATCCCCTCCGGTTCGATGGAGAAGACGCTGCTGGTGGGCGATCACCTGGTGGTCGACCGGATCACCCTGGCTCCGCCTGCCAAATGGATGCCGCTGATCCGCTACCGCGAGCCGAGGCGCAACGATATTGCGGTCTTTCTGAAGCCGGTCCCGGACCTGGATGCGGAGGGGAACCCGCAGTACCTTATCCTGGTGAAACGGCTGATCGGCCTGCCCGGCGACCGTCTGCATCTGCGCAACGGCATAGTCTACATCAACGGCGTGGCTCAAAATCAGCCGCACGCCGAAGCCACAACCCCGGAAAACCATCAGGAGTTCCTCGACGAGTTTCCTTCCGTTCCGCCCGCGCAGGAGGTGCCCAACGCCACCGAGGCATGGGCCGTCGATTTTCCCAATCATCTCGAAGATGGAGATTTAGTGGTTCCTCCCGGCCATTACTTCATGATGGGCGACCACCGCCACAATAGCCTCGATTCGCGCTATTGGGGCTTCGTTCCCAGGGAAAACATCGTCGGCCGTCCGCTCTTCAACTACTGGTCGTTCAAGACTCCCGATGGCCAGATCGAGGAGCCGGGCATTGGCCGTGCCCTGGCCTGGATGGGGCACGTGGCGCTGAACTTTTTTACAGATACGCGCTGGACGCGGACCATGCACATCGTGCGCTGAGTTCACTCGGGCTGCGAGTAATATCGTAGAAGACCATGACCGATGACTTGCAAGGCCGGCAAAGCAAGCGCAAGAGACTGTGGCTTGCCGTGGCGTTGGCAGCGGTCCTTCTGGTTCTCCTGATCGTCCCTCCCTTGGTGAGCGTGAGCCGCTACAAAAGCCGCATCGTCCAATTGATTTCCGCTTCGCTGGGCCGCCCGGTGCGCCTTTCCTCAGTGGAAGCGCGCCTGCTGCCCCAGCCCGGCTTTGTGCTCACCGACCTGACAGTCGAGGAAGACTCGGCCTACGGCGCCGAGCCGCTACTCCACGCCAATTCGGTCACCGCTTCGATTCGACTGCTCCCGTTGTGGCGCGGGCGGCTGGAGATAGGCAGCATCAGCGTGGACGAGGCCAGCCTGAACCTGGTGCGCACCGAAGGCGGCCACTGGAATCTCGATTCGCTCTTCCACACCGCCGCCACCACGGTCCGCGGCGGCTCGAAATCGCCCCCGCAGCTGCCCTATCTGGAGGCGACCAACTCCCGCATCAACGTCAAGAGCGGAGTGGAGAAGCTGCCGTTTTCCCTGGTGGAGACCGACGTATCGCTCCGCCAAGAGAATGGAGGAGAATGGCGCATTCAACTGCGCGGCCAGCCAGCCCGCACCGACCTCAGCCTGGCGCAGGCCGATACCGGCGTGGTGCGTCTCGATGCCTATCTCCAGCGAGCCGCCCACCTACGCGAGATGCCCCTGCGCCTGGACCTCGAATGGAAGGATGCGCAGCTAGGCCAGTTGACCCGACTGATCCTCGGCTCCGATGCCGGATGGCGCGGCGATCTGAACGGCGAACTGAAGATGGAAGGCACTGCCGAGGCGGCGCACATCGCCACTCGGCTGCGCGCAAAAGGCGTGCATCGCGCCGAGTTTGCCCCCGCAACGCCTCTGGACTTCGATGCCAACTGCGCTTTCGTCTATCACTTTTCCAGCCGCGCCGCGGAAAACCTGCTCTGCGACTCTCCGCTCGGCAGCGGCCGTATCCGCTTCACCGGCGATTGGCCCGACTCCGAAGGCTTGCCTCGTTTTTCCGTCGCGTTGGATCGGGTTCCAGCGCAGGCTGGTCTCGATGCCCTGCGCACCGTTCGCGGAAACCTGAATCCCAGCCTCGAGGCCAAAGGCTCCATCAGCGGCACAATCAGCTATGCGGCCACTGCGCCGGAAAGATTCGCCGAACAATACCCTACTCCAATTCCATCCTGGCTCAAGAAACACCCCGGCAAAGGGCCTCCGGCTCCGGCCAATCCGCTGACCGGCAGCTTTACCGTCGAGGGTTTTCAACTGAGCGGCGCTAGTTTGACCGAACCGATTCGCATTCCCAAAGTTGTTTTTGAGCCGATGCCGTCACCAGGCCCGGATGCGGACGGCATCCAGTCGCGGCAGATTGCAACTGCGGTAACTTTTCCTGCCGGAGGCACCGCTCCGCTCGTCATTCATACCAGTTTGTCGCTCTCCGGCTATCTTTTGACGGCGCACGGCCAAGCCTCCATTGCGCGGGCCAGGGAGCTGGCGCGGGTGGCCGGCCTGCCTGACGCGTCGGCCCTGGATGCCGTTGCCGGCGATCCGATCTCCGTAGACCTGACCGCCGCAGGCCCCTGGCGGCCGGCTGAAAAGCTCCCCGTCAACGCCCTTCCCTCCGCCGGCCCCACCGCTGCGCCGGAGACTCCGATAGCGGGCGCTGCACCCTTCGCGGACAGCCTATCCGGAACCGTGACCCTGCGCAATGCAAACTGGAAGGCCGATTTTCTGGCCAACCACGTCGAAATCTCCCAGGCCACTCTCCACCTGGGCGGCGAGACCCGCTGGGATACCGTCGAGTTCACCTACGGTCCGGTCAAAGGCATAGCCAGCCTGACTTTGCAGCCCCCCTGCGATGCGGCAGACGCCTGTCCGCCCAAATTTCACATCGCATTCGGCGCTCTGGACTCGGCCACGCTGCAATCGGCGGTTCTCGGCGCACAGGCGCGCAGTACCCTTCTTGCCTCGCTGCTCGAACGTCTGCGCCCGTCCTCGTCACCGCCCTGGCCCCGGCTGGAGGGCACGGTTACAGCGGAATCGCTTCTTCTCGGCCCGGTCTCATTGCGGGAGGTCGCGGCAACCGTCCGCATCCTCAATAACGGCGCCGAGATCACGGCGCTCGATGCCGGCCTGCTGGGCGGCCAAGTGCATGGAACCGGCGCCTTCCAAGCCGTGGGGACCGACCGTAGCAAGCCCTCCTACGTTCTCGAAGCGCAGTTCGATAAGCTCAGCACACCGGCGGTCGGCCAGTTGCTCGGCGAGCGCTGGTCGAGCGGCGGCTTCGATGCCCACGGGAAGATCGACCTAGCCGGCTTCACGGAAAAGGAGTTGGCCGCCTCCGCCAAAGGCAATCTCCACTTCGAGTGGCGGCACGGGGCGGTTGCCGGTTCCGTCCCCGCTGCGCTCGGCCGCTTCGACCGCTGGACCGGCGACGCGAAGATCGCCGACGGCGCTCTCACCCTCCAGAAGAATCTACTCCGGCGCAGCGGTCGCGATGCAAAAATCGAGGCCGCGATCACCTTCGGCGCGCCTCCCAAAGTCGCATTTGCCGCGCCCGGTGAAGCGCGGGCCAAGCGATAAAGCGGTTCTCCATTACAATCGAAATATGCCTTTATCCTTCGTTTCTACCCCTGTGCGCATCCTCTGCAAGGGCATTCTCTTCGACATGGACGGCATTCTCATCTCTTCGCTCGGCTCGGTTGAGCGCAGTTGGACGCAATGGGCCAATCTGCGCGGCATCGATCCTGCTTATGCCTGCAAGACTGCGCACGGCTGCCGCAGCATCGAGACCGTCGCCAAGCTCCGCCCGGACCTGGACAGCGAAGCCGAGAACAAGATCGTCGAAGACCTGGAAGTTGCGGATACGGAAGGGATTGCCGTCCTACCCGGCGCACTGCATCTGCTCATGGCGCTTCCCGGCGGCAGTTGGACGGTGGTAACCAGCGCCACCGACCGGCTTGCTCGAGTGCGTCTAGCCGCCGCTGGCGTTCCCGTCCCCGCGCGGCTCGTCACCGCGGACAGCGTGACCGAAGGCAAGCCCAGCCCCGCGCCGTTCCTTGCCGGAGCCGCGCTGCTCGGCTTGCCGCCCCAGCAGTGCGTGGTCTTCGAGGACTCGTCCTCCGGCGCAAGGGCTGGTCGAGCCGCCGGTTGCACCGTGGTGGCAACCCCCTTCTCACATCCCATCGAATCGCTGCGGGCCGCCCACTTCCTCATCCAAGACCTGACCGCCGTGACCGTCGAGTCGCTCCCCGGCGGCGAGGGCCTGGCGCTCAAGCTGATGCCTATGGCTGGATAACGGCTCAATGCCGCGCGAAAGCATGAAAACCGCGCCGAATTCAGCGAAATCGCGAGTTCTTCACGCCGTCTCGTTCTTTATTTTCCCGCCGTCATCTCGAACGCAGGCAACCCCAGCCTCCCAAACTCACTTCGCCGCCGTCAGCTTGACTAATGTGCTCTGCTCCACGCGCGCTCCGGCGGGCGGCTGTTGCGCCGTCACCGCGCCCGGCTTGACCGGAGGCTTTGGCAAGGAGCCTTCGTTGCCGACTGGAGCCACCGGCATCTCCACGTACGTCGGCGGCGCGGTCTGGATGCCCACAGCGGCCAGTTCCGCCTGCGCGCTTACTACCGGCAACCCGGTCAGATCGGGCATTACGAAGCCGTCGGGCGCATCGCCGCCGCTTGCGGCCACCAGCAGAT